>NZ_JCAUAU010000020.1:0-125838 GCF_059692135.1 Paenibacillus sp. J22R160 | reverse complement strand
GTTACTCACCCGTCCGCCGCTAAGCACCGAAGTGCTCCGCTCGACTTGCATGTATTAGGCACGCCGCCAGCGTTCGTCCTGAGCCAGGATCAAACTCTCCATAATAGTTGAGACTTTGATCTGCAATCAAAGATCCCTATGAAGCCCCAAAAAGTGAAGTGAAACTCCGAAGAGAATTCCGATTACTTTTCGGGGACCCCGTTAAGGGTCAGACGATTGCTCGTCCTTATATCTGAAAGCTGAATAGCTCATTGACTTGCTAGCGAGATTAAAATAATCTCTTTTTTTGAACGATTTCTCGTTCGTGCTTACTCACTCGTTGTTCAGTTTTCAAAGATCAATTTCTTTCGTTCACTGCCGCGTTACCGAAGCAGCGAGAAGTAATATACCATGTTGATTTTCTTTTAGCAAGTACTTTTTTTAATTTCTTTTTTTTACTATTCAACAGGTTACATCCTGCTTCTTGTAAGGCAGGTTTCATAATATACCATGGATGTCTAGGTAATACAAGTCCTTTTATAAATGAAACAAGCGGCTATCTAGGACTGTAAATAATGTCCAAGACAGCCGCTGCTTTTTTACGGAATATAGGTTACGCCCTCTGAATAATTATTGTTTGCATTCCAGATGAGGTATTCCGGGACACCTGCATCGTGTAAAGCTTTAATTTGTGCATCTACCTCTGCCTTGCCGTATTTGATATAATTGCCGGCGCCTAACCAGCTTGCTGTAAAGTCTTGAATCCACGGACGCGATTGGGGTGGAGACTGGAGCTGTGCAAACTTCGCTTTCTCTGCTTTCATATACTCGGCAACAAGGTTATACGGTTCTTTATCTGGTCTTGAAATACCAAAATAACCGTTAGACCAATGGCTTGGATATATCATAGAGGAAATAACATCTACCGAGCTAGAAATGCGATTAAAGTTTTGGCCGATCCCTGGAGCTTCAGGCAACGTGGCTGTATAGCCGAATATATCCACAGAAACATCTACGCCGTACGGTTTAAGTTGATCTTTGGCATAGGCAACAAAATCGCTGACAGCATCCACACGAAGCTGCGTCATACGTGCCTTATCGCTAAAATCCGGCGTGCGAGGCGCTCCTCTTTTAAGGTCAGACACGCTCTTTTGGGCATCATCCATGACTTTTTTATTGGCATCGTTCTTCTCTAGATTGTAGGCATTGGAAGCACCTGCCAACTTTAATTCCAAGGAAGCTAGATCATCTTGATACTTCTTAGTAGCCTCGGCGTAGTCTTTTTCCTCCTGCACAAATTTCGCAGGTTTTTTATCCTTGTAGTCACCCATTGCATATTTGAGGACACTGTCCCTGCTCTCAAAGCCTTCCGGGAAGCGAACATAGTCAAATTGGATCTCTTTAAACCCAAGCTCTGCTGCTAATTTTGCTACTTCAACATTATGATCCCACGTTTCTTTAAGAAATGGATTAATGAAACTATCACCATTCGAATTACGCCAAATACTGCTGCCATCTATAAAAGAAAGATCAGACCGTTTTTTTGCCATAACCGTGTCTTTAAAGACGACTATTCGTGCGATTGGGTAGATTTTATGTTCCTCGAGTGTTTTCAAAAGTGCTTTGGGATCCTTGATGTAAGGCTGGCCAAATTCCGCAAGCTTTCCTTCCGGCTTAAAGGTCATATAGCCATCATCATCCTTCATATCTATCACCATTGCATTCAAATCCGTGTTATCCACGAGTGAAAGAAGTTTAGACATACGTTCCCCGCCAGCCGACCAACCTGTCACATAAATTCCGCGTACCGCATCTGGATATTCGAAGTGCGTTGGGGCAATAAATCCTGGTGCTTGCGTTGCTGTCGGTGTGGGTGAAAGCGCAATTGGAGAATCTGAAGGCGATGACACAGGTGTTGGAGTTGGCGTGGGTGTCAACGTAGGTGCGGGCTCTGGAGTTGTTACAGGTGGCTGCTCCGATGGATTCGGTGAGGGTAAAGCGTCTTTTGACGACAGACAGGCTGACAACGTGAGAACTAAACCTAGCATCAAGCAAATAAGAACTTGTTTCTTCACCTTGTTCTCCCCCTATTTCAAAGCATGTTCTGGAAATTCTATGCTCATACTTGAAGTATTCGGGAAGCGGCAAAACTATGCTGCTACTTGCCCTCTCTCGCTAAAAAAAAAGAGCAGCTGCAATCGCAGATCTGCTCTTTTAACTAAATCCCTATATCTAACGAATTACACCGTTGCAGCATGATTGGCACGAGCAATCTTCGTCGCTTCAACCATGTTGCGCAAGGATGCAACTGTCTCTTCGAAACCGCGTGTTTTCAGACCACAATCCGGATTAATCCAGAACAACCGAGCGTCCAATACGCGTAGTGCTCGTTCGATCATGCCTGTCATTTCTTCTACACTAGGAACACGCGGACTGTGGATATCGTATACCCCTAAACCGATGCCTAACTTGTAAGTATTTAGCTCAAAACTATGAATCAATTCACCATGGCTGCGGGATGTCTCAATGGAAATAACATCAGCATCCATCGCTTCGATGGAGTCAATCATGTCATGAAACTCGCAATAACACATATGTGTATGGATTTGTGTTGTTTCCTGTACGGTGCATGTGGTGATGCGGAAAGCTTTGACTGCCCATGCAAGGTAGCCTGCTTGCTCTTCTTCTTTCAGCGGCAGACCTTCGCGAACAGCTGGCTCATCGACCTGAATCATGCCAATGCCTGCTTGCTCAAGTGCCTCCACTTCTTGTCTAAGCGCATAAGCCAATTGATAAGCAATCTGCTCACGCGGAATATCGTCACGAACGAACGACCAGTTCATGATGGTAATCGGTCCTGTCAGCATCCCTTTTACAGGACGTGAAGTTTTGGACTGGGCATACTTCGTTTCTTCAACCGTCATTTCACCCGTGAACGCCACATCTCCGAAAATAACCGGCGGCTTCACGCAGCGAGAACCATAGGACTGTACCCAACCGTTCTGTGTAAAAGCAAAACCAGCCAGCTTTTCACCGAAGAACTCGACCATATCTGTACGTTCAAACTCTCCGTGTACAAGAACATCCAAACCGATCTCTTCTTGCAAATCGACCCAAGTGTCGATCTGATCGCGGATATATTGCGCATACTGCTCGTTGTTCCACTCGCCTTTACGCCACGATTGACGCGCTTTGCGCACTTCTGCCGATTGCGGGAAGCTGCCGATGGTCGTAGTCGGAAAAATAGGCAGCTGCCATTTGGCCTGTTGAGCTTGATGACGCTCGGCAAATGGATGGGAACGCTCCGGTTGTTGATTGCTTAGTGCTGCGACAGCTTGCTGAATGTTGACACGGTTGCGTTCCTCAGATTGCTGCAAGGCTTGAATCGCCTGATCGCTTTTGACAAGTTCATCTATGACTCCCTCGGTACCTGAAGCTAATGCTTTCGTTAAAAGAACAAGCTCGCCGAGCTTCTCATCTGCAAATGCAAGAGAGTTTCTCAATGCTGTTGTAAGTTTCGTCTCGCGCTCTGTCGTTACCGGAACATGAAGTAAGCTGCATGAGGACTGCACAATGAGACGATCCGTAGATACGAATTCCGTTAGCTCATTAAGCAGCTGTAACTTCTCACGTAGCGACGCTTTCCAAATACCGCGTCCGTCAATGACACCTGCACCTAGCACCTTGTCAGCCGGGAAACCAAGCGCTTTAATGGCTTGCAGATTGCTATTGTATCCATGCACGAAATCAAGTCCAATTCCTTTGACCGGCAATTTTACAATGTCGTTATAGTGCTCTACCGATTCAAAATACGTTTGCAGCATGATGTTAAGGTTTGGAACGGCTACAGCAATTGTTTCATAAATCTTCGTCAATCTCTGTAAGTCATCCTGGCCTAACTTGGTTACAAGAATTGGTTCATCAATCTGTACCCATTGTACGCCCTCTTCAGCAAGCTCTTGAAGGATTTGGACATAAAGGGGAACTAATCGCTCCAACCATGTATCCGTCTCCGATGCGCTGTACCCTTTAGAAAGCTTAAGGAAAGTCAATGGCCCAACGATGACCGGTTTCCCTTCGATACCAAGCTTCTCCTTAGCTTCTCTGTACGCTACAAGAGGTTTATTTTCAGTAACCACAGGGGAAGCATCAGCCAGTTCAGGGACGATATAGTGATAGTTCGTGTTGAACCACTTCGTCATTTCGCTTGCTGCGGCACCCTTCGTTCCACGAGCTACGCCATAATAAACAGATAAAGGTACAGCGCCACCCTCATAAGAGAAGCGTTTCGGGATAATACCGAACATAGCGGCTGTATCCAGGATATGATCGTAATAGCTAAAATCATTGACCGGAATGAAATCGATACCCTGCTCTTGTTGCTTGCGCAAATGAGTCAAGCGAATCTCTTGCAATCGAGTTTGAAATTCTGTCTCTTCAATCTTGCCTGCCCAGAATGCTTCTAAAGCTTTCTTCCATTCCCGATCTACACCGATACGCGGGTATCCCAATACACTGCTCTTTACCATCATTAAAAACCCCTCTTCAATTTGTTATATAAAAATTATCACAAATTCGCAGATATAAAGTAATTCGAATAACATATATCTAGCTATAGTTTGGGGCTATAACGATCATTTTGGACAGTGCTTGGGCATATATGCTTGTAATTTACTTGGAAATTGCCTGCTCCAGGGCTTCAATATAAGCCGCCCCTAGCTTGGTTAACATGGCATTCTTATGGGATATCCACCCCACATGGATGGTTTCCTCACAATCCAATGGGACAGGAATGATTTCGTTACCGTTCAAATCGGCGTTCAATACGCCAGTTGAAATCGTATAACCATTTAGTCCAATTAATAAATTGAAGAGTGTAGCGCGATCCGTCACTCGGATGCTTTTCTTATGAGAGATCGTACTCAGAATTTCCTCTGAAAAATGAAAAGAATTATACTCGCCTTGATCAAAAGAGAGGTAAGGGTATTCCTGAAGCTCCTCGATGGTGACGATTGACTGATTAGCCAATGGATTTTTAATACTAATAAAAACATGTGGTTTCGCTTTAAATAAACTGTTAAATTGCAAATTGGCCGCTTTAAGCATCTTGTTTATCACTTTTTCATTGAATTCATTCAAGTATAAAATACCGATTTCGCTTCGCAGCGTTTTGACATCCTCGATAATTTCATGCGTTTTGGTTTCACGCAGCGCAAATTCATATTCGTCTAATCCAAATTCTTGGACCAAACTGACAAAGGCATTTACCGCAAAAGCATAATGCTGCGTGGAAACGGAGAAATGCTGCGGAGAAGGCTTCGCATTCAAGTACCGGCTTTCCAATAATTCAGCCTGTTCGACGACTTGCCTCGCGTAACTTAGGAATTCAACGCCTTCTTTAGAAAGTGTTATCCCTTTATTGGATCTTTCAAATATGGAGATTTGTATTTCTTCTTCGAGATCCTTGATCGCATTCGATAGGCTAGGCTGAGTAATAAACAACCTCTTGGCAGCTTCATTAATGGATCTACGGTTCGCTACCTCGATTACATATTTTAATTGTTGCAGAGTTGTCATCGCTATCCCCCTAAGAATCAATTAGACCGTATTTTAACTTTATTCGATCAAGCTTGGAAAGCATAGGTTTCGCAATAAAATACAAGAAAATCACTGTAGAAACGGCATGTATGAGATCAAAGGGGAGTCCTTGCAGATAGGCTAACAAAAACATTTCTTTGGTTGGCTGTACAGGGGACATGAGCACAGAGGCGGGGTTCAGAAGACCTCCATAGATGAAAAATGTTGTTAACCCTCCGAAGATACATAGCGCCACCTTATTTCTCCTTAGAATACCTTTCTTAAATAGCACGCCAGCCAGAAAGCCGATGATGCCGAAAGCAAACATTTGCCATGGCGTCCACGGACCTTGTCCAAAGAAAAAATTGGAAACGAAGCCTGTAACAACACCAACAAGAAAGCCCGCTTCTCCTCCTAAACAAACACCAGCAATAATCACCATCGCAACAACCGGCTTAAACTGAGGAACCATAAAAAATGCAGCCCTTCCAGCCACTGCTATTGCACATATGACAGCTATTACGATCAGTTCTCTCGCTTGGGGTTTTCTAGATTCAAATAACATTACGAACGGCAGCATGGTTTCAAGGATAACCAGCAAGCTGATAAAATAGTACTTCCTATCATTCAAATAATAAATACCAAACCATATGGTTAACGGTATGATAAGTAAAATTATAAAAGATGCGATGATTGTTCTTTGGGATAGCTTCCTTTTATCAACTGGCGTTTGATCCGTTTCATTAACTTCTTGGGAGGTTGTTTCTTTCTTAGTAATAAACAGTGACTCCGGTACCTTCCTGGTTCTAATAGGCATCTCCGGAACAGTCCCACCAAGAGCCTTTATCACATCCTCCGTCGTAACCGCACTGGTAATCAAATGTCTGGCCATTCGACTTGCTGCCGTAGTGTAGAAGCTGTTGCCTGTAAAAAATTCCCGCGGTGTTCCTTCTGACACGATCTTGCCGTCAAAAAACATCGCGCATTTATCCGCAAAAGTGGCGCAGAATTCAACATCGTGGCTCACCATGATGATCGCCGTTCCTGCAAGCTTGAGGCTCTGAAGAATCTCTCCCAGCTTAAGCTTAAAATAGTTGTCCAGACCCTTCGTAGGCTCATCCAACATCAAGATCTCAGGCTCAAGCAGTAAGATCTTCGCAAGCGCAGCTCTCTGTTGTTCGCCTCCTGACAAGTCATATGGATGGCTTTTTAAAAGATCCCCAAGCTCACAAAGTTCAGTCACCTGCTCTATTTTTTCTTGCAAAACCTCTTTGTCTACATTTCTGCCAACGAACATTTCGTGAAGATCCGCTTCTACGGTTTTACTTACAAAAAGTGTTTGCGGATTTTGCGGAAGCACCCCGAGCAAACCACCGTACTTCTCATTGTCAGATAGATCTTGAATCTTTCTTCCACCTAGCCTAACTTCTCCCCTGTATGGCTTTTTCAAGCCTGAAATGAGAGATAATGCGGTCGTTTTGCCAGCGCCGTTCCCTCCTAAAATGGCATATATTTCACCTGAATGAACGGAAACGGATAAACCTTTCACAATGTCGGGGGCTGCTTTTTCATACCTAAACCAAGTTTCCCTTAGCTCAACTGCAACTTTTCCTGCTTGATTCGTTTGCCTATTTTCCGGCGTAGTTGTAGTGATACGAGTAGTCTGAGCTAACTCATCCAGCCATTTTCGGCCATCCCTAACCGTAATTGGGCACTCCAAATCATTCGGAATATGAGAATAAATTCGCATTGGCGCAGGCATTGCGAAGAACATCGCATCCTTCGTTTCTTTAAGTACTTTGCCCACATTCCTAGGTGTATCAAAGGTAACTACTTTGCCGTTGTCCAAAATGGCTACCTTGTCAGAAACAGGCAGAAGTTCCTCCAAGCGATGCTCGGAAATGATGATCGTTGTTCCTAGCTCTCTATTGACCTTCACAAGTGTATTCAGAAAATCTGATGAAGCTATAGGATCAAGTTGACTCGTTGGTTCGTCCAAAATTAAAACCGAAGGCTGCATGACCATCACTGAGGCTAAGTTTAAAAGTTGCTTTTGTCCGCCCGAAAGCTCTGAGACGGACTTATGGAACCAGGTTTGCATGCCGAAAAAGTTAGCGATCTCAGAAACCTTCAGCCTAATCGCAGGTGTACTATATCCTAAGCTTTCTAGCCCGAAAGCCAGCTCATGCCAAACTTTATCAGTAACAATTTGATTGTCAGGCGACTGAAATACGAAGCCGATCTGGGATGACTGCGTTCTTGTATCGACCGTGCCAAGATCTACACCTTCAAAGCGGAGCGTGCCGCTTCTTTTGCCATGAGGCGTTAAAACGGTTTTGAAATGGCGCAGCAGTGTCGATTTCCCACAACCTGACTTTCCACATAAGGTAATAAACTCCCCTTGCTCAATCGTTAAGGAGATGTTGTCGAGTGCAAATTTATCGCTGCCAGGATAAGAAAATGTTAAATTTTCGATTGCAAAAGCTTCCATTTCCTATCCTCCCATACATTCATAATTAAAGGAATTGCACACATTAAGGCATAAGCGCATAGGGAACTAATCATAAAAATGGAAGTTTCGTGCCCTTTCATCGACGGATAATATCTGAAATACAAGGCTCCGCGTAATGAACTTATCAAGACATAACCCCCTACCATCATTAAAGCACCAAGAGCCCACTGATCACGCCGGTCAAATGTATAGTTGGAATAAGCCGTTCTTCCTTTCAGGCCGTATCCGCGGCTTCTCATGGAATCCGATGTTTCAATGGCATTTTCTAGTACCCAGGTTATCATGATCGACATTATTCGGATGCCATGCCTGACACGTGAGATCACGCTGCCATTCGAGATATCTCTGCCAATACATTTTTGTGAATCCGATACCCTTTGGAATTGAGCCTTGAATGTCGGAACAAAACGCAGCACCATCGAAAAAATTAATGACAAGGCCGGGATGAGTTTGCCAAACAGATAAATGAACTTGTCGGATGTCATCACCGCATTGTAACAAGAAAACCAACTGATGACCGTTATCAGCATAGTCGCTGAGGCTGCGCCAAACGTAATGGATTCCAAAGTGAGCGGATTCCCGTTGTCCAAATAAGTCAGAATGGTTACCCCTTCGTGATTAAACGCAGGGTTGATGAGTGCCGTTACAATCAGCATTGGCAGCATAACCAGAAAATTAAACCGAATCGCCCTCTTCCCGTTTAAGTAGATGGAGTAGGCAAAGGAGAAAAAAAGTGAAATTAGCAAGCAGGCTGGATGCAAGAAAAACATCGAACAACCAACAACCATCACAAAATAAAGGAAGTTAACAAGAGGATGATAGCTTGAGAAAACATCTTTCATTGTTTTGTTGCTCCTAAAGCATTATAGGTGTCGCCAACATCACGTCCTAAATCACAGGTATAGACCCATTCAATGACGTCGCCTTCTTTCAACTGATACCGACTGCTTCCGTAATTGGGAAACCAGCCGTTGACCTTAAACATCCAACCTGAGAGTTCACCGACATCAAATTCATAGAGATTGTTGATCCCTTCGATATAGGCGGAATTGTAGATGGGGGTATTCACAAACTCCATATGAATTTTTTGCTTTTTCATTTCCCTTTGCAGCACATTAAATACAGATTCGCCTTCATAGAAAGTTACCTTCGCGGCTGGAAAGATGACCCCATCCTTCGGCACCAATTCCACCTTTTCCTTATCCAGCAGTTTCATGTTATCCAAAATGGTCAAGCAAGTAACGGACATCGTGGCTGTCATTGCCTTGTCAGAAATTTGGATGTTCTGTGGCTCAACAGGTAGAGGTTTACCAGACGGAACTGGCTCTGTTAAGTATTTATCTTTCCCTGTCTTAGGGTCAATTTCTTGCTTAACAGCAGGTTGGCTGGCAGCAGGTGACGGCGTTTCCTTTGTAGAGTCTTTATCGCTCTCTTTTGCGGGTACTGCCTCTGCCTTTGCGGGTGACGGCGTTTGCGTAGGCGCTGCGTCTGGCGGCTTAATCGTACTTACCGGCTGGTCCTTGGTTGACGGGTCTGCTGAAGGTTCTGCTTTAGAAGAATCAGGCTGCTGGCCCGCCTGATTCTTACCTTCTACTGCTACCTGAGATTCCTGCTGTTTCTCCGGTTGAAGAGAAGCTTCCGCCGTACGTGCGGGCAGTTTCCCAGAGTTGCTCGGTTGCGGTCCCATAAACAGGTAACTGGTTACGAGCGCAACCACGATAACGATGGCCGAAACTAATTTCGTTTTCGTTATTTTCATTCGATCACCTGTTTCACAAAAGTTTAGATCCCATCAATAGATGGTATAGCATTTCAGATACTTCACTGCGCGTTACAGCCGCTTCAGGCAGGATCTCTATCATTTCTTGCGATAAAATATGTGCTTTGTAAGAAAAAGCTAGACTTGCTCTTGCCCATTCTGCGGTTTTCGTGTAGTCCGTAAACTGAGCAAGCATATCTCGTATTTCGATGTCCTGTACATTCGTATCCATGCCACTGAGTTTGGCTGCACGGGCAACCATCACAGCAGCTTCCTGCCGGGTAATTGTTTGCTCAGGTGTAAATGTATCCGCTGATGTTCCTTGGATGAGGTTATAGCTGTAGGCAGTGCCTACATAAGGTGCATACCAGCTATCTGCAGAGACATCTTTGAAAATATCTGCTGCCTTTGGTGTTAAGCCCAGACTTCTAGTTACAATGGCAGCAAATTCAGCTCTTGTCATCGTTCGATCCGGTGCAAATTGGGTGTCAGAAATGCCGTTAAGAATATTTCTGGCAGCCATCGCTTCTATAGACTTCTGATTGACATGCCCTTGAATATCAGCAAAAGTTCTGCCAGGACTAACGATGACGCTTGGCTTAACATCTTTATTTTTGTTCGGTAATCCTCCGTTTTCCGGCGTCGTGGTTTCATTGCCCGGATTCGTATGGGAATCCTTTTTTACATCTACCATGTTGTAGAGACTAGTTTTCCCTTCATCTACTCTTTGTACGTTGACTAACGTATAAAATGCCTGCTCCGTAGACATCAGATTTTCACCGCTGCCGTCAGCCGTATGCAGAAATCCTCGTCCTTCTCGATAATAACTTAATAGGATGTCGATAAGATTATGACCATTTTTAGTAAACCTAGGGTCTTCCGGATCGATGCCAAGCTCACATAAAGCCATGAGAACTTGAGCCGCGCTTTCCAAATTTTCAGTCCCCCAGCTAGCGTAGCCCCCTGAGCTATTCTGCATTTTGGATAGTGCTTCAATGGCCTTAGCTGTTGCTGCTTTCACGTTTTCCTTATTCTGATATTTGGCGAGAGCTTGCAAAGCCATACCTGTCACATCGGGGTCAGCTTTGTTACCTGATAATGCAAATCCCCCGTCTGCCAGCTGCCTTGCCAGAATTTCATCGATATACATTTCCCTAGTCGCTTGAGTTTTCGCGTTCTTGTTAATAGGAATCTCATAATTACCTGAGTCTAAGGCAATAAGGGCAAAAATCGGGCCGTTAATGCCCTGCCATATCGTTTTGTCGAAATCCCCCAAAGGCTCTAACAGGTTATAGCCCGCTACATTTGAGGGATCTTTGCCGATGGCGGTTAGTGCTAGAATGACTCTCGAATACTCCGTATATTTCTTGTCATGCAAAACGCCGCCAAGCTCCTTGACGTACTTTTCTACGACCTTGTAGTAATTGTCATAATAATTCTGCGGAATTGTATTTCCTGAGCGAGCAAGCCCTATACTTGCCCATTCTCCGCCAATAGAACCTACCTGCGGTTCTGAAACGGTCTTGGTCAAATAGGAGGCTGTGTTAGAAATAGCCTTGGAAATTTCTGCTTTATCCGCTGCTGCAAAAACTTGAATCGAACTGCTTAAATAAAGACAAAGAATAAGAAGCAGTGTTGAAAGCTTTTTCATAGTTCTCACTTAGATCCCTCCAATACTTCATATTACATATTGGAGAAGGAGCAGAAATTTTTCTGCTCCTTCTCCATGCATTCTGCAAGCTTATAATTCCGTGCTATCTTTTTTTGTAAGCTCTCATAGCAACGACAATGGCCATTTCTCTTGTTACTTCTTCACCTGGCTGAAAGCCATTATTCCAACCCGTCATTAGCTCGCTAGCCACAATCGTCTGAACGCTAGACTTGGCCCAGTCGGACACTTGATCCATATCTTCAATGCCCGTAATCTGATCTACTTTTGGAAGAGCTAGCGCATTGGCGATGATCACAGCCATCTGCTCACGTGTAAGCTTCTCATTAGGATAGAAATGTACAGCGTCGTATCCGGAGATAATGCCAGCTTGATAAGCCGTATTTACGTAAGGATAGTACCAATCATTCTGAGAAACATCTTGGAAATGAATGGAATTCTCTTTCTTCACTTCTAGACCAAGTACGTTGACCAGGATTTTAGTGAATTCTGCTCTCGTAACTGCAGCTTGAGGAGAGAATTTACCTTCGTTGCCTTCGATAAACTTTTTCTGCGATGCATCGTTGATTGCGTCAATGGCCCAAGGTGAGACGAAATTTGAATCTGTATAAAGTTTCTTCCAATCAAATACCGGTGTCGGTTCGGTTACCTTAGCACCTACCGTGTAAGATAGGAAACTCGTGAAATGGTTCGTTCTAATGATCAAATCATTATCTTTCACATAGGCGTAGGTGATCTTCTCCTTGCCTTTTGTTGCTTCCATTCCTTGCGTGTCGGACTCATAGATCTCGATTGGCGTAAACGTCGTTCCTTCAATAAACCCGGCAAGCTGCCCTTTACCATTTTTAATGACGAATGTAAGCGGCTTATCGAATAGAACGGATTGATTGGCATTACCCATAGCAAACGCTTGGTTCAATTTCGTTAACTTCGTGCTGCCACTGCTCAGGCTGTTGTTAATAAGATTTAGAATGCTCTTATCATCCGTATTAATAGATGTTAGGAGCTCGACATTGTGATCTCCCGATTTGAGCACGGTGCCTTTATCAATTGATAGGGTAATGTCTCCTTTAATTGCAGTAATTGCTGGAATGCTGTCCTTTACTTCTTCTAGATTAAGGAGTACTTTCGATTTTACGTTAGGCATTTTGACCGTGATTAGCTCTTTGTCTTTTAGATCTGTAGATACCTTGATTGAGTAACCTTGATTATTGTCGGCCGGAACTTCAAAAACTGAATTATTACCGACTGTTGTTGGCACCACTGGTATCCTTGAAGGCTGACCGCCAGATGGACCACTTGGACCCGGTGGTGGTGTTGGCGGATTCTCATCCAAGTAATTATCCGTATAGCGAAGCACGATATCGGCATTATGGTCTAGTATGTAGTCGGCAATCCCTACATCAGGGTCAATGCCATCAACGGAGTATAGCCAGCCGCTGTTAGGTCCCCCGTCAAAGGCTGCTAATCCTCCAACATCTGAGATATACACGCCGTTTTCATTGACATAGGAAATGCCTGCTTCAGTTAATACCTTTTCAATTACATACGCTGCCGTATGACCTGATTCAATATTTACAGTTGTTTTCGGTAAAGTAATGCTTTTACCAGCTGCTGCACTAGTACCTTTCAAAGTGAACGAAACAGCAATCGTCTGTGGAGTCACCGGAGGGACTGATGTCGTAACTAAGTTTTGAAATGCAGTAGTTATCTTTGCTAATGCACTATCAGCATGATATTGAATAGCATTGGTATTTGCGGAAACTGCTTTTGCAAGTGTTAAGCTGCTCTGCAGCACAAGCCAGCTTGCATCTGTGTAGTTGCCCTTTTGCAAAGCATCAAGCTCAGTTATTTTTGCATTCAGTGCCGATTTATTAGCGGTTGTTGTTATATCTTGTTCATAATCATCTGTATAAACAAGTGAAATGATGTCACTGCTCTTTAATTTATAATCTGCGATGCCAACATCGGCAAATTGCCCATTGACCAAGTACATCCAACCACTCTTGGAACCGCCATCAGCTGTGTCCAAATCGCCTATTTTCGTGATGTAATTCCCGCTCGCATTAACAAAAGAAATCTGTTTCTCGTCTAACACTTTCTTAATCGCAGAAGCAGCAGTTGCGCCCTCTTCAACAACGGTATCAGCTTTAGCTTGGTTTACGATTTTGCCAGCCATAGCGCTGAAACCATTTACGATGACAGAAACCGTAATTTGGCCAGGAGGAGCATTGCTTTGCAAACCTTGCACAGCTGCCAGTAAATTAGCTAACGTGACGTCAACTTGATCCTGGGTTGCCAAACTATTCGCAGACACTTCTTTTGCTTCTGCCAAACTAGTTTGCAGCGCTTGCCAACTTGTGTCTGTATAATTGCCTTTTGTCATGTTATCGACATTAGCAATCGAAGTATTCAACGCCAATTTATTGGTTGCTTCTTTTTTAATACTCAAATAGTAAATCTTAGGCGTATTTATTCCTTCTTGAGCAATTACTCTAACGATCTTAGCCTTGTCTTCGCTCAATGAAATTTCTTTATCAATTAATGTACCTGAAGTACCGCTTTTATTATTGACGAAAATTTGGCTTGCCGTGCCGTTAGCTGTAATCTTAATTTTATCCGCTTTAATTCGGATATCCTCATAGACATAAACACCAGAAGTAACGGTAACTTGCTTCGTAACATCTGTACCAACCCCAGACAATACAATGCTTGAAAGATCGGCTGTTTCATAAACAGCATCATTGACCGTTACCTTCTGCAAAGAAGTAATTTCAGCGCCTATTTCACCAAGGGCACCACCGTCTATTTGAACCGCATTGTAAACCTTAACAAAGCTGACACTCGTTAAAGCAACAGGCTTACCGGCACTATCAACAGCCCAGCTAATATCGATGGGGTCACCTTTTACTGGAGATGTTAGATACGGATTGGTAGGAACATCATAGGGAGCACTGCCGTTTGCATGCGTATCGGGATAACCGAAAGCATTTTTCCTAACGTTTATTTTTACTCCGGAATACGTATACGATAGTTTATTAAAATCCGCAGGGGCATTGGGATAATTTGCCGGTATTGGATAATAAGCATGTTTGTGAAAGCTATTTGTTTTTACATTCCCACTGCTTGCCAGATTATCAACCCATGGCACATTAACACCATTAGGGCTCGTAAAATCTGGCTCGGGATTCATATAGGTGACCCTATAATCCCAAATCGTGCTGTCTTCGTAATGCTCGGATCCAGCAATATAAAACCAAGGTCCCGGATTACCTGTCCCATCATCCTGTGCTACGGCTACACCAGCAGGTTCTTCGTTACCAGCAAAGGCATTCCCGAACACGGTGAAATCCACGCCGTACGGATTTTTGGGGCTGTTCTGAATTGGTTCATCGAATTTGTAAACGATGCTTCCTCCAAATGCACCTAGGGACACACCCGTTGAACCGGGCGTATTCGTCCATTTCGAGTTAACATCTCCCGTTGCGCCCCAACCAGCTTCGTTAGTGAATTGTCCCGGCGCTGGCAACCATTCACGGATTGAGCTTGGGCCAATTGTACTGGCAAGAGCCTGACTGCTCGGTCCTGCCAAAACCCCTAGCGAAGAAAATAAGAGTACAAAAGACATAAAAAGTGCAATAAACGGTTTTGAAGCATAACGATGAATCATCTTTGTCATTCCTCTTTCCTACCAAATTTGGACAACAGCGCAGAAAAAGCCACCCTTAAAAACTAGGGTGGCTGTACAGACATACGTTCGCACGAATAACATGTTGTAATAGTAAGAATTATGCCGTGGCATAATCTATTGTTGCTAATTCCCACCCCCAAAGAATTAGTAACATACTATAAATAAAGGCAGGTCTCCTGGCTCATGCGTCATCGCTTCTCTTTCGCCTTCCCAATCTCGTGAACAAGTCAGTGGCATATGAAAGAGTTACTCGGCAATTACAGTGGTGGGACCGCGTCGGCTTTTACCGAACTTCCCTTTTAAGCAAGCATCCAAATCGGATACTTGCACCCTTATTTAGCATATTATATTTTGTCATCGCTAATGTTATATCGTTTATTTCGTTTTGTCTACTTCATAATTTATTTCATAGCATTCAGGACAAGCCTTGTAACTATCACTAATAAATCGATGATCCTTAATCCATTCGGAAACAATCATATAGACATTGTCTTTCATGTAGGGACTAAATGTGTCCTCATTCATTATCTCAACTTGTTTCGGAATCGTATCTACTAACATGATACCATTGGTTTCAAATCCGCTCGGCAGCCCTCTAAGAACACTGACTGTGGAAATATAAATATTTTTCACAAATACTAGATCGTCATTTTCGAAAATTAAGTATTGACCAACTTTCTCAATCGCATCAAGCTCTCCTCCAGCCTCTTCCCGCATCTCCCTTCGGATCGTTTGAAGAACGGACTCGCCTTTCTCTCTCTTCCCCCCAGGCAACTCCCACCCCCGGCAGTTATGTCTAACAAGAATCAATTTACCTTGATAGAATGCAAAAATCAGGACACAATTAGGTTCTTCAATGAGACATTCCTTTGATAATAGGATCTTCTGATTTAGCAAAGCACCTGGAAATTCATACTTCACTATGCCCACCAACTTTTTGTCAGAAATTTTCTTATAATAAAAAAAGTATTTGATCCAAAGATCAAATACTTGGCCCAGAGGTGAATCTAAATTTAGTAGCTCAACCCTGGATACAATGGGAATTGCGCTGTCAAATCACTTACCAAACCGCGTACTTTGTTATGCACAGCTTCGTCCGTTGGATTTTTCAATGTTAACGCCACAATTTTGGCAATTTTTTTCATAGCTTCTTGATCCATGCCACGAGCGGTAACAGCTGGCGTTCCAATCCGAACTCCGCTTGTAATCATTGGTTTCGCTGGGTCGAAAGGAATCGCATTTTTGTTCACCGTTACTCCTACTTCATCCAGTAAATGTTCGGCCTCTTTACCGGTGATACCCAGACTACGCAAGTCGATCAGCATCAGATGGTTATCTGTACCTCCGGATACAAGGTTGACACCTTCTGCCAGTAGTTCTTCTGATAACGTTTTGGCGTTAAGAATAACATTTTGAGCATATGTTTTAAAATCTGCTTGGAGCGCTTCGCCAAAAGCAACAGCTTTAGCGGCAATGATATGCATCAAGGGCCCGCCTTGCGTCCCTGGGAATACCGCTTTATCAATCGCTGCAGCCCAAGGCTTGCGGCAAAGAATCATACCGCCGCGGGGTCCGCGAAGCGTTTTATGCGTCGTTGTTGTCACAAAGTGGGCGTGTGGAACTGGGCTAGGATGCAACCCTGCCGCAACTAACCCGGCAATATGGGCCATGTCCACAAAGAACAACGCTCCCACATCATTTGCAATCGAACCTAATGCTTCAAAATCAATCGTGCGAGGATATGCGCTGGCACCAGCCACGATCATACGAGGCTTATGCTTGAATGCCAATTTGCGAACCTCGTTGTAATCAATATACCCATCGCTTTCTCTAACTCCATAAGGAATAAAGTTATACAAGATTCCGGAAGCATTAACAGGGCTACCATGGGTTAAGTGACCGCCATGCGCCAAGTTCATACCAAGAACTGTATCTCCAGGTTTCAGAGCAGCTAAATATACCGCCAAATTGGCTTGTGCGCCGGAATGTGGCTGCACGTTGGCATGCTCAGCGCCAAATAATTCTTTTGCACGATCACGCGCGATATCCTCAACGATATCTACATACTCGCAGCCGCCGTAGTAACGCTTCCCTGGATAACCTTCCGCGTATTTATTCGTCAAAACCGTTCCCATCGCTTGCAACACCGCTTCGCTGACGAAGTTTTCAGAAGCGATTAACTCAATTTTGTCACGTTGACGGCCAATCTCCAGATTCATTGCCTCAACAATTTTAGGGTCTTGTTTGCGTAATTGCTCCACAGTAAATTGCTCCTTACCATCATATTCTACAATTTGTTATAAAAAAGATATCATAGAGAAGTGGCTATGTAGTAACTGAATTTAACTATATCCAGATATAGCTAATGGCTATACCAACGATAGATTTGGGCAATCGAGATAACCAACCAAACATTAGTTCTTACTCCCTTTCCCTCAAACGAAAAAAGAGCCGCACAAAGCCAGTTCCTCCACACTATCTACCTCATATAAAAGGCATGCTAATCACCCGATCACATAACCGCTTAATTAATTCCCGCTCATGACTAAGGGAACTGGAGTCCTTTATTCCGAGGAAAACGAGCTGTTTCCTCTCCGAGCGGAACTACAGGCTCTTAGTTGTCCTCCACCTTGCTTTTTCAGGAAGAAATTAGAAATATAGCGGAACGTAGTTCCCCATACACGTGGAAATTGTGCCTTTTCAGAGAAATAGAGGACCATAGATCCCTCCCAAACACCTGTTCAGAAAAACCTAGCCTGCAGCTAGATCATCGTGTAAACGCTAGCTCACTGTTCACTATGTCCTGTGTTTAACTTCTCTTACTTACTTCACTTACTACTTCACTTCTACCTCTACTTCTCTTACTAATTTACTTTTTATTTCTCTTTGCACACTATTCTGCTCTTATATGTCTCCACTACCTTACCTCTCTACTCCCCCCACTTTTTCAGAGTACTTTGACACGCTAGAAGTTAGCGTCCTTCCAGCCCGGATTGGACGAAATCCAATGAGATCGCCGTTTAGACACGTTTAATCTTCTTTTCATTGGATGAAATCCAACAAGCGCAGCTACATTGGCGCTGAAAACCACAAAATTCATCTCTTTGTTGGATTTTGTCCAATGAGAGTGGCATTTAAGTGTCAAAAATCGCATCTTCGTTGGAATTCATCCAATGAGCTTGACTCTCCTCAGGCGCCGCCCCCATCGACCCCACCTGTAAAAAAAGAAAGATGAGCCCCTCATCTTCCATTCTGTTGCCTAGGCATCCTCGAATTCCATGATGGCATTCGGCAGATGATCTTCAAATTGACGCCAATCAACGAGCATCTCGGCATCTGTCAATAAACAGGCATCCAGCGAAGCTGTAATGTTTGCCCGATCCATCTCTATCCCAATGAATACGAGCTTATTCATGCGATCCCCGTAAGTGGCATCCCAGTGAGATATCTGGTCATCTTCCTCCGCGAGGATAGCTACTCTTTCTTCTTCTGGAAGCGCAGCTATCCAATACCCTGCGGGTCCGAACCGAACAGAGGGACCTGCTTGGCTCAAGTTTTGAGCATGATCGTTCCGAGTTGCCAGCCACATAATCCCTTTGGCTCTCACAATCTCCGCAGGCCAATCCTCCATCCAGCTCATCAGCCGCGAAGGCTCGAAAGGCCGAATTCTTTCGTACACAAAGGAAGAAATACCATATTCTTCGGTTTCAGGCGTATGCTTTTCCTTCTCAAGCTCCTTCATCCAGCCAGCGGATGTGCTAGCTTCATCAAAATCAAAGAGATGCGTATTCAGAATGTCCGCTGGCGACACCTGCCCATGAATAGAGCGAATAAACTTGGCTTTGGGCTGCAGCGTGCGAAGAACGCCTTCGAGCTCCTTCAGCTCCTCTTCCTCCAGCATGTCGCATTTATTCATAATAAGCACATCACAGAATTCGATTTGATCGATCAGCAGATCCACCACTTCTCTTGTGTCGTCTTCCCCAACAGCTTGACTCCGTTCAAGCAGCGTTTCGCCTGAGGAATAGTCCGTCCAGAAACGATAGGCATCTACAACAGTCACCATGCTATCCAATCGACAAAACTGGGAAAGGTCTATGCCCTGCTCCTCATCGATGTAGGTGAAAGTTTGAGCTACTGGCAGAGGTTCGCCGACACCGGTGGACTCGATCAGGATATAGTCGAATGTATTCATTTTAGCAAGCCGCTCCACTTCCCTCAGCAAATCATCCCGCAACGTGCAGCAGATGCAGCCGTTGGACATTTCAACCAGACTCTCATTCGTCCGAGACAACCCGCTGCCCTCACGAATTAGCCCAGCATCTATATTAACTTCGCTTAAATCATTGACAATGACAGCTACTTTCAAGCCATCCCGATTATGTAAAACGTGGTTTAACAGCGTGGTTTTACCGGCTCCCAAGTACCCGCTCAAAACTGTTACTGGTATTTTATGATCTGACATGTCCATTCTCCTTTCTTATTCATTCAAAGCTTTCTTGAGTGCTTCCAAGTTTTTGGTCATGATCGCGATGTAATCCAAATTTTGCTTTTTATCTTCATCCGTCAAGCCTTCTAGCGGGTTCAGCACATCCGTTTTCGCATTGATTTCTTTGGAAATCGTCTGGGCCACTTTCGGATCAACTAACGTTTCAAAGAAAATCGTCTTTACTTGATTTTGTTTAGCAAAATCGATGATATCGGCCATTTTAGCCGGTGAAGGCTCTTCTTCCGGCGAGAGTCCAGCGATTGGCACTTGGGTCAAACCATATTCTTTGGCCAGATAACCAAATGCAGCATGCTGTGTCACGAAATCTTTCTGTTTCACCTCGTTGAGACCCGTTCGGAAGGACTCATCTATGGCTTTGAGCTTCGCGATAAAAGCATCGGCATTTTTCCGATAATCCGCTGTGTGTGCAGGATCAGCTTGAGTCAGACCAGCCACAATGGACTCCACCTCTTTTTGAGCGAGAGCAGGACTTAACCAAACATGCGGATCCAAGATTTTACCATCAGCAGCCTCTTTGTGGTCTTCATCTTTATGATCATCATCTTTGTGGTCCTCTTCTTCCGGCAGCCCTTCCATCAATTCGATGCCTTGGCTCGCTTCAACAACAACACGCTTCTGATTGTCTGCACTCGCAAGCGCTTGTTCAGCCCAACCCTCCACGATTCCGTTGAAAACAAACACATCGGCATTGCTCACTGTCTTCATATCTTTGGCGCTCGGCTCCCAATCATGCGGCTCGCTACCCGCGGGTATCAAAGCAACAACGTCTGCATGCTCTCCAGCCACTTGCTTAGTGAATTCATACATCGGATAAAAGGTGGTGACTACGTTTAGTTTACCGGTACCCGAGGACTGAGCGGCACAGCCTGATAATAGGAGTGTGGATACAGCGGTGAATACGAATGATTTTGAAATCCATGATTTTTTCATTGTCGTTTATTCCTCCAAATAGATGTGAAATGATAATGATTAAGCAGACTCCTGCGAGGATGGAAGCAGAGCGCTGAATGCCGTTTGTTCGGCTTGAAGATTTTTTTGATTGCGGTCTTTACTGAACTTTACGATCAACTTTTTGATGCTTAAACCAGCTATTAAGACGATTAATAACAGAATCGCAATGGTTCCTCCAGGTGGTGTGCTCAGCTCATAGGAAGCCGTAAGACCTGAAAAAACGCCAACCAAGCCAATTCCCATCGCGATAAAAAGTGACGAAACAAAGCTAGGCGCGATACGGATAGCTAGTGCTGCGGGAAGAATAATAAGCGCGGATACGAGGAGCACGCCAACAATAGGCATTGCAGCGGCTACGATCATGCCCGTTAAAACACTAAAGCCAAGTGAAATCCACCTTACTGGCAGTCCGTTCGTTTTCGCTGTATCTTCATCGAAAGTAATTTGATACAACGGCCGGCGAAATGCGAAGAAGAAGAGACCGCCTATGCAGGCAACGATGAACATAAACAGCAGCTCTATTTCATTAACGGCAACGACAGAACCGAATAAATAGGCGGAAAACCCTTTGTTGACGCTTGGATTAAGGCTCATGATAATGACAGCAGATGACAAACCGCCAACCATGATGATCGCAACGGAAATCTCACTATAGGATTTATAGGACCTTCTCACATATTCAACGGCGATTGCCCCCAGAGTTGCCACAACAAATCCGGATAACGTAGGGTTGATGTGTAGATAAGCACCTCCCGCTACACCGGCCAAAGAGACATGCGAGAGCATATCTGCCATAAGCGCTTGCCTTCGAAGCATTAGATAAACACCAAGAACTGAACCTATGATTGCGATTAACCCACCGGCACAAAATGCCCGCTGCATGAAGTCGTAGTGCAGCATTTCCATCCGCCATCCTCCTTTCTTTCCAGTTCAATAATGCGATTGAGGTAAGGGGCTACTTCGTCAAGACTATGCGTCACCATAACAACTGTGCGCCCGTGAACTTTGACTTGGTGGTGCATAAGTTCATAGAACCCGAACCGGCTATCTTGATCCATCCCCGTCGTAGGCTCATCCAGCACAAGCATATCCGGCTCTTGCGCGAGCGCTCTGGCGATGCAGATCCGCTGCTTCTGTCCGCCAGAAAGCTCCCCAATTTTGCGCTTCCGCAACTCCCACATGCCCACCTGTCGCAGCGCCGTCTCCGTCAATCGGTCATCTTCTTTCAAAAGCTTCCTGAACCAAGAGCCGCTCGCATACCTGCCTGAACGAACAAACTCAATGATTGTGCTGGGAAATCCACTATTGAACGCTGAGATTTGTTGCGATACATAACCGACTCGTAGCCTCCTGCCCTCTTCGTTCGCAGCTGATAAGAACACCTTCCCCTTCCATGGTTCAAGCAAACCCAACATGAGCTTAAGCAAGGTTGACTTCGCTGCGCCATTGGGACCTGTTACGGCGACAAATTCACCTGATTGAATTTCAACATTAACATCTTGTATGCAAGGAATATCGTTATATCCGAACTCCACCTCTTTCAAAGAAGCCACTAACATACATACAATCCCCCTTACATGTAAAAATTACGAATAAACATTAATAAAAAAAGCGGCATCTGCTTATACATGTAATAGTGATGGCCATCGAGCTAATAAATCGTAATCATTACTATTACAACGACAAATATAGCTTGTAAAAAGGACGTTGTCAACAACGAAATCAACAGATGCTAGCTTCTTGCCCTTCTAATTTAAAAGCTTATCTTGCAGCTATCTCTTATTTATACTACAATTTAATTCGTAAACATTACTTTTAAGCATTTGAAAAAGGAGTCCTTTTATGAGTAAAGTGCCCGTAATCGTACTGAGCGGATTTCTAGGCAGCGGTAAGACGACTCTGCTTCTGCGCATGCTCCGAGAAGCTGCCGATTTTCACCTCCAGCCAGCCGTACTTATGAATGAATTAGGGAAACAAGATGTCGATGGACACCTTCTGATGGATGCTTCTCCAGATCTCCCACTGACCAAATTGCTTGATGGGTGCATCTGCTGCAGCAAAAAAAGCGAGATCCAGGACTCGCTCAAACAACTATTAACACGTAAACCCGATGTTATTCTCATTGAATTGACCGGTGTCGCTAACCCGGAAGAAATCGTCGATGCTTTGACGGAGCCTGCACTGCTGCCCCATGTTAAACTTCACAAAGTCATCACGGTTCTCGATGCTGAGCATGTGCTTGAATACAATAGCATCTTTGCTTCAGATCGCGAGCTCGTCCATACACTTCGGAGACAGATGGAGGTTGCCGACCTTCTTCTATTGAATAAAATCGATCTCATCTCAGACAAGCAGCTGAAGTCTATTGAAAAAACCGTTCATAAATTCAATAGTCAAGCTTTGTTACTGCCTACGACATTCAGTCAACTGGATTTAGACATCATTTTCGGCAGCCTCCCATCCAGACAATCGCTGTCCCCTGCCACGCCTACTTTGAAGAAAAGTTTACACATGCGCGCCGTAAAAGCTTTCAAAGAAACGAGCGTGACTTCTATGCACGCCGCTTCCTTTTCGCGTGTTCAAACACTTACCATCCCGATTGAGAATGAGGCTGTCGTCACTCAAGGCTTTGTGGAGCATTATTTGCGAAAATGGGGAAAATCGCTTCTTCGCGCCAAAGGCTATTTACGCATCGGCTCCAAACGTGAAGCCTATCTGCTGCAATTTGCAGGCAAACGCACGAATTGGCAGCCAACTGCTTATCAAGAAGCGCCTTATCTTGTTCTCATAGGGCTTGATTTGGATGTGCAATTGCTTGAGGATGACTGGAATAAGCGGCTGATTGACTCTCAAACCAATTAACATGAAGGAGCCTTTTCTAATGCCGAACACCGTATTTCGAACAAGCATGCATCTCTTGACTGCCCTTATTTTCGTGCTCCTTGTCCTCATCTTTTGGAACCAAGATGTATCCCTGCCGAATGTCCTGCAAACGGAGCAAATGCAAGCATTTAAAACTATTTTTATTAGTATCTTATTAGAAGCGATCCCTTTCATTCTGGTAGGCGTATTGCTTTCGTCGCTGCTTCAAACATTTGTTTCTGTTCAAACCATCCGTCGTTTTATTCCAAAGAACCCTATACTCGGCATTTTGTTTGCCTGTTTGCTAGGTATCCTTTTCCCCATGTGCGAATGCGGTATGATTCCTGTTGTGCGAAGGCTTATTCTTAAAGGAATGCCTGTTTACATAGCCGTTGTTTTCATCCTAACCGGCCCCATTATTAACCCCATTGTTTTTGCAGCCACATTCATGGCGTTCCGAAATCACCCTGCTATGGCGTATTCCCGTATAGGACTAGCTTTTGTTGCCGCTGTTATTATCGGACTTTTCCTCTATCGTTTTATCAAAAGCAATCCACTTCGCAATAGCCGCGCTAACTTCTCGAATCAAGTTGATTGGGAGGGGCATCAGCATCAAGGAGGAGGCTTTTTCAGCAAAATAAACACCTTTTTCGTGCATGCTTCTGATGAGTTTTTTGAAATGGGCAAATATCTGGTGTTTGGTTCCCTGCTTACTGCTCTGATTCAAATCTTTATGCAGCGCGAAAGCCTGCTTGCGATTGGTCAAGGTCCGATCAGCTCCCATGTGTTTATGATGGGTTTCGCCTACATTCTTTCGCTATGCTCGACCTCGGACGCCTTCGTCGCTTCATCTTTTCAGACTTCATTTACACCTGGATCTCTGTTAACCTTCCTGGTATTTGGCCCTATGCTGGATTTCAAAAGCACGCTCATGCTGCTTTCCATCTTTAAATCAAAATTTGTGTTCCTACTCTCGCTATTGATTGTCATTACAGTTCTCGGCTGCTCTCTGCTCGCCCAACATCTCTTATAAATTTAGCTTTCAAGGAGGAATGAAGTTGAGTCAAGCTCGCATAATCAGTTTCCATTATTTCTTACGCACATTGATTCTGTTAGGATTCTCAAGTTATATTGTGATCCTTTCCAAGTCGGATGCCCTTACGTATTACATTGCGCCGCGAATGATGATTTATGTGAAAGTTGCTTCCCTTATTTTGTATATCATTGCCTGCTTTCAAGGGTACATGGCCCTACGCGCCTACTGGGGAAAGCCTGTCACTTGTGAATGTGAGCAGCCCGTTTCCCGCTCCGTTTTGCGGAATACACTAGCCTATGGACTTCTGATTTTGCCGCTTTTAGTAGGCTTTGTGCTTCCAGATACGGCCTTGAGCAGTACAATGGTAGCTGCCAAAGGGATGAATCTCTCCGCTTCCAAATCGAGTCTCCCGACGACGACAGTGACGATAACGCCGTCAGCGACGGCTTCAGCCCCCACAATGACTCCAGCCACTTCCAACACTGAGGTGCCAGCTCCTGCAAACACGGATGCCGACTTACAGAAATTATTTCATGCTGATAATGAATGGGACGAAGACTTTTCCAAAATCGGCATGATCCTTTATAAAAAGGACACCATCGTCGTTAAGCCTGAGATTTATATGGAAATCCTCTCCACGATCGACTTATTCAAAGCTAATTTTATCGGCAAAAAAATCGAGCTCACCGGCTTCGTCTATCGTGAAGACAACATGGCAAGCAATCAATTTGTCGTTGGCCGATTTGCGGTTAGCTGTTGTTCCGCGGATGCGACTCCCTACGGTGTAATGATTGACTTCCCCACTGCCGCGACTTACCCCAAGGACATGTGGGTCAAGGTCACAGGTACTGTTCAAAATGGCAGCTACAATGGCAACGACATTTTCGTCATCAAAGCCACGCAAATTGATAAAATCACTGCTCCGAGCTCGCCGTATGTTTATCCTAACTTTGAACCGTTGAAGGAGCTTCAATGAGTGTGATGATTGGTGACCAACGTTGCACGTCTCCCCCACCTGATTTAAGGGAACTCCATTCCCTTATTTCAGCCAAAAGCCAAGTTTCGAGGGGGGAGGGGAACTACAGGGTCCTATTTCACCCAAACTGCCAAAGTTTCTGCCCACAGCGACGAAATAGCGAACCACAGTTCCCCAACTAGGACGAACACGGCTATTTTCAGCAAAATAACGGCCTGTAGTTCCCCCTGCTGGGTAGGCGGGCGTGAGATGTTGTGGCGGGTGCTGCGAGTTTGGTTAGGGGAGTGGCGACTTATGTCTGGCGCCATACAAATCCTGCAAAAGGTGCAGCAAATTTGGCGGAAGTCACCGATTTGGACTCATTTCCTGCAAAAAGTGCAGCTAAATTGGTGATTTCTGCTTATGTTGGGTAAAAGACAATGAATGACATGTACTTTTTACATGTTAATCTCTAGAAACAGCAAAAGTGAGATCATTTTGCTGTACTTTTTGCAGTATGTGCGGTTGGATGGGACACCTTTGGCGGGAGCGAGACTCTCACTGACGTCAAAAAAGAAGCTGGATTATTGATCCAAGCTTCTTTTTATGTTGCGTTGTATGTGAAAGGAGAATTTAACCATGCTGCAGGCAATACTTCATTCAATTTTCAATTCCAATTTGGATATATTTTTTCTAAGCGAACATTATCCGGTAAACAGGTTCTCTTTCTTTTCCGCTTTTTACGCAATAAATAATAGTATGTCCCGAAACAAACTAAATATACATGTACAGAAAATTATTTAAAGCGGCACTCTCACTTCCGCAACGGAGATCCTCCTCTGCTCATGCTTTCTAGCTTTTGCAGGACGTATTACCGGCTCCTCTTCACCTGCTTCAATGATGCGGGCAATCAGTCGCTCTCTCAGTTCAGCCGTAATGGTTGCGTAACTTTCCACGCCGATTAGATTGCTCAGCTCATGCGGATCCGCGTGCAGATCATATAAGAACTGCTCTTCATACACATCAGATGCAGCATCCTGCCACGCATTCTTGTCTGGCGCATGGACACTGTATTTCCAACGATTCGTACGTATAGCTCGCCCTACTTCGGATTCACTAATTTGTATAAAGGCTTCCTTCGGCCAATCCACGCTTTTCTTCTGCGCCAAAGGTAAGATGGATCGCCCCTGCATGCTTTCAGGCACAGGAATGCCAGCTGCATCTAGCAGTGTAGGCGGCAGATCCAATAAGCTAACCAACTCTTGAATCCTGCCTCCTGCTTGAAAGCCTGGCCCCATCAAAGCCGTTGGAACCCGAATCGAGCTATCATGGCAGGAGCGCTTATATTCGGAATTACGCGTCTTGAAATGACACCCGTGATCAGATGTAAACAGTACAATCGTATTGTCTAGCAATTGTAGACTCCGCAACGCATCAATCAGACGGCCTAGCGCTTCATCCAACCGTTTAACCATTCCGTAATAACCACCTAAGTGCTGATGTGCAGTTCCACCAAGTGCTGCCAGATCAGGCGGTATCCAACGTCCGGTGTATTGATCCTCATACCCAATGGGAGCCGGATAATTGTCAAGATGATTTTGGTGATGAGGCTCAATATAAGACAGGAATAGGAAGAAAGGATCTACCGTCTTCTCCTGCCGGTTCCGCTTCTGCTCCTTATGTACAAATTGGATAGCAGCATCTGTTAAAGCATCAGCCCGGTAACCTGGCAGGTTAACCGGTTCATTCTCATTATTGTACATGACCGTGTCGTACGCATCGGAAGAAAATTCCAACACATTGGAGGCTAACCAATGCTCATAGCCCCCCCTTTGTTCCTCCATCACAGGTTCCGTACTAGCCAAATGCCATTTGCCAATATAACCCGTGCGGTATCCAGAATCACGGAAATAGTGGGCTAACGTCTTGCTTTCTGCAGGCAGCGGAATGCCATTGCGGTAACATCCTGTAGACGTTGCGTACCTTCCGGTTTGCAGACAGGATCGAGCTGGACCGCATACGGGTTGGCATGTGATTGAATGATACACGTGTGTACCTTCGACCGCCATCCGGTCGAAATTCGGGGTAAGCCCTAGCGGATTGCCATGCACCCCTGTAGTATCCCATCTTTGTTGATCGGTAAAAAATACGATAACATTCGGACGTACTGCGCCCTTTTCACCCATAACATCCCAGCTCCCTCATCTTATCAGTATCAGAACTCTCTTCCAATTTACCATAATCCTTGATCGCTGAATCTACGTGCCAGCCAGTTGGTAAACAGGAGCAGCAGCAAACCCGCCAAGGACTGAAATAAGCCTGCGGCAGTAGCAATTGAAAATCGTCCCAAACTCAAGCCAACTCGGTAGACATACGTATCCAAAATATCTGCAACATGAAGCACGACATCGTTAGATAAAATAAAGACCTGATCGAAGCCTGCTGACAATATTTGCCCTGTTCGGAGTATCAGCATAATCACGATAGTTCCCGATATCGCCGGAAGTGTCACGTGCCTGATTAATCGGAATCGATTGGCTCCATCCATACGTGCCGCCTCATACATCTCTGGATTAATTCCTGCGATAGCTGCCAAATAAATGACAGTTCCCCAGCCGATTTCCTTCCATATATGCGAGACTACGAGCAGCGAGCGGAATGATTCCGGCCGCATAAGCGGGGAACTGCTGAACCCCAACCACGAGAGCAAGCCCGTTCCCGGCGACAGAATGGCAAACAATATGCCTCCCAGAACAATCCAAGATAAAAAGTGCGGGAAATATAAGATGCTCTGGATGATCCTTTTGAATCTGCGATTGATGACCTCATTCAGCAAAATAGCAAGTGCAATTGGTGCAGGAAAACCGAAGATTAGCTTATAAAAACTTATGAGTAACGTATTGTACAGCGCATTCCAGAAATCCCCTGTTGACCATAGAATCCGAAACCATTTCAACCCCACCCAAGGGCTGCCTAGTACCCCCTGCGTTAGTTTATAGTCCTTAAAGGCAATAATTACACCGCCCATGGGAATATACTTGAATACAACAAAATAAATAAGACCCGGCAGCAGCAATGCGTAATAATATCTATATTTCAGCAGTTTTCGAATAAAAGAGCTTGATGGCGCTGCTTTTGCACGTAAAACGGTAGGCTTTGGATGGATGGCTTGACTGCTCATAGGGCACCTCCTTTTTCTAACTGCAGTTTGCGGTATTCACCTGGTGTGATCTTCTCCCACTTTTTGAAAAATCGAATGAAGCTCTGCACATCGTGGTAACCGATCTGACCGCAAATTTCCTGCAAGGAATACTTGCAATTACCTGCGAATAGCAGCTCTTTGCTTTTATCAATGCGCAGCCGGGTCAAGTAATCAAGCGGTGCTTTCCCTGTCTCCGCACGGAACATTCGGCTCAAGTAGCTGGAGCTGACACCGACATGATCGGCAATATCAGCAATTGATTCAATTCGGTCGTAATTCGTCTGCATGTAGTCAATTGCCTTACTGATATAGCTATTGCTCATCTTATTATCCTGAAACTGTTCAAGCAGGTTCATGATGTCAGTGATGTACCCGTAGAACAGCTCCTTCACTTGACCAATATGTTCGCATTCACTGACGGATTGGAATCGTAAATGAACTTTGTCTAGCGAATAACCATCCTCATATAGCTCTTGTACGATCGCTCCCATCATCAAGGTGATGGTGTCTTGAACTTCATCTCGGGTATAGGATTTGCCTAACATATAGCGGTCGAACAATTCGTCGAGGGACAGCTTAGCCGACTCCCGGTCTACCGACTTAAGACGACGCAGCAACTCCTTCTGAATAGCCAGCGGATAGCTCCATTTTCTAGAATCCGCCGAATCCTCGAAAAAGGCGCAATCGGTTTGGTAGGTCCAAGCCGTATTGTGCAGCGCACGTTTGGCCTCGTGGTACGACTTGTTCAAACCGTTCATAGACGAATAAATGCCCCCTAAAGCAATTTGCAAGGTGATTCCGAACTCCTCCAGCCCTATCCGATTCGCCGCCTGACAGCACGCATCCAATTCCAGTTTTAGCTGGGTCATGTACGTAGAAACGGGCGAGT
Organism: Paenibacillus sp. J22R160; assembly: GCF_059692135.1. NCBI lineage: Bacteria > Bacillati > Bacillota > Bacilli > Caryophanales > Paenibacillaceae > Paenibacillus > Paenibacillus sp. J22R160. Next base: position 96,246 of record NZ_JCAUAU010000020.1, on the reverse strand, counting down.
TCAAGATAAACCCGAATTGATGGTTTTCAAGTATGGTGCCGACAACAAAAAGGCGCTTACGCAGTTCTTTCTCAATGGTGCTGAACAGAAGCAAACGAATTTCGTTGTAGTCCTCCTGATCTTCCAATGGCTGCAAATCTGCTCGAACAATAATCGCAGCATAATAAGAATGCGGGAACACGATTCCGAGATGCTGAAGCCGATTAGCCATCACCGAAGTTTCGAACACACGATTGGTTAAAATATCATAGATCAACCGGAAACGGATGATCGGTTTACTCTGCTCCAGGGTTTGTTTGATGTAGCGGTTTTCTGACATGAGCTCCCGGATCGCTTCGGCAATCAGTTGGCTTTCATCCTTTTTCACCATGTTCCCTGGGTATTGACTCTGCTGCTCTACATAGTCCCTCACCATGTTCTTCCATGGTCTAGTGAAACGAATACTATAGAGACATGCAAGCGCTATACTAATAAAAAGGATGACGGCCGCAACCTGAGTTGCAGCATGCACCTTGCTTTTCCATGCAAGTTGATAAACCGAATAGGGAATACGTTCGGCAACCATCCACGGAGTCGTGTCAGATCTAGCATAACTGAGGAAATAGGTCTCATCTTCCCCCTGTATTTTCACCATCCCGGAGGAATCTGACAGTGAATGTTCAGCGTTCAAAGATTGTAAGTCCTTCGTAAATGCTTTACTTCTGGCATTACTTTCTGAAAGAACGACATAGCTATCGCTGTCCATAATCATCATCTTGCTGCTATCCACATTCGCATAACGAAACAAGGCATCGAAGAACGCTTGACGCTTCACATTCAAAATGAGTTCCCCGAGCGGTTCTTTCGCAGTCATAGGAACTAGCCTATGAAAGGTAAGCAATTCAACGGGCTCCGAAAGTGATGTATCCTCCAGACTCCGCACCTGATAGCCTTTGCTGCTATTGGCTTGAAAGTTTGTCGTAATGATCTGCTTATCAAAAAATTGATCCAGCGCATAGATGCCTTCATTCGTAGTCAAAATACGGTTGTTCAAACGAAAATACAAATAAATGGAATACAACAGATCGTTGGAATTAACTTCATCTTTCAACTGATTCTTCAAAGCCCCATATTGCAAAATGGAATACGGATATGGATTAGTTAACGCCTCATTGACTCCTGGCTTAAGAGAAACTTGCAAGGACAGCTGCTCGATATTCTCAATCAATGATTCAGCATGCTTCATCATCCCCGAGATTTCGTTCTGAGACGAACGTGCAAGCTCGGATTTGATATCGTGGGATACAATCATCAGGTACGACGAACCGACCGCCAAAATGAGGATCACTATGATAGTCATATAGGATACGAGCATTTTATTAAACATAGACTGTCCCCTCTTTCTTCTTCAAGCATGATTCGATTCGTCGTCCTGATCCTAGTTGAACATTATTTCGTTTTCTTCCATTCCGCATTAACCTGCTTCTCGATTTCCTGCCCGCCTTCTTGGTAATACCGTTTGACGAGTTCATCCCATTTATCTACGGACCATGCGCCAGTGACAATTTTGGCGAAGTACTCATCCCATAGCTTTTTGATATCCGGATAGTCGTTCATTGCCTGCACACTCTTCCAAAACTCGTTATGAACCAAATTTTGAGGATCATTGGAAACTGTCATAGCCGCTATCGCTTCTTCCGTTAACCAACGACGGTCTACGACTTGCAGGAAGCGAATCGGGTTCGAATACCCTTTCTTATACAGCTCGGAGTAGTTCGGGACAAGCAGCTTAATTTTGTTTTTGTCTTTATCGAACTGATAATCCTCATTCTCGATCCCGTAAGTGACTAGGTCAAAACCTGGGCCCGCCGACCAGTTGATTAACTCCATCAGCTTCTCTGGATTCTTAACTTTGGCCGATATCGCCCGGATATCGCTATATGCCGGCGAATTCTCGGCAGCTCCCTTTTTCCCGCTCGCGCCAGCAGGTGGTGGAAGGAAGGAAAATTTCGCTGTCGCAACTGTCTTCTTCAGAGCGCTGTAGTTTGCTCCTGTCGGATCAGCATCGAATGCCGTTCCTTCGAAAATGCCTGCTTTGGAATTAATCATCTTTTCGTTCATTTGCTTCGCTTCCATAATGGGGAACTCCGGATCGATGATGCCTTCTTTGTACCAGCTTTGCAACAAAGAAAGCGCTTGTTTCATCTCAGGCAGTACCATTCCCTGCTTCAATTGCCCGTCACGCTGCTGCCAGAACGTCGGAATGACACCGAAAGCGCCGAATACCGAGCTGAAATAATTACCGTTTGCACCAGCTCCGAGAAGCTTGTTCGTTGTTATGCCATACGTATCCTTCTTCCCATTCCCGTCTGGATCATTGAACGTGAACGCCTTGAGTACATCATGAAGCTCATCCAGGGTGGTCGGTGTTTTCAGCTTGAGTGTATCCAGCCAATCCTGGCGTATCAGCAACCCATTCACGTTAGGTCCATTGAAAGTCTCTGGACGGTAACCCGGAGGCAATCCGTACAGTTTGCCCTTGTACTTGAGAATCTCCAAATCTTCAGGTTTCAGAAACTTCGTAACATTAGGCGCATTCTTTAACAAGTCGTCCAACGGCAGAATCAAGCCTTCATCCGTCAGTCTGTTCAATGTCAGGAGATCAGGCACACTAAAGTAATCCGGCAGGTCCCCGGAAGAAGCAAGCAAGTTAAGCTTGGTCTTATATTCATCCCCCGAAGCCATTGAAATGTTGTAATCAATGCCTTTAATTCCTGCCTGGTCAAGTGCAGCCAACACCTTTTGCTTCGCTGGCCCGCCATCTGCTGGGTATTCAGGTGCTTGAAAGTTGCGGAAAATCTTAAATGTGACCTTGGCAGAGTCACTGCCGGACGCAGTGTTTGGCTGAGTTGCTGTACTAGGTGCTTTTGCAGCCCCGTCCGATTCTGGGTTACTGCTGCACGCAGCAGTAAGGCTGGCTGCTATAGTCAAAATAAGAATGGATTTGTATGTATAGAATGACATGGTTTTACTTCCCCCTATTCAATCTTATTCAATCCTAGCCAACAATCATATAAAGTCCTAAGCTGATCTTAAGCTTTGACCGAACCAATCAGTGTCCCCTGTACAAAGTACTTTTGTAAAAACGGATACACAATAAGGATCGGAAGCACTGCCATGATCGTCGTTGCTGCAATGACCGATTCCGTCGATGAACCCGTGCTTTCCCCCGTCATTTGGGCAATGGTCTGGCCGTTAATAATATCCCGCAGGAGCACGGGAAGAACGTATTTACTTTTGTCATTCAGATAAAAAAGCGCCTGCAAATAGTTGTTCCAGTAACCAACTGCCTCCCATAATGCAATTGTAGCGAGCACAGGTTTAGAGAGAGGGAGAATTACACTGGCAAAAATACGAATCGCATGAGCCCCATCCATGGTCGCCGATTCATCCAACTCCCGGGGGAGCGTTCGAAAAAAACTCATCATAACGATCACGTTATACGCCGATATAGCCGTCGGTAGAATCAATGACCATAAAGAGTTGATAAGTCCGACGCTTTTCACCAGTAAATAGGTAGGAATAATCCCACCGCTAAACAGCATCGTGAACAAAATAAGAAGAACGAACCATTTTTTGCCGGGTAAATCTTGTTTAATGAGGGGAAAAGCGGTTGCTGCTGTCAAAAATACACCGATCAATGTCCCAACTAATGTAATAAATAAACTGTTCCCATACGCAAGCCATAAATACCGGGAATGTAAGATGTTAACATAAGCATCCGTTGTAAAATCTCTCGGCCACAAAAATAGGCCGCCTTTCATCGCCTCCTCCATGCCGCTGAAGGACACGGCCGCTTCCCGCCACATAGGGTAAAGAGTGGCTAGGGTCAACAGGCTCAAAAAAATGGTATTAAAAATTGAAAATAGATGGCCTCCTTTTTGACTCATCTGCTAGCTCTCCTCCATCAAACTCTATTGTCATTCGGTTAATTCCGACTAATTCAATTATGTATAAAATGAGTGTGTGAATATATAATTAATTTTTGCACTAATGATTAAAATTTGAATTCACTGCTCAAAAAGCTTGTAATATCAAGGTTTTATCAAACAGTTGTAATAGACAACCCTCACCGCTATTGTAAGACAGATGACATTAGCAAGAAGGAAATTAATTTAATCTTACTATTTAACTCGGAATAATTCAATGAATTTGGTCTTTGCTGGCTGAGCTGGACGCGAGGTGAGTCCGGATGTTTGCCGAATTACTAATCCTGCAAATAGTACAGCAAATTCGGCGGAGATCATTGATTTTGGAGACAAATCATGCAAATAGTACTGCAAAACTAGCGACTTCTGCCTATTTCGTGTAGAGACCACAAACTTACATGTACTTTTTACATCTTTATCTCTCGAGACGGCAAAACTGAGATATTTTGCTGTACTTTTTGCAGTTTGTGGGATTGGATGAGACACCAGCAAGCTCTCAATTGAGATTTTCTGTTGCGGTTGCACAGAAAAACCGGCATAACCCAAAGGGTCATACCGGTTATTTTAGTGGCTAAGCGCTGTTAGATGCTTCCTCAGCTTCATCGTTTCAATCCCAGCCAACAGCACAATGCCGATTCCATGCGTATCGTTCAGTTGCCAAGACAGCTGGTCCTTATAGTACAGCTTGTTGAACGAATACCCCGAGCCTCGGCAGACGCCGTATACATTTCCGTTTTTGTCGATCGCATAACGCGTCAAGCCGTCCCAACCTTGCAGCACAGCCTCCACGTAAGGAGCTGCCTCCTCCAGCCAGCCGAAGCGAACGCCTCTAGCGAACGCGTAGATGAACATCGAGGTGCAGGAAGACTCCGCATACGATTCCGGATCCGTCAGCACTTGATGCCATAAGCCCTGCTCCCCCTGTAAGCGCCTGTACCCTTGGCACAGCTCACGGAAAAAAGCCAATAGCTCTGGGCGTTCTGGATGCTCCTCAGGCATGACGGCCAGCAGTTCTGTTAACGAAAACAGTACCCAACCATTGCCTCGCCCCCAAGACACGCCGTTTCCTTTGACGAATTTAAAATCGAATACATGATGCATAATGCCTTTCTCGGGGATGAACATCAGCTTTTTATATCGCATAAACTGTTTCGCCGCATCATTCAGATACGCAACATCACCTGTAAGCTCGTAATATTTGCTGAGGAACGGCGTACTCATATATAAATCGTCACACCAAACCGTATCTTTCATGAAATCAGTCGTCCCTCGCGTTCGATACAACGTCCCATCCTCAAGCCGGCTTTGTTCCCGCGTGATGTAATGGGCTATGCGTTCGGCTGCCGCCTCTGCGCCATCTAATGCTCGGAGTTTGACTGCCTCCAGCATCGCTGCCCCGAAGGAGCCGCAGTCATCCAAGCTGTCGATCAGCGTCAGTTGGTGATTCACGCCCGGCGAGCCGTATTGCGCCTGGTCCCAACGGCTGTAAGCGAACAAGGAGGTGCACTGTTCAATATGATCGGCAGCATAGTTCGTGTAATGCAGATCCCCTAACTCCTTACCTGTTCGCAGGATGCCATAGAGCGTCACGCCAAGCGGATAGTTCCATTTTCCATAAACGGCATTCTCCAGATAAGGCCGTACCCAAGCTCCGGGCAAATCCGCCCGCCAGAACGTGTGCTCATCTTCTGAGCCAAGCGGTGCATCCATGCGAGTAATTGCGGCCAAGTGCGGAGCTTTTTCAGGTGAAAAAGGTCCTGCGTACAACCAGCCATCCGTCAGTCCTTCAACAGAATAAGGCGGCATTCGTTTCACAGGAGCGGCTTCTTCAGCGCTTGCATGTTCGCTTTCTAGGTTAACACCCCAAATCGAGCCCTCGCAAACAGAACGGACAACGAGATCATGGACACCAAACGGGATTGAAAGTGTCATCTCGAGCGGGCTAGACATGGAGTGCTGATGCTCCTCAAACACGGGAGTACCGTTCAAGTACACGGTCAGCTGGCCTTGAGACTCACCTGTAAACCTAACCCTTTGCACGCTCGGGTTTCTGTTCTCCAGCTTCGTCCATGCATAGGCGATCTGCCCTAGCCTTTCGCCGTAGATACGGGTGAAGCATCCGCTGCTCAATTCCTGCGGCGTCCAAGCCATTCGAGGAAACCACTCCACTATAGCTGAGCCTGCGCAGTCTTTCTCCTCCCCAGCACCAGGCATGATTTGCCATGCAGTCGATTGCGGGCTGCTGTATACCCAGCCCTCTTGACCGTCCCGGTCAGCTAATGGGGCAAGAATGTGCATCGGAAACCCTTTGATGCTTCCGGTTCCGAACTTGCCGCCACAACCGGTTGCGGTTGCCACGAATTCCAAGACGATGTGATTCCAGCCCTTGCTAAGTTTGGCACGGAAATAGCTGCTCCGCTCCGGAAACACATCGTCATTCAAGTTCGATGCGAATTGCTGCGCCCCGTTCACCATAATACGTACAGGGCAATAGCAGCTTACGCTGAAAGGTTGCTCGATCTCTGCATCGCTCCACAGCTTCCCCCAGACGTAGACGAATTGCCCGTCCTCCAGATCCGGCCATCTCTGCGCAAGATCCATTTCGTAGCGGTAATCCGCTCCTCTTCGGAAGCCTTCTGCCGAGTAGATCCGATAAACGGGCGGATGCTTAGGGTTAGCACCGATGAATCTTCCAGCAATAGTCGCCAGTATATGTTCGTCAGACTTCGCTTTGCCAGCGATCGATTCGTTTGGTTGAAAATAGGGACTCATCATCATGTCTGCCTCTACCTCCATTAGATCGGGATCTCGCCGCCGGGATACAACGTGGAGCTGGACAACCGTTTCGGCTGAGGCAGCGGTACACCGGAAGGCTTCTCGGTCACATCATGTGGCTGACTCGCATAAATAGCCATCGTCTCATTATTAAAAATAATGACCTGCTCGCTCCCGCTGCCAAATAAGTCGGCATGCACCGCATAGCCTTCAAGCGGAAAAGACACGACCGCATTCATGTTGCCGTCATATAAAGTTGGAAACACGCCTCCACCACGGCGATAAGCTAAAATGTAATCCGCTGCGCCCTTCTCCCAACCGCGAAGAGGTTCAATAATGGTCAGCCAACCGTCTGTTTGGCGGTCTTCCTTCCAAATCTCTCGCCCTTCGCTATCCAAAAGGAATAACGCATCTTTTCCCTTCAAACCCTTGCCGTCATCCTCGCGCACGAGACGATCCAGGCCAGCGATCTGAAGTCCCGGCAAATCGCTGCGGAATCGGCCGAGCGCGATGTGCTGCGACTCGATCGAGCCTTCATAACGCCAAAGCTCTTGGCCATGGCGATCATACATGACCGTGACACTGCCGCCGATCACAAGCTCCGGCTCCCCGTCTCCGTTCACATCGCCAACCCATATACAGTCTGCGTGATCGTCCAAATCCCGGCAGCTCCAGAGCAGCTGGCCATCATGGTCAAGCAGGTCATAACCAGCCATGACTTCACCCAGCCCATCGCCGTCGAAATCGTAAACCCAAGGAAAATGCCCTGGGTTGCCCTCATGTTTCCACAGGAGATTAAACTCGCGATCGAGCGCCCACAGGGTATGATAGCGATCTTTCAGGATGATATCTCCCGCCGCACAGCCGCCTGTCAAATTCGCTACAATGATACAATCATGAGCATGTTCGCTAGGCAATTCATGAGATGCCTTTATCTGCCCATTTTGACCATCCAAAATCAGGAATCGATTGTCCATTACGCACAAAACCTCTAAGCGTCCATCTCCGTCAATATCTGCAATCTGCGCTGGATAATCTGACCCTTGACTACCCGCTCCGGAATCCGGTTTACCGGTTTGCCAAAGTAAATTCCCCTCCAAGTCGTACGCAGTTAAGCATTGTACCTGATGGGGAATGTATCTGACATCCTGGCGGTTGTCAGGGTGCACCAAGAGCACCTCCATCCTGCCGTCACCATTCAGATCGCCGAGCAGCATTTTGCAGCGCGGACCCGCCGCCTGAATATCTATTTTCGCAATAAGATGCGGTTCCTTCAACGTTTGTTGCATCCAATATCCCTCCATATGTAAACTATTTATCAAGGCGCAAAGACCTGCATATTCCCGTATTCCGCGATAAAAGGAGACATTTGACGGCATTCCATTTTCCCAGCGAGCGATTCAAGCCCACCATCAGCGCTTTTCCTCCGGGATCGTATCCGGAATGAACTCCAAAGCCATAATGGTGTTGAGTGACCATTGCGCCGCCTCATTCGTATTCATCCAATCGATCTCTTTGAGATCGTTCACATGCATGACATGCGAAGCGTCTTTTTGCAAATCAACCCGGGCGAATGGGTTACCCAGAAGGATGGACCAGCATGCGCGCGCTGTTTCCTCGTCCTTCTTATAGTAAGCGCCAAAAGCAACAATCGCCGCACTAAGCACAGGATGCTCGAAGTGCTTGGTGCTGATCTCTCCTTTTGTGAGCAGATCCTTCTCTTCCTGCGATTTGTTATAGTAAACGCCAAAATCGGCTAGCATTTCCTCCCACTTCGGATCCTTCAGCATGCCGGCGAGCTCAAACCATACTTGCGGACCGCCCATACATATCGCCAAATGCCGTCCCCAGTTATCATCGCCAAGCGGCGTCAACACGCCGGTTTTCGGGTCATAGCCATAGGTAGGCCCGGAGATCAGACCGTAATTCGCGCCTTTGATGCATTCGATCCCTAGGACAATTTTGTCCCGGTATGCTGTGTCCTCATAGCGTTCCCAACGGGTCATCCAGTTGGAGCTGAAGGCTGCCCAGTCCGGGCCCACACGGGCATGAGTCGGGTGCTCATCCTTCGGAAAGTAGGCTCGCATCGGGTCCAAATTCACCGTCGTGAAATCCGAATCCTTCACTTCGTCCATCATATCTCCGATCCGCTCGTCAGCCGTCAAATAATAGTAGTAGCGATGCAGACCGGCCATAGCGATGCGAGCTTCCTTGCAGCCGCAGCCCCAATGCACCACATTATGCCGTGAACCAAGTCCGGCATATTCGCCGAAATGGTACACATCGACTTCGCTCGTGTGCCGGGTCATCGCCTCCGCCATGCGGAAGATATCCCCCCGGCCCGTGCGTAAAAACATGATCCACAGCCACATATTTGGCGCCAGCTCGGTATTTTGCCAAGCACATCCGCCGAGATCATAGTTCCACACATGCCTAACCGGGTCATAGCTATGCATGTAATCGCCATAGTCCCAGAACCCGTACCACTTGCGCTGCTCCACCTCGTCCTGGTAAAACGCGATGATGCCGTCCAGCCGCTGCTCCAGCGTTTCTTTCGCAAAGCTGCTCCGATCTGGGAGGCTCCAATAGCCAAAGGCGCGTGCGGCATGATAATAGGCCGGTTCACAAACAAGCAAAGACGGATCTTGCGACTCCGCAAGCAGGCTATCCAGCAGCTCTGGTCCTGGTGTCGCTGCCAAACACCATAACGTCATCTCGCTCGTGTTAGCGATGCCATACGGCGTGGCGCGAAGCTCCTCCGCACCTTCATAGGACGACTCCACATGCGTTTCCGTATCGTAGTGGCGGAGATCCATCGGCGCACTGTCCGGCGACCACAGCCAAACAGTCCAAGCGGCTTCCGCCCCTGCCATGCCCTGCACATCAAAACCTGACGGGTGCTTCTCCCAAAAATGGCGCAGCCCAACAGCCAAGCCGCCGCCCTCCCCGCCAATGTAGCCAAGCCCGCCTGCTCGTTGTCCATCCGTCACCTTTACCCAGCTGCATACCGCCTTCGTTTGCTTCCAGATTCGGTAGTGATCCGACGAATCCTGAACCAGCTTAAAGCTGTCCCACGTTGCCGAATCATCCAGCAAGCTTAAGAAATAGCCGTCTTCTTGTGGATCGAAGTCAACCGTTTCACCTAGCGTCTGGCGTTCAAATAGATTCCGGTATTTTCCCTTCGTACGCCGTGTGTGCAGCGTTTTTGGCGATTCACCAAAATACCCTTTATCTCCCGCAAAGCGGACATGCCGGTTATAGTGGGCACCTCGCATCGGCACCGCCAAACGGATGCCAAGCCCTTTGATAAAGTCCTCGTTCGGATTGCCATCATAATGGAACGTATGTACAAGCCGAATCGACTCCAAGCCCGCATAGACATACAATCGCATTGAAAAAGGCAGCCATTCCCGCGAGCCGTTAACCGCACGATGCCTCCCGCTGAGCTTCACCACCGCACGGACAGGCCCGCTCTGCTCTACAACCGCCTGATGGATGCGGCTCTCGAACGGCTCTTCCGTTATCGTCCGAATCCCGGACACTTCGGTCCGAGATTCTTTCAAGCAGATCAACTGGCCTCCGCTGCACACCTCTGCCCCTTGGCGGACGATGCTGCGCAGCCAAGGAGTGCCCTGCTTGCCCAGCGTACAAACCATCACACCTGTATCCAGCGTAATCGTGTCGTCAGTCTCTCGAACAATGACACATTTGTCAGGGACAGGCCCGCTTCCTTTCGTAATGACGAAACTATCCGTTACCTGGTGTGGAACCGCTGCCGCATGTGCAGACCATTTCACACTGCCATCCGGCCAATAAGCCGTCGGCCAGCTTTGCAACGGGATGGCCCCCTCGCCGTTCGCTTGCGCTAGAAGCAAGGACTCCTCCCTGCGCAGCTCGCCTTCCTTCCACGGTATTCCCCAAGTCATGCCAACAGGCATAGACACAGCTTTATCTTTGCTTAACCAGTGCAGATTCACTTTCGTTTCCGTTGCCAAACGTATGCATCTCCCTTCCTCATAACTTCATTGTAAAAATGCGACCTCTTGCCTACAATGAGACATTATTGACGGGGGTGCCTGGGCGATTTGCACTTTTTTATTCCATTAAAACATTATTGTTTACAGCTTTATGTGCTTCGGCTAAGCTCCCGATAACGGGTCGGCGTCATGCCTTCCAGCTTTTTAAATATACGGTTAAAATAACTGTGCTGATAGCCGACCTGATCGGCAACATCGCAAATCTTAATCTCTGACTCGCGCAGCAGTTCTTTGGCTTTGTCCATTCGCAATTCCGTTAAATAATCGATAAAATTTTTCCCGGTTACCTGTTTGAACGTCTTGCTGAGGAAAAAGGGATTGGTCCCGGTATGATCCGCACAATTGTCGAGTGAAATATCATTCCTATAATTTTGCTGCAAATAAATCATCGCTTGCTCGATCATACGCTTGACCTGTGCATCGGAGCGGCCTGACAGCTCCTTCTGGAACGGAGCAAGGACCTTGTCCTGGAACCATTCCAGGATTCTCCGTGGCTCCCTGATTTGGGAAAGCTGCTCATACAAATTTGCCCCTTTGAACAGCCGGTTCGGGTTAATACCGGAAACCATAATGGCGTGCTGAACGTTGCCGAGAAGATGCAGCATGCCTTGCTGCACATCGATCTCCTTTGCTCCTTTGCCGGATAGCGCATCAAGGAATGATGCCAGCATGACATGCGCCTCTTCTTCCCGGCCGGTACGAAGCGCCTGAATCAGCTCCCGCTCCAGCGCAAACGGGTATTGAGGCTCCGAAACCTCATCTCCTTCGAGATGATCCTTCTCCATATCGATAATTTGGTTTACATTTTCAAAATTACGGTAGCTGACTGCTTGTTTCGTTCTGTCAAAAGCAAGCGGAACATCCGAAATAAGCGATACTGGACGGCTGATCGCGATGGTGACGTGCATTTTCAGAATACGATTAATGTACTGCGTCAACTCTTCACTGAATATCTCAAAAGCATCCACGACGGATTGATTTTCCGGTGTAATCAGCAGCAGACCTGCCGTAAGGTCGTGGAAATTGAGCGTGTCGCTTTGTTCGAAATGCTGGGCGGCCAGCTCCTTGATCATGTTGACAGCCGCAAATGTCACAAGCCCCTCATCGCCATGGCGGAACGTCCCGTCCAAATTCGTCATGCCGATTAGCTGGACATACAGCACAGTAAAATGACGATCTCTGACATCCCACTTAAACCGCTCCATTCGTCGAAGCAAGTCTTCCTCCGAGTATTCATTCAGGTAACCCTGCAGCAACTGGTGCAGAAAACTGTCTTTCACATGCGGCAGCTGCTCCTTGAGCTTGGTATTCAGCTCAAGACTCTCCTTGTGCAAGTCTCTCCATTGCTTCTCGATCACGGTGAATTCATCTTCCCGACCGGCCCAATTCGCATGACTGCCCAGCAGTGAGACAAGTCGTTTCACCGGCAAATAGATGCTCCGCGAGGCCAGCCAAGAAAGCAGAGCCGCAAGCAGCAAAGCGATCAAACTTACCGTGATGATCAGCTTGGAAATAAACACCACAGGCGAAATGATACTGGTGATTGGAGAAGCAGATACATAAGTCCAATCATCTGCGATTCTGGATAAGCTGCCATAGGAAACCGTATAGGTCTTCCCTTTGTAATCTAAAAAGAAGGAGCCTTTCGGCGAGCCCAAAGATGCCATTTTCTCCCTCAAGGCCGTGACAAAAGGTGATTTGGAAGCGCTTCCGTTAGACGAGACATAAAGCTCTCCGGCACTTTGCAACACGAAAGTTTCGCCTTCATCGTACGGCGTCATCGTTTTCAACATGTTCGCGATTTTATCGTTGTCAAACCTAAAGACTAAGACGCCAAAAGGATGCAAGCTCCCACCAGGAATATGGTGAATTAGCGTCAGGTCCTTCGTATTCGGATGCGTCGTATCAAAGGACCACTGCGTCCAGTAGGTAACATTTTTGCCGTGAATCAGCTTATCGTACATGCCAGATGTCGTCTTGTTATCCAGCACGGTATATTCAGGATTAAAAAGGACTGTGCTCGAACCGCCTACATACAGTTCCGCCTTCTTGACCAGCGCATTGGAGCCCTGCATAGCAATGAGCGTTCTCGTAATATCTTGCGTTCTTTCGAAGTTTCTCACGAAATCGAAGCCGTTCAAGCTGTAGTCGAATTTATTGTCAAATGCCCAGTGTGAGAGGAGCAGTTCAAGATTGCTCAATTGATCGTCAATGTTCTGGGAACGCTGCTCGATCTGCCCGTAATGCAGCTGCAACAGCTCGCTCTCTACTCGCCCGCCGGCTATCCCATACACCAGCGCACCCATAATGAGTCCCGGGATGCCGGAGACGATAAAAATCATGATCAGGCTTTTTCTAAAAAAGCGGCCTTTGCCGCCGTCCGTCCGGCCCTGCCTGTTACCGAATCTTGCTTTAACGGTGCTTAAGCGCATGTTTTCACCAACCCATTCTTAAGTTTAGCTTCAAGCAAGTGACACTATAACCTTGAGCATATTACGGAAAGTTGGCGATGGGAAGTTAATTTTCAGTGTATTTCCCCTACTTTTCCGACTTTCTACAGAGGACAGAGCCGCAGAAGAAGAGCTCTGCCTCCCCGCCCCTGCAACTAGCCTGCGTGCATGGACAGAGTTCGCTCTGGGACTGGGCACTCGATGCCCCGCCATAGTATGGGAACTACAGGCCCTTATTTAGTGAAAAAGCACAATGTCAGGGGCTGAGCGGAACTACAGGGTCTTATTTCACCCCCATCATCCAAATATCTGATGGTGTGGCGGAATAGCGGACCCTAGTTCCCTCTACTCCCGAAAATCGGCGTTTTTGGCGAAATAGCGCCCTGTAGTTCCGCTAACTTGCCGTGACCTGTGAGACGAGAGGCAACTAGCTAAAAAGGCACCCAAGATCCGCTAATTCACTAGCGAATCCTGAGTGCCTGAGCGCTCGCTTGCACTGCCCTAAGCTATTCAGCTATTACTTCTTTACAGCTGCGTAAAGGTCGTTCATTTCTTTCACTAAATCGTCGCCACCTGATTTTTTCCAAGTTTCAAACGCATTCTTCAAGCCCGCTTCGTCCGTTTGCCCGACGATGAATTTGATGCGCGCATCATTGATAACATTGTCGAGCTGCTGACCTTTCTGCGAGTAAACTTGGGAGATAAATGGCTCGGCAGGGTTAGCGATGATGAACTGCTCGGCTTCTTTTTGAATTTTGGCCGTTTGCAGGCGAAGCGGTGTTTGTTTCACTTTCAAGCCACGATCCTCTGGAATGAACGGCAGCATTTGGTTCAAGCCTTCAACTTCGGATTCCAGAAGCGCGGAATCCTTGCTAGGCACTACGGCGTCGCCTTCTTTGGTGTAGTGCTTGCCTTCCAAACCATAACCTGCCATTGTCGTAAGCTCCGGCGAGTTCATTTGATCCAGGAATTTCAGCACGCGTTTCACATCGTCTTCCGTTTTCACAGATGATTTCGGAATGGCGAGCAATCCTGCGAAACCGGACGTTGGCAGCGCTTTGAGACCCGATTTGCCTGTGACGCCAATCATGTTATCAATATAGTGAATATCGGGCTTATCTTTGCCTTCTTTCGCAAGCGTCTGGTGGATTTTATCATCCAAACGAGCAGCATTATCCGTAACGTCAATGATGACGCCGGCTTGATTATTGACGACAGGGTCGTTCCATTTTGCCGAATCAAATACAGCAAAGTCCTGGTTGATCAGCTTTTCATCATACAACTTTTTCATGAATTTCAACGCTTCCAGATATTCCGGCGTTTGATGCTCAGGCATCAATTTGCCATCGACGACACCCCATTTGTTCGGGGCACCGAACCAAAGCTTCATAATGTCAAAGCTGCTTGCCCATTGACCCGTCCATTTCACCATAACCATGCCGTAAGTGTCATTTTTACCGTTTTTATCCGGATCTTTCTCTTTAAACGCTTTCAACATATTGTAGAAATCATCAATCGTTTTTGGCGGCTGCATGCCGACAGCTTCCAACCAGTCTTTCCGGTAGTTAATACCGTTTCTGCCAAGTGCGCGTCCACGGTAAACACCGTAGTTTTTGCCATCAATAGAAGAGTTGTTCATGATGATTGAATTCGCCTGACTTAGCGTCGGGAATTCTTTCAAATACTTGCCTACTTCCCAGAACGCGCCAGACTTCGCTGCATTCACAAAGCTCGGATTCTTTACGTCAGGTACATAGATGATACTAGGAAGCTTGCCCGAAGCGAGCGTGATGTTGAATTTATCCGTGTAGGATGCGTTAGGTACCCATTCCAAATGGATATTGGTGTTGGTCTTTTTCTCGATTTCCGTCACAACCGGACCGTCGTCTTTGGGGAAGTTTGTTTTGAAAATCGGAAGCATGACGTTAAGATCCAGCGGAGCTTGCTGCTGGGCAGGCGTAGCTGCAGATGGTGCCGACGATGCTGAGGATGAAGGAGTGGTTGCGGCATCCTTACCTCCGCTGCTGCAGCCAACAATGGTTGTCATAGCCACTGTACTGACGGCTGCGACGGAAATCCATTTTTTTGAGTTCTTTTTCATATGATCGCTCCTCCTTTAAAATGGGCAGTCTCCAGGCATGGCCTAAAGCTGAATTGCCGGGAAACTGTAAAGATTAACTATCGTAATCCGTTTACCCTTTGACCGATCCAATAAGGACCCCCTTGGCAAAATGCTTTTGCAGGAACGGATAGACGAGCAAAATAGGGATGGTGCCGACGACGATAACCGCCATTTTGATGGACTGCTCCTGCTGCTTCACGAACTGCGGATCGACTGTGGTCATATCGCCTGCCGCCATTTGAGAAAGCAGGACTATCTGCCTCAGCATGACCTGTAGCGGCCATTTGGCGGGATCGTTGAGATACAACAGGGCGGAGAAAAAGTTGTTCCAGTGGCCAACCGCATAAAACAAAGTGAATGTAGCCAGAACTGGCATGGATAAAGGAAGAACAATGCGCCAGAGAAGTCCTAGCTCCGTGCAGCCGTCAATTTTGGCCGCTTCCTCCAGTTCTTGCGGGAGCTCTTGGAAGAAGTTTTTGACGATGATTAGGTTAAAGGCGCTGATAGCCCCCGGAATCATTAAAGCCCAGTAAGTATCGATCATATGCAGCTCGCGAATAACGATATAAGTCGGAATCAAACCGCCGCCGAAGAGCATAGAGAAAACAATCATGTTTAAGACCGTATTTCGTCCCATAAGCCCTCTTTTGGACAGGGCATACGCCATCGTTACGGTGAAAAAGAGATTGACCATCGTACCTAGAACAGTTACGTAAAGCGAAACCCAAATACTTTTCAAAATCGTATCCGTTGAAAAAATAAATTCGTAAGCCGATAAGGTGAACGTTTTCGGAATCAGGAAGACCGCTCTTTGCGTCAGCTCCGTATCCGAGGCGAAAGAACCAGCCACCACATAGATAAAGGGCAGAACGGCCACGATACCGATGATACTAAGCAGGATATAATTGCTTACGTCGAATACGGTCCCTGATAAGCTTCTGTATTTTGTATTCAATGTGCCTCTCCTCCTTCACCTAATAAATCCCGGATTGGCCGAAACGCTTCGCCAGCCAGTTTGCGCCGAGAACAAGAATGACGCCGACGATAGCTTTGAATAAGCCAACAGCTGTACTATAACTGAAAGCACCTTGTGTAATCCCCATCATATACACGTATGTATCGAAAACTTCCGCTGTTTCCCTGTTCAAAGGATTCAGCATCAAAAAAATTTGCTCGAAACCGTTGTCCAAAACATCCCCCATCCGCAGAATGAGGAGAATGATGATCGTACTTCGAATTGAAGGCAGTGTTATATGCCACACCTGCCGGAACCTGTTTGCACCATCCATGATGGCTGCTTCATATTGTTCAACGTCCACACCTGCCAGAGCAGCAAGGAAGATGATTGTGCCAAATCCGCATTCCTTCCAAATCGTTTGAATGATGATCATCGGACGGAACCACTCCGGACTTGCCAGAAAATCAATTTTGGCGCCTGTGTACTGCTCCAGCATCTCATTCACTATCCCGCCTTGCGTTGTCAGGAACACATATGTCAAGCTGGCCACGATTACTAATGAAATAAAATGAGGTACATAAATCAGCGTTTGAATCGTTCTCTTGAAGAAAGCCAGGCGAACTTCATTTAAGAGCAGCGCTAGAATGATCGGTGCCGGAAAGAAAAACAGCAAATTATAAAACGAGAGCAACAGCGTGTTACGGAGCAGCATGAAAAATTCAGGGTTCGTGAAAAACACGCGGAAATGTTCCAGGCCAACCCAATCACTTTTCCAAAAGCCAAGAAATGGCTGATAGTTTTTAAAAGCAAGCAGCACGCCCCACATCGGGACATATTTGAAAATGATAAAATATAGCAATCCCGGAGCTAATAGCACGTACAGCCATTTGTCTTTCAGCAATCTTCCCGTTATGTTTGCACGGCGTTTCGCATGCTCACGGGTACCCGGTTGCGCAATTTCTATTGAATTAGGTGCAGTCACCCGTTTCATCCTCTTCACCTCCAAGAAAGTTGATCGCCTCGCGAGCGGTGTAGATTCAGTATGCAGCCATATCCGTTTTCCGGCTATCGGACATTTTTGTAAGCCCTTCCAACCTGCTTTTTTAGCCCAAATCAAAAAAATGCAAACGCGATAAAACAGTGGAAATCCCCTTTATTCCTGATGCAAACGGCTCAATAATGTCCGATTGTTTGTTTATAACATGAATCCGACATATGGAGCTGGGGCGATACGCGCATAAGGTGATTCGCTTTATCTAAGGACAAAGAGGCTGCACCCAAAGTCATAAAAATGACTGAGGGGGCGCCTCTTTGTCCAGGGAACCGATGAATGCCAGAATACGATAACAACGCTACATTTGTCTGCAGGGTGAAGGTTCATACACCTTCATAGAACCGCTCGCGCGGGAGGTGCTTGCCCGCAAAGCTCATTCAACGATAACGGGAAATCCTCCCGTTATTTCAGCACGACCAGGCTCACAAATCCAGTTAACTGGAAAAAAACCCGTTAATTTGCTCCGACATCCCTTCTTCCCAGCTCAAATGTCACCATTAACGGGAGTAATTCCATTTATTCTTGCTATATCAGCGTTACTCCTCGAAATAACGGGAGTAATTCCCGTTAATCTGACGAAGCTGTCCCACAAGTCATAAAAATGACGAAGGGATGCCTCCTTTTAAAAAAATAAACAAGAAGCCGTTCTTTGGTGAAATGGAAGTACGCCCCCCATTCTCACTACTTAAAATAAATCGAATACTTATGCAATAAAGCAAGCTTATCAAAATCCTGCAGTGTGAAATGTTTTCTCAATACAGCCACTCCCTGCTCGGGGTCTTTGCTCTGAATAGCTCGCAAAATCACCTTATGCTCATTGATCATCGTCCGCCAGTAATCTAAACTCGGTTCCATCAAAAAATGGACCCGCTTACTATTCATCGACTTTTGCTGCAGGACAGCCCATGTGCGCTCCATGTTGCACCCGATGAAAATCCGTTCATGAAACTGATCGTCGAGTTCGATGCATGTTTTGAATTGCCGCTCTTCAATAGCAAGCTCCTGCTGTTCAAGCAAATCCTGAAGCAAAGTGATATGCTCCGCCGTCATCCTCATACAGGCTAAACGAATCACTTCTGCTTCCAGCTGCTCACGGATGAAATCGGTTTCATCAACCTGTGCCAAATCGATTTTCGTAATATAACAGCCCTTCTGAGGGATAATTTCAACTAATCTGACTTTCGCCAGCCTCGCAAATGCTTCACGAATGACTCTTCGGCTTACGAGCATCATTTCTGCAGCCATCGATTCCGAGATCAGCATCCCTGGCTTCCAGCTCATCTCAATCATGTTATCCTTCAACGCTTCATACACTTGGTCCCGAACGGAACCACTCACATCATGAAGTTGCAAAGACAATGGATTCACCCCTATAGAAAGATAAATTTCTTCACTTCATTTCACTAGGTCGGTAGGATTCATGCCGGTATATTTTTTAAACAGGTTGCTGAAATAAGGAACGTTTTTATACCCCACTCTTTTGGCCACTTCATAAACCAACATATTGCGATCTAAGAGCAGCTCCTTAGCCTTTTCGATTCGTACACGCGTCAAATAGTTGTTAAAGGTTTCTCCCGTAGCATTTTTGAAAATAATAGCAAGATAATTTCTTGAAACGTAGACTTTGCTTGTCAAATCACTGAGATTAATATCTTCCATATAATGTTCATGGATATGCTGTGTCATGAAATCGGCAACTTGTTGATGTTTGCTGTTTCCCTTGAATTCTCTGCTTGTGCAAATCACCGATATTTTCTCTTTCAACCATTTGGCCAAATGCTCGGACTTCGTAATGCCAGCCATTTCCATGACCACTTGCTCATTGGAAAACAGATCATCCAGCACCATCCCAACCTCATACAGGCAATAGGCAAAAATACCCCAAAGCTCACCTGCCAGCATCTGTAGGTAATCAGGTGTACTCGACAACATATTTCGCTCGATCGCTTCAACATGCATGTCGATAATCTCATAGGCCCTAGCCTCGTGAGATATTTTAATCGCCCCGGCCAATTCCGAATAAAATTTCACGGGTCTAATTCTTGCCGTTTCCTTTTCACCTTTGAAAATACTGCTGTACATGAACACATCATAAATGGTGTTTACACGCTGCTCCTTGAGGTCCATAGCACGAAAGGCTTCTTCCGTGGAATCGGGAATATCCGTCCAATGCGATTTGATGGCTCCAATACCAACGCGAACTGTCAACTTTAAATGAAGTCTAATGCATTCTATGATTCGGATTGAGAGCTTAGTTAACTTCTCTAAGGAATCCGTGTATGCTTCGTCTATATCAAGATGTAACAACAACGCTGAGCGTGTGCTGTGCAGATTCGTGTATTCATAATCTTCAAATTGCTCCTTTACGATCTCTGAAACGATATTATGAACAGCAAATCGGAATAAGTTCCAATCCGACAGTAAGACTTCACTGGCGCGCAAATCACGAACAATTTCGATTCCCAACACAATATGTGTTTTGTGTTGCCAATAATGAAACTGAGGCGGCAGCATAGACTCATGCCAGTTACTTCCGAGTGTGCCCGCAACAGCAGATTGAACCCATTCCCTCTGAACAAAGGGCTCGTACATCGATAGCTTCTGCTCAAGATCAATCTGCTTCATTCGCTGTTCTTCCTCATCCGTAAGCTCCTCAATCACTTTGGAAAGAACAGAGTTAAGCGTTTGCAAGGAAATAGGCTTGGACACATAATCACTTACCTGAAACCGTAAGGCTTGCCTTGCGAATTCAAAATCCGAATAGCCGCTTAGAATGATGATTTTCCCTTGAAATTCCTCTTCTCGTAACCGCTCAATCATATCAATACCATTCATGACAGGCATATAAATGTCCGTAATCACGATATCCGGCTGAGCTTCCAATACCATTTGTAAACCATCTTCACCGGTCATGGCTTCCCCGACGTATTCGGCATTCAGCGCCTCCCAAGGGATGGCAGACTTCATGCCCTGAAGCACTTGGCGATCGTCGTCAATGATTGCGATTCTCCACATAGTTTGGAAACCTCCTAAATGAAATGATAGCATGATCTCTTAAGCGCTTAAATGCGACTAATGCACAAATTATTATAAAATCCATTCCAATTAATCAGGGTGTTTTCCCCATTGGGTTGAATCCGGGCGTGACGTTAAGGATGGCAGCGTGATGTGTACGCTCGTCCCGCCCTCTTCGCGCGGCTTCAAGATAACGCCGTAACTATCCCCGAAATAACCTTTAATCCGTTCCTTCACATTGCGTACGCCGTAACCTCCTGTTTGTCGTTGCTGTTGTTTCTCCGGCTTCATCTGTAAGCCAACTCCATCATCCTCGATGACAATATGCACGGTATCATTACTTACTCCAATGTTTAGCTGAATGCATCCCGTACTTCGAACTGCAAAGCCGTGGATAATGCAATTTTCTACAAAGGGTTGAAGAATCAGCTTGGGCAGGAATAACTGCTTACTATCTTTGCTTACCGTGATGGCATACTCAAGTCCGGTTTTCCAACGCAATTGTTGGATCTCCAAATAGCTCTCCACATGCATCACTTCCTCCGCCAATGTCACGAAGCTTTCTCCATTCGAAAGCCCTATGCGGAACATTCGCCCCATTAATTCTATGATTCTGCTGATCTCATGCTGCCCACGAGTTATGGCCATCCAGTTCAATTGATCAAGCGTATTATATAAAAAATGAGGGTTGATATTCGCCTGCAAGGCTTCAATCTCCGCTTTGCGCTGCTGTTCATGACGGATCTGCAGCGAACGATACAGTTCCTCAATCCGTTCATTCTGTCTGGAGTACCCTAAGAACAAGTAGCCAAATTCATTCTCGTAATCCTTAGGTACATTAATTTTCTTTCCTCCTAACGAATATGCCGACATCATGCTGATCAAATATTTAATAGGCTTGGTAAATTGCTTGCTAAGCCATAAAGCAAGCAGCAAGGCTAAGAGAATGGCTATTACACCTATGATTCCTACTGCTTCCGCAAGCTTAAATCCGCCAGCCGTTATTTGCTCCCAGGGCGTTACTTCTACTAGAATCCAATTTGAACTTGGCGACTTGGAATACACTAGTAAGTTATCATCTAGTCCAGCTTCACCCTGAATCCGCGTATATCCGGAATCGTCCAATTTATGCTCCAGCCACTGGGATAACTGAACATGATTCGAGATATTCCCCGTGTGTAATAATAATTTACCGGTATCATCGAGTATCAAACGGTTTACTTCCGATGATTGTCCTGCCAATGCAGCTCGAATACTTTCGGCCTTGATATGGATAACAAGAATACCCAAATATTTATTGTCATACATAATTTTTCTAGCATAACTCAAAACAGGTACGGTTCCTTGGAAACTTGGAATCACGTGTTCACTTGACAAGGTTGAATCGTTATCTTGCAAGGCGCTGTACCATATTTGGCTCGAGGCCGCGGACCTCTCAATATATTGAATATAACTCTTGGAATCACCGAATACCGGCTCATCCATATAAAGATCAATCCCTTGAATCATGGGAATGGAGTACGTGACATTAGCCAAAGTTTGGGCTACATTCCTTGATTCTTGATAGCGTTGATACTCGTCCTTCTGTACTCGAAGGTAAGAAATGAGCTGCTCATCACGAGATAAAGAGAGAGAGATCTGTTCAATGGATTGAAGCCGAGTAGAAATTTCCTTATTTAACTCCACAAGGAGCTTATGCTGATAAAGCGAAGTCGTTTGGGCCAGTTCTTTCGATGACATACGAAAGCTGATCAAGACCGTTAAAGTGAGCACAATCACAATTAACGTGGCAAAGCTATAGAAGAATAATCGATCAATGCGATACTTTTTAAACGGATTGAACACTTTCAGACCAACCATCCTCTCCATAAGCAGCACTTCATACTAATCGAAGACCTGCCGAGTATCGACAGGTCTTCGAAATTATCATGCTATTTAAAATACGTTGGATATTTATTCATTAATTCTTCTTTTTCAAATCGCACTCTGCTTAAATGCTCACCCATAATCTTCTCGGCACGGTCTGGATCTTTATCGCGAATAGCTTGAATAATCCCTTGATGCTGCTCTAGAATAAGCCTCCAGTCTTCGTCATCCGCAAGGCGCAGAATGCGAACCCTGTTGTAATGGACATTCATCTGCTCCAGCATGCTCCATGTATGCGTTTTGCCGCAGCCCACAATAATCGTTCTATGAAACTCTTCATCCAATTCAAAAAAGCGTTCATAGTTTTTCTCTTCCACACATAACTCCTGGAGCGAGTGGAGATGCTGCAGCTGCATAATCTGCTCCGTCTTCAGATCTTGGCAAGCTCTGCGCACAATCTCCCTTTCCATCGTTTCTCGAACAAATCTAGCTTCTTCCACAAGACCGAGATCAATCAGTGAAATATAAGTTCCCTTCTGTGGAACGGTCTCAATTAAATCCTCTTGTGCGAGTAAGACTAAGGCTTCTCGAATAGGGGTTTTGCTTACTTGAAGCATCTCGATAACTTCCTTCTCCGAAATGAGACGGCCAGGCTCAAGCTTTAACTCCATGATATTATTTTTTAGCGTATTGTACACGTGATCCCGAATCAGTAGACCCTTGGTATCACGCGAAGAAACGGGAAGCTTCATGTCCACCGGATAACACTCCTCCTGATACATCTAATATGATTAGTATACCAGATATGCAAAACAGTTTAAAGACGCAACTAGTTTTCATATTTTTGCGCAGCCACTCTAAGCTGCTCCAGCGCTTCCTCCGGTGTAATTCTGCCAAAACTCAATTGATCCCTGACCAGTGGCCAATCCCTATCCACATAATTGATCCAACCGTTCGGGCCTGGACTGTAAGCTTGACCGTTTTTTAATGTCGCATAGAACATGCTTAATCCGTCCTTGTCGATGTCACTCATGTACTTTTCAATGGAAGTCGCAATCTCGTTATTAACAGGCAGTCCGCGAACAGTCTTTAAGATGGCCCCGGCTTCCGGATCATTGATGAACCAATCGATGAATGCCTTCGCCTCTTCCGGGTAATGGCTGTTTGCTGAAACTCCGAAGAACATCGAGGGTTTCAGCCACCCGCCCGCTTGCTGCGACCTAGGCATGGTGACAAGCGCATATGCGCCTTTCTTCAAGCTGTCCCAGCCGCCTAGATTGTTGGAGAAGGACATTCTCATAATAATTTTGCCAGCCACTATCAAATCGAGACTAGGATCAAACTCCTTATCGGAGAGATTGATCTCTGCCGGAGGAACAATGCCGTCCAGGCGCATTTGCTCGAAGGTGTGCGCCCATTCTAGGAAGGTGTTCTTATCAATATTAAACTTCCCGTCGTCCGTCATCACCTTTTCCTTGCCTCTGCTGTATTGAAAGGCTGAATAGGCAAAGTAATCGCCAGCAAAATCCTTTGTAAAATAGACTCCTTTCGGCAGTTTAGACTTGGATTCCCTTGCCATTTGGAAAAAGTCATCCCATGTCCATCCATTCTTCGGCGCTTCGATTCCCAGCTTCTCTAGGGCTGAACGGTCATAAATCATTCCGAAAGCAACCGAACCTAAAGGCACAGCATATAACTTCCCTTTGTACTGCGCGGAGGTCAAAAGTTTCGGGTCCACCTTGGATAGATTCACGCCGGGTTCTAACGGAATCAATTCCTGCCGACTTGCCCAATCCGAGATCCATCCTGCGTCGAGCTGGACAATGTCAGGTGGATTTTTCGCTAACGCCTGGGTATTAATTTTATCCAAGTACCCTTCCAAACCGGAATACTCCGGCTCGAAGGTAACATTGGGAAATTTCTGTGTATATAAGTGTAAAACAGACATGGTAGCTTCATGACGCTCTTGAGAGCCCCACCATGCTATCCGCAATTTCACTTTCCCTCCCCCATCTGGAAACGGAACTTTCGTTTGTTCTTTTGTTGAATAGCACGAAGTAAGCAAAGTACCAAGAAAGATGCCTGTTAATAAAAACAATTGAAATCGCTTCCATCCGACCATATGTATCTCCCCTAGACGGTTAATAACTCAAAGCTTCGATGCCTTTCTAATATACCATTTTTTTCTTGCTTAAAGATGAGGTATGATTTAAAATATGAGCATTAAACGGACTAGTAATATCAGTATTATCAGTAACGTTATTTGTCATTATAAATGGAGGTATTTTTATGAAAGGGCATATGAAAGGGCATGATTTGAAGGTCATCGTGATAGGATTAATCGCTCTCCCTACCTTGGCAGGGTGTTCCACAGAAAATAAGGCTGTGTTTCCGAGCATAACTACTGACATAACAGATGAGCAATCATTCCAGATTAACATGTCTCTAGACTTTGCCGGTAAAGAAGTTCCTCAAGCCAGCAATGAGGTGCAGCAAACCATTGAGCTGTACACGAACACGAAGCTGCAGATCACCTATAACCAAGCTAGCGATTATAACAGTAAACTCCCCGCTATGATTGCTACTGGACAATTACCGATGGTTATTGCGGGTGACCCTAGACAGTCCTACATTCTCAGTGCGATTCAGGAAGGAGATTTTTGGAACCTAACCGATTATATCGACGACTACAGGAACCTCGCCACCCTAAACCCTTTGATTTATAATAATGTCAAAGTGGATGGAAAGTTATATGGATTGCCTCGAACGCGACCGATCTCCAGAAACACTGTGTTTTATCGAAAAGACTGGATAGAAGTGCTCGGTTTAAATCCACCTGCGACGATGGATGACTACTACCAGATGCTTAAAGCTTTTACGGAGAATGATCCGGATAAAAACGGCAAAGATGACACCTACGGAGTCTCGTATATGATGACTGCTGGACAATTCATCCCGGATTTCGGCGTTACTTTTGGCTCACCGAATAACTGGCGGTTAGAAGAGGGTACGTTCACCCGAATGGAAGAAACCCCCGAGTATATGGAGGGGTTGAATTTCACGAAAAAGCTGTATGACGAGAACTTAATGAATCACGACTTCGCTACCGTCGAACGTGCCAAATTCGAAGGCGACTTCGAGAATGGCAAAGCAGGCGCCATAGGAAATACTACGAATACGGCTTTAGCCTATCAGTCGCGCGTTCAAAACCATAGCCCCATGTCCTTAATGGATATGACTGGCCCATTGGCGGGTCCAGAAGGCCTTCATGTTGCTGCCGATCGCGGATCTAACGGAATGATCATGTTCCCTAAGTCATCTGTCAAAACGGAAGATGATCTCAAAAAGCTGCTGACATTCTTCGATAAACTCGCTGACAACGAAATGGCCGATCTTCTCGAATGGGGCATTCAAGGCAAACATTATGAACTGAAAGACGGCAAACCACTGCGCACCAATCAAGATCAATATGAAAACCAAGTGGCTTTTCCTTATAAGTGGGTCATGCGAGTTGTCCCAACCGATGATCTGAAAACACCGGGCGATATGGATCCGATAACCAAACGCCAATTAGAGGTTGAAGACATGAACGGAACCTATGCGGTTCCAGATCCCACATTAACGCTATTCTCTAAAACTTGGACTGAGAAAGGAAACGAGCTTCTTCAGATCCTAAATGATGCAAAAGTGAAGTATGTCATGGGTAAAATAGATGAGAACGGCTTTAAATCGGCCATTGAAAAAGCGAAAAAGCATGGCTTAGATCAAGCAGCCAGCGAGTATGCAGAGGCCTTTGCGAACATTCAGAATAAGGACAACGAATAAAAGTGGCTGTACAGAAATCATTCTGTACAACCACTTTTTTAATTATGTTATTTAAATGAGATTACTTTTGGTTTTTGTAAAACTCTTCATAAGCTTTTTTCTTTTCTTCTTTAACAGCCGTACCGCCCATTTCCATATACGCTTTCACTTGGTCGTCGTATACTTTGCTGAAATCAGCTGTTTTGGCGGTGGCGATTTTGGTCAACATTTCTTTTTCTTTATCCTTCAAAATGGTTGCATACTTCACTTCAGCCTGAATCGGCGTATCGACACGCGGGATTGTATAAGCATCATTAGATCCGGCTTGAATACTTTTCACTGTAAAATCTTTAAAGTTCGGATCCGTTGCGTTTGCCTCGATATTTTTTTGCGGCTCATCTGGGCTCACATATTTACCATTTAAGATGATGGCATAATCATAGTAGTTATACAGAATTTGTTTCGCTTCTGCAGTATCAAGGTTAAGAGGTACACCGTTGCTGTCTAGCTTATAGGAGACACCTTCCTTACCGTTTTGAAGCGCTAGGATATTCTTCGGCTCAGACATCCAGTTCAAATATTTCACGGCCGCCTCAACGTTCGGGCTTGCTTTTGGAATCATCAGATACGCACCGTATGCTGGATATTTAGGCTTTGGATGTTTTCCGTCTTTCGTTGAGAACGGATCGATTGCCACCAATTCTGCTGCCGGATTGTTCTTCTTCAAGTTCGAATAATAGCCATTATAAACCGGTTCATTCGTATTCGGTGTACCCGCTCCTGCGATGCCATTCACCATTTGCTGCGCAAATGCTTGGCTAAAGTCAGAGGCAAGCGCAAAATCCTTATCAATTAAACCTTCATTGTACATTTGATTCAAGAACTTGAGGCCGTCTTTATTACCCGGCTGCTCCCAGTTTGGCGTAGCGTACAGATCCGCCGGCGTGATTTTGCTCCAATCCCAGAAGGATTGAATTAACGGCTGCATGTGGAAAATATCGATATACGAATAAGGGATGACTTTTCCGCCTGTATTTCCCGGGTCTTTTTCTTTAAAAGCCCTCATCGTTTGCAGAAATTGGTCGGTCGTCGTCGGCACCGGCATATTCAGCTTATCCAGCCAATCCTTGCGAACAAACGTTGTTGTCTGGGATTGAATGACACGTAGTGCAGGAATCGCATACTGTTTACCATTGAACATGCCATCCGGTAAGGAAGGGGCAAGCACCTTTTTCAGCTGAGGACCCACTTTATCAATGACCGGCCCCAAATCCGCTAATCCTCCGCTTTGCGCATAGTTCTGCACAGTTGGCTTATCATAGGTGAAAACAATATCCGGCGCAGAGTTAGAGGCCATCAAAACATTCAGCTTTTTAACCTCTTCCGAACGCGGTACGGTTACGAATTTGACTGTGATATTGTTCGGTTTGCCGAAATTTTCTTGAATGTATTGCGTCATGAAGTTGTCTGTGATTGGTGGAGCGCCTGCTGGAGTATTAGCTCTATCAAAGAGCTCTACAGTAAGTGTAATAGGCTTTGAGCTTGGTGCCGTAGTGGCACTGCCGGCCGCAGGTGAACTGCTGCTTTCGTTGGTACCACTTGAAGAAGTACTGCTGCAAGCAGTTAATACTAAGCAGGATGCCATCGCTACTGTCAATGTCGTATTCACTGATTTATGAAGCATTTTCCGCATTGTGTTGCCTCCCTTTAATCTCAACTAATTTTTTAATATAGAACCTTCGGTAGTAGGATGCTTGCCTTGGCCGCCGAAGAGGAACTATCAACCTTTAACGGCACCGACAAGCATACCGGAAATGAAATAACGCTGCAGCCAAGGATATACGAGCAGGATCGGAACGGTCGAGAACATGATGCTGGCAGCTTGCAAACTTTGGGGAATTGGCGTGGAGGAGTTGAAACCCTCCTGAGCGGATGCATCGTTGGCTTGACTATTAATAACCATTTCGTAGAGCTTTAATTGAATCGGATAGAGATGCTGATCGTTCACATAAAATAAGGCATCCTGGAACATATTCCAGCGATCCACCGCAGAATAAAGGCCAATCGTTGCTAATATGGGCAGTGAAAGCGGAAGCACGATTTTGAGCAAAAATCGGAAGTGTCCACATCCATCCATCCATGCGGAGTCTTCCAACTCAGCCGGAAGCTGTGAAAAGTTAGTTTTTAGAATAATCAGGAGAAACGCGTTGATCAAGATCGGTACTACCAAGGAGAAAACCGTGTTTAACATGCCAAGCTGTTTGATCAGTAAATAATGTGGAATGATTCCCGGATTGAAGAACATCGTGATGATAATGAGCAAGAAGAAGATATGTTTTCCTTTAAAATCCCGTCTGCTCAGTGGATATGCAGCCATCACCGTTACGGCCATTGTTAGCAATGTATATCCAGCAACCAACAGAATCGTAAAGAGCAGCGAGCGAAGCATCGCGAAATCTCCAAGCACCGATTTGTACGCTCCCCAGGTCCATTCAATTGGCCAAAGGGTTACTTCGCCAGACATAATCGGTCTGTTTCCGCTTAACGACAAAGCGAACATATGAATCATTGGCACAACACAGAACAAACAGAAAACTCCAATTACAACAATAATAGCAGCGTCTACAATTCTATTTGTAGGATTTTGATACATAGTTTCACCCCTTAGAAAATCCCCTGGTTATTGACTCTTCTAGATATAAATTCAGCCGTCAAGAGTAAAATGAGCCCTACCACCGATTGGAACAAACCTACTGCTGTAGCAAGAGCGAATCTCGCTGACTGAATGCCTACCGTGTATACATACGTACTAATAACCTCGGATACATCTTTCACATAGCCATTTTGCAAGACATACGGCTGTTCAAAGCTAATGTTCGCCATGTTACCGATCTGTAGAATGAACAAAACGATGATCGTAGGTTTGATGCCTGGTAATGTAATATGCCAAATCTTCCGCATTCGTGTAGCTCCGTCCACTTCCGCAGCTTCATATAATTCCTTATTAATTCCTGTAAGCGCAGCCAAATACAATATCGTTCCCCAGCCTGCATGGTGCCATAAGCCAGTTCCTACGTAAGTAGAAATCCAGTACATCGGTTTTTCCAGAAACGGAATCGGTTGGCCGCCAATTGCCTTGATCATTTCGTTAATCGTCCCATTGTTGGTGGATAGAAGTTCAATCGCCATCCCGCCGACAATTACCCAGGAAATAAAATGCGGCAAGTACATTAACGTTTGACTCACTCGCTTGAACCAGCTAATGCGGATCTCATTGAGCATGACCGCCAAAATAATGGGGACTGGGAACGTAACCAAACCCAAAATGTTTAAGACCAGCGTGTTGCGGAACGCTCTATAAAATTGAGGCAGAGAAAAGACTTCTTTAAACACGTCTAGTCCTACCCAATCACTTCCCCAGACACCTTTGAACAGGTTATAGTCCTTAAACGCAACCGCAACCCCCGCCATCGGAATGTACTTAAAAATAACAAAGTAGGCCATAGGGACAATCATTAGGACATACAACTGCC
Source organism: Paenibacillus sp. J22R160 (assembly GCF_059692135.1). Taxonomy (NCBI): domain Bacteria; kingdom Bacillati; phylum Bacillota; class Bacilli; order Caryophanales; family Paenibacillaceae; genus Paenibacillus; species Paenibacillus sp. J22R160. Next base: position 66,664 of record NZ_JCAUAU010000020.1, on the reverse strand, counting down.
ATTGGCGTCTAATAAAAGACAATCGATTTCGTTTGATCGCCACTGAGGATGTCGTCTGGCTAATTTCAATCTGCATAAAGCGTTCATCCTTTTTAATGAAATTTTTAATAACAAATTGATCTACTAACAAATCGCTCCCAATAAATATTACCAGTCTAATTAGTCTTACTAGTAATACTAGTCATTCAACTGAATTCATTATAATTCAGTCTTGTAACCGATTGCAATACCTTTTTTTCAAAAAATCCCAGAAAACGAAGACAGCCCTCCATCTTTTCGAATGTCAGGGCTGTCTCGTATGATTTATCTATTTGCTATGTCGTCATAAAGTGCCAAAATCAAAGTAACCGCTTCTGCACGGGAAGCGTTGGCATTCGGCACGAACGCATGATGCTCTCGTCCTTGTACGAGCCCTTTTTTCACGGCTTGCGCAATAGAAGCATGAGCCCATGAGGGGATCTCACCGGCATCTGCAAAGTCTGTGGTGCTTTGCGGATCTATGTCCTCGCCTAGAGCTCTCATAATCATTACAGTCATCTCCGCACGGGAAATAGGATTTGCAGCACGGAATGTATGATCATCATAGCCGTCTATTACACCTGCAGACACCGCCTTGAAGACAGCGGGTTGCGCCCAGGAAGGAATATCTAGCAGATCGGCGAAATCAAGCGACTGCTCACCCGATGCCAATAAAGCTACAGCTCGATCCAACATGACGGTAAACTCCGCTCTTGTAATCAATGCCTCAGGCCGGAAGGTTCCGTCTGGGTAACCATCAATGAAGTCAAGCGTTGACGCTCTATTCATATTCTCCATAGCCCAGTGACCGGCAATGTCGGTAAATACCCTCGGTTGTTTCACCGTTTTCCTAATCACATCCAGAGCAATTCGCGCATTTGGCTTAAGGGTGGATGCTACAACTGCACTGTTAACGAGTTTCACTTGATTGATTTCGACACTCCCCTTGCCCTCAGCCATGCTTTCAAAGGTAAACGCAGCCATCTCGATCGTTCCGGAATCACCTGGCGTCGTTGCCCCTACTTTGGTGTGCCCGAACCTAATTTGACTTCCATTGACCAGTGCAGGCACAGATAATCCGGGTATGTTGCTTGTAGCATTTTTAAAATGCAGCCTTTTCGTATCATAATTCAAGTTTATTTCAAATCCGTAGAGATCCAGCAGATTCTCTCCCACAACGACTACATGGACCTCATGCCCGATTCCTATGCTCGATTCCGAAGTTCTTAATGTAAAAGTAGGCGTTGTATCCGCTTCAGCTGCTGCCATATTCGCTCCCAAAACTAGTATACAGAGCCATATCATTGCGACGATGCGTGAGGTTTTTTTCAAGCGAACTCCCTACCTTCTTTCAAAATAAAAGCAGAGAAAGACAGTTTCCTGTCTTCCTCTGACTCCCTTTCACTTCCCTATTACCAATTAAAAATCAATTTGGCCATTTGGACTAAATCTTCGATATCGATGAAGCCGTCTTGATTGAGGTCTAGGCTCATCACGGAATTCCAATCTGGATCTTGTGATGTTTTGCCGTAAGCTTTGACCATTCTCGACAAGTCCCCGACACTTACTTTATTATCATTGTTGGTATCCCCAGGTATCGAAACAATGACCAAGCTGCGGAACAATTGCAGGGCCTCGTTCAAGGAAGTTTTGGCTTGATCTACAGCACTTTGCGTAGCTGACGTATCATTAGCAATTTGCAGAGCTGCGCTGATTGCTGTATTCAGTGCTGCTTTCGATCCGACAGGATATTGACCCACGAGCTTACCTTCGGTTGCATTCGCATAGGTGCTTTGTGCTTCTGCAATCAACTCAGATAAATCCTGCTTCTCAACGGTAGTAATATGAATACTATGTGATGTTCCTGCGGTTTCATTTTCAACATCATCCTTGCCAACTACAATGACATTGGAAACCGTAACATCGGCATCTCCGGATGCATCCGGCTTAGCTTTGAACTGCAGCTTTAATAGAGCTCCATTCGGATCTGCCTGCAAATTACCGAAAAACACATTAAGCAAGCGGATTTTACCTGGTTCTATAACTTTATAATCGACCACTTTAAAATCGTTATTAAGCGAAGCAGGTGCAATAAAGTCCAGCTTATACGTATTGAAGGTTACCGTCATATCTTGAGCCAGTGCATCTTGGGTGTATCCGTTTAGCCCAAAGTTCAAATCAAACACATCGCCAGTAGATACATTCTCTGGTCCTGTCAGACTGGTTGCATTAACGCCTTGAAGATCAAAGACATAAGGCTGAACGTTGGCGTTACCTGCCGAGTCTTTAAGCTGAGCAAGAATAAGTTTGCCACCGGATGCAACAGGCTTATCAAAGCCAATGGTCGCAATGGTATTGTTTTCGCTCCAAGTTACGGTGTAATCATTGGCGAAATTGGTTCCGAAACCGAAGTTCTGTGGGTCCATCGCATTCTCAAATCCAATGGAAACACTTGTGGTGTCTGGTGTAATCACAGCGTTGCTCGGATTAAAGGTGACAGCTCCCAGGTTGCTAGTTGGCCACGGAAGGGATTCGGGTCTTGCTCCCGTATCCGTGTTTTTGTTCGGATATTGCGGCCAATCGGCGCTCGGGCCAATCTTCACATTCGTGGACGGCCATGACGGCGGCATGACTGACTTATTTTTGTTCAAATCATAGGAAAATTGAAAGTTATACCCTGGCAGTGATTCGAGCTTAACATCTTCAAGACGGACAACCCTATTCGTCCCTGCGGCATAACTAACCGGGAAACCCGGGACTTCTTCTTGAAAGAAGGAGTGCTTGTTGGTGTTATCAGCGTCAGCGCTCGAATAGCCGGTGTTAATAGAAGCACCATAAGGGAGTATCCACCCCGGCTCCAGTCCTTCATTCACACTTGATGGAACTGGCACGTTGTTGGCGAAGATTTTGATGGCATTCTTATCGACTTTACTTGTAAAACCGAAAACCCACCGTTGATCGCCCGTGTCATCACCTGTGATGCTGGTGCGAAGAATCCCCTTGAGGTCATAACTCTGAAGGTAGACCGACTTATTATCCTTGCTGCTTCCAATGGTCGAAAGCGTATAGCGACCCGCTTTGACCTTATCAGCGCTCAGCGCAAAAGTAGCGACACCTTGGGCGACATCAGCGGTATAGGTGCCTGAGCCTGTGTCCAGCTTAACCTGCGGAGCGTCCGAATAGGCTTTGATCGTTGCGGGATAGTCCGCTGTCAACATCTCGTTCGTGGTATAAATCGAGTACTTGCCCGGCTGCGACCAACGGATAAATGAACTGTCTACCTCGTACGGATAGACGGACATTTTCCACACGCTGCTGTAGGTGGCAGCAGGATGAAGTGGCGGGTTCACGTTAACGCCTAGCGTGTCGGGTCCTTCAACCTTGAGCGGATCGCCATACTTTCCTCCGTGGAATTCACGGTCCATGATCGCCAACATGTAGGCGTGGTCGCGATCTTGGAAGGCATGCGCGCCGTCATGGACGCGGACGGCGATGTTGTCGCCCACACCAAGGAGCTCATAGACTTCTTTGGCTGCAACTGTAGCTAGTACAGTTCCCGGGGAGCTCAGCCAGTCAAAACCTTCTCCCGTATAGGTGATAAGCGGTCGGGGAGCAACGAGCGCAGCAAGTGCATGCGAGTCGAAAGGGAGATTGTCGAGCTCATACCGGAAATCCTCGGCTTTGACGTCCAACCAATGGGCCTCGCCGGTAGTGAGCAGGTTGGTTGGCTTCTCGTTTCGGAAGAAGCTCCGGTTCATATTGGAGTTGCTGTAAGAAGCGTTCGGAGCACCGGTGCTGCTATTAGGCACGTTATAGTTGTAGATGCGGCCTTCGGAGCTATAACGCATTGAGGCTATGCCCCCCTGCCCGGGATCAACAGGCACAACAATGCTGATACGCTCATCGAATGCTCCGGCGAGAGCTGCACCCTTACCATTGCGCGAAACACCGGTAACAACCGAGCGAGTAGGGTCGATGAGGCCTTGATAGGCACCATTTTCGAGTGCGTCGATGGTGCGGGAAATCCCCCATGCCCAGCCCATCAGCGCGCCGGAATTGCCCTCATATGTATCCTTATTAAAAGGATACAGTGTGGTATATAAGCCACTCCGGCTTGCGTTGTCGCTGTAAATCGTGCCGGTGGGATTGTTCATCACAGCGTAACCGCGACGCAGGAAAGCGTTGCGCATGTTAGCGGAAACACCGCCACCTACGCCGATAACAAACGGATAGGGTGGCGCGATGTTGGTTTCGCCGGCTTTCAGATCGGCATCCGATACTCCCTGTTTGTAAGTCGGGATGTAAATACCGGTTACATTATAGCTGCCGGATCTGTCATTCTCAGGGTTTTTGACGGTAACCGTAAGCGTTGCGTTACTCGTGCTTAGATTGCCTGAATAGGTAACATTCTCTTTAGCGGTCTTCATTTCATAGCCGTAATAGTAATACTGCAGCAAGTCAGAGAGTTCTGAACGCCTTTGTGTCCATTCTTCCTTCGTGGTCACAGATCCATTCGTTCCCTTCGTAGGGTCAAGCAGCTTAAACAGATCAGGCAGGCCTTCAGAACTTGGCAGCTTACTTATATCAGTAGGAAAATACTCGCGTCCTGCTGGCGGTTGGGCTTGAGAAGGACCTTGATTGGACGGATAGTAATTGTTAGTCGCGAAGGCGGCGGGCGCCATTGAGAAAAGTAGAGATACGCCTAAGATGGTGCTTAAGATTTTTTTCTTAGCATTCATGCAGCTTCCTCCAATTTTTTGAGTGTGCATATCAGAGCTAGTGTGTGAAACGTCTTGGTGAGTGAGTGTGTGTGTGTGTATGTAAGAGTGAGCTAGTAGCGTAATAGTGAGCGTATGCGAGTGAGTGTGTGGGAGATTGATTAGGCGAGTGCGTAAAGATAATTATGCAAGTGTGCGTGTGAGTGTGTAAGGTCGATTATAAGGAAGATGGTAATAGTGAGCTAAGTGCGAGCGTTTGCTACAATACATCATAAAAGTAGCTAGCAGCTCCTTGTTTTGAAATCGCTTCCATTAAAGAAGAAAAGTTTGGCGCTTATTTTATATCCCCCGTGTTGACGTACACAGGATGGTCCGGGATCTCTTCTTGAACCTCTCCAAGCGCAGCTCGAGGCGGGCCAGAATAATCGGAATAAAAAAACTGCTCAGCAAAATCAAGGTGATTCCATATTGCCCTTGACCCAAGAAATGATGACCTCCTTCCCTCCATAGTTGTTAACTACTTCCGTTTTTATATAACTAGTATTACTAGTGATATTAGTTTGATTATAGATCAAACCGTAAGCGATTTCAATCCTGTTTTTAGATGATTCTTCAAAAATACTTAATCGATGCCCCTCCCCCGGAGGCACCGCAATTAATAAGGGAACTCCATTCCCTTATTTTAGTAAAAAGCACTCCTTCGGTGAGGACAGGGTAACTACAGGGTCTTATTTTGCCTCCTTCGTCCCAATTGACCTCCAGAATGACGAAATAGCGGATCACAGTTCCCCTTCCCTGGCCAATTGTCCAATAATTGCTGAAATAGCGCCCTGTAGTTCCTCTAGCTTCCCACAATTTCTCACACATTCCCTACTTCCCCTCCCCATTAGTCCCTCACATTCGCCGCTTTCCCCTGCTCTCCAAGAACCAGCAAAAAAGCAGTCCTGTCGAATACACCAACAGAACTGCCTTAACCAATCTATGAAGCTGTCATAATCGCCTAAACGCTCTGCTCAGCCAAGGCTTTTTTACCTGCTTCCAAAACAGCGATGATCCGCTCCACATCATATACGCTTCCTGCCCAAGTCCCGCCGCTGACAGCCTGCAGAGCTGCCCATAATCGCGTATCATCAGGAAGTCTTGGATCTGCGGCGAGCTCGGGATGAGGCTCCCGAGCAGCAAGCATAAGCGCTCCTTCATCGGGCGTAAGCACCGCGTCACCATCACCGTCACCCAGAAAATGAATCGTGCCTTCCAAACTGTTACGGTCCACGACGATATCGATGATATCACCATCCCGCAGCTTACCAATCGGCCCGCCAGCTAGCGCCTCAGGTCCAACGTGGCCGATGCAAGCCCCTGTGGATACGCCCGAAAACCGCGCATCGGTAATGAGCGACACGTATTTACCGAACGGCAGATGTTTCAGCGCCGAGGTTAACTGATAAGTCTCCTCCATCCCCGTACCCGATGGCCCTCGCCCGATTAACGCCATAACATCCCCGGCCCCAATGCCGCCATTCTTGATTGCCGTGATAGCCGCTTTCTCTGAGGTAAACACCTTGGCTTTGCCCCGATGGCGGTAAACGCCGTCTTCCCCAACCGTTGTCGGGTCAATCGCAGTTGATTTGATGACTGATCCTTCCGGAGCCAAGTTCCCCATAGGGAACGTTACTGTCGAGGTTAATCCTCTCTCTTTGGCACGCTCCGGACTCATAATGACCTGATCGGGATCTATGCCGTCCATTTCGATAAGCAGGCTCCGCATTTTGTGGCGACGTTCGCTCGATTCCCACCAATCCAATACAGTCCCCAGTGTTTCCCCCGTTACGGTCAACGCATTTTCCTTCAGTACGCCCAAACGTCGAAGATGCAGCATCACTTCTGGCACCCCGCCAGCCAAAAACACCCTCACAGTCGGATGATACTCCGGACCGTTAGGCAAAACGCTAACTAACCTTGGTACGCTTTTATTCACACGTATCCAATCTTGAACGGTCGGAACCGGCAGCCCTGCCGCGTGGGCGAAAGCTGGAATATGCAGCAGCAAGTTTGTCGATCCTCCGAAAGCTGCATGAACAACCATGGCATTGTGGATGGACGCTTCCGTCAAAATATCCTTCATCCGAAGTCCCTTTTCCTCCAATGTCATCATAGCGCGTGCCGATTGCCTAGCCATCTCTTCCCATACGGGTTGACCGGATGGAGCTAGTGCAGCATGAGGCACCGTCATGCCCATAGCCTCTGCAACCACTTGCGAAGTAGCCGCCGTTCCAAGAAACTGGCAGCCTCCGCCCGGTGTTGCGCAAGCCCGGCAGCCGAGATCCGCAGCATCATCCAGGCTGATTTCACCATTCGCATACCTGGCGCCAATGGTTTGAATTTTCCCAGCATCCTCGCCTTCCGTTGGGGGTAATGTCACTCCCCCAGGCACGATTACGCATGGAAGCTCATGCATGCCAGCCAGCGCTATCATCATCGCGGGCAGTCCTTTATCGCAGGTTGCCACACCGAGGACGCCTTTGCGTGTCGGCAACGAGCGGATGAGACGACGAAATACGATCGCTGCATCATTGCGATATGGAAGAGAATCAAACATACCTTCCGTCCCCTGAGACCTGCCGTCGCAAGGGTCGCTCACATAACCAGCGAAAGGAACCCCGCCGCTTTCTGTGATTACTTCTGCAGCAGCCTGCGTCAACAGGCCAACCTCCCAGTGGCCGGTATGATAGCCCAGAGCAACGGGACTGCCGTCCTCCTTACGAATGCCCCCTTGTGTGCTCAGCAAAAGGTACTGCTTCCCCTTCAGGCGAGACGGTTTCCACCCCATCCCCACATTTTGGGTAAGACCGAACAACTCTCCGCTCGGAGCATGCAATAACATCTCTTTCGTTAATGGCAATGAGCCTTTCGGGCCTTGCGCATGCGTATGGATCGTGTACAAATCGTTATTTTCATTGCCCATAATCGATTTTAATTGCTCAGTCATCAATTTTCACCCTTCCGAATCAGGCATCCTAGCAAGGAGCTACGCTTTGAGAAACACAGTTTTTATCGAGGTGAAAAATTCGATAGCCGCCTGTCCTTGCTCGCGCGAATGAGAGCTGGACTGCTTCATACCGCCGAACGGAGCCTGCAGCTCTACCCCGGCTGTTTCGGAATTAATTCTTACCAAACCGGCATCCATATCCTGTATAAACGAAAGAATATTGCCTATATTTTGCGTATAAATGGAAGCGCTCAAGCCAAAATCCGAATCATTAGCCACCTGAATGGCTTGTTCCATGGATTCAACCTGAATAAGCGCGAGAACAGGTCCGAAGATCTCTTCCCGGGCAATCGCCATATCCGGAGTTACTTTATCGAAGACAGTTGGCTGAATATAAAAGCCTTCGGCGAGATCCGGATGGTCTGGAGATGAACCGCCGAACAACAGTTCAGCGCCTTCTTCTATCCCTTTTTGAATGTAGGATTGCACGGTTCTAAGCTGATTTTCGTTTGCACATGGGCCAAGCCATGTTCCGGCATCTAGACCGTGCCCTACGGTTAATCCTTTTAATTTGCTCAGCAGCTTTTCTTTAAAAGATTCATAAACCTCGCTCATCACAATGACACGGCTTGTCGCCGTACATTTCTGACCTGTCGAACGGATTCCTCCGCTGATCGTCGCGTCAACCGCTAAATCGAGATCAGCATCCGCAGCGATAAGGATCGGATTTTTCCCGCCCATCTCGAGCTGGTATTTCGCTCCTCTAGCTAGTGCGGCTTGGCCGACCCGTTTGCCAACCTCATTCGAGCCGGTAAATGTAATTCCGTTCACATCCGGATGCTCGGCAAGACCTTGCCCGATAACGGCTCCGCTGCCGGTTACCAAATTCAATACACCCGCTGGAAGTCCCGCTTCTGCGAAGCATTCCACGATTTTGGCAGCCGTCACTGCCGTTTCCTGAGCAGGCTTGAGGACAACAGCATTACCGTAGATTAAGGCAGGCGCCATTTTCCATATCGGAATAGCTACGGGGAAATTCCAGGGTGCGATAACGCCGACAACGCCAAGCGGCGCACGCGTCGTAAACATCAGAGCTTCGCTATCTGTCGAAGGTATCACGTCGCCGTTTTTCCTCATCCCTTCACCAGCGTAGTAGCGAAGGATGGCTACGCCTCTTGCCGTCTCCCCCTTTGCTTCTGGCAGCGTTTTCCCCATTTCGCGCGTCATGCTCTCTGCGATTTCATCGATGCGACTCTCAAGCAGATTAGCTGCTTTATACAGATAATCGCCTCTTGCCGCTCCAGCCAGCTTCCTCCAACCTTGCTGCGCTGATTTGGCGGACGCCACCGCTTGGTTCAAATCCTCCAATGACGACGACTGCACGTACCCTACAATTTCGCTTTTTTTAGCCGGGTTTATGCTTGGGACGGTTTGCCCAGTGCCAGCTGGCTGCCATTCACCATTTATATAATTCAAATACGTTTGTCCGCCGACGAATTTGGATGTCATGTTTATTCCTCCTAAGCGATATGTTTTTTATAAGGTAAAATTAGCTACTAGCGCTTACAACATGATTAATCAGTGTCCCCATACCCGTAATCTCAATTTCGATTCTGTCACCATGAGCGAGCGTAAATTCGTTAGGGGGTACGATACACGTTCCTGTCAGCAATACAGTGCCTTCAAACAACTCATTATCCCGCATCAAATATTCCGTCAGTTCCTCAAGTTTGCGTTTGAGTTGACTCGTATTCGCCGTTCCCTCGACTGCTTTTTCCCCATCACGATAGATATGGCTTGTAATCTGCAAGTTATAAGGATTATCAACCGTTTCGGCTAAGCGAATTGCGGGTCCTATGGAACAAGAGCGCTTCCAAACCTTGGCTTGAGGCAAATAAAGCGGATTCTCACCTTCAATATCCCGGCAGCTCATATCATTGCCAATGGTGTATCCGATGATTTTCCCTGCGGCGCTGAGAACAAGCCCTAACTCCGGTTCTGGCACCTGCCACACGGAATCGCTTCGCAGCTGTACTTCGCCGCCAGGACCTACCGTCCGCGCCGCTGTTGACTTGAAAAAGATTTCCGGGCGTACAGCATCATAAACTTTATCGTAAAAAGTGGAAGCATCCAGCCTGCCTTCCGTGGCTTCATAGTTGCGTGCATCGCGGCTTCGCTCATAGGTAACCCCTGCTGCCCATACTTCTGGAGCCTCAATGGGAACCAGAAGCTGAAGCTGATCAATTTGATCATGCAACGCTTCAATGCCTTCAATCGCTTTGGAAACCAATTCGAGCGGTGTAATCTCTAATCGATCAGCTTCATGAATTAGTGCTAAAAAATCGCTTTGCGGCAGCGCAAAAATATGATCTTGATCATTAACAGCAGCTAACTGTGCAGACCCTTCCTTTTCAAAACGAATAATTCTCATTTTTTGTTCACTCCTTATAATTTGTTTTATATTATAAAACAACGTTCTATAATACAGACGAAAAAAATGCCTGGACTCGACATGCTTTACTTAACGTGCCGAAACCCCAGGGTTAGCGAAATTGCTTCAGCTTCCTTTTGGAGAAGCGCAATATACGCCTTAAACAATGAATCATCTACCGTTGAGACTAATGTTGAAATACTGATTGCTGCTACAATCGAGCCATTATGCTCGAAAATAGGAGCCGCTGCACACCTTACGCCAGGTTCGTTCTCTTGGTTGTCAATGGAATAACCCTGATCTTTTACCTGATTCAGCTCGTTAACGAAAACATCTTTCCCCGTAATCGTCACGTCTGTAATCTTGGAGAATTGGTAGTTCCGAAGGAGCGAATCGATTTCATCTTTTGTTCTAAAAGCTGCCAGGACCTTACCTACCGCACTGCTATGAAGTGAAATTCTGCGCCCTATTCGGGAATAACGAATCGCAGCTTTTTCCCCTTCGACTTTATCCAAATACACACCTTCTTTCCCATCAAGAATAACAAGATGGGTTGTTTGCCCTGTCTGTTCCGATAGAGCAACCAAGTGCTTGCGGGCGGCTGTACGGATGTCCAAGCTTTGCAGCATCAGCTGTCCTTTTTCCAAAAGCTTAAGCCCTAGCTTATACTTGCCAGTTTCCACATCCTGATTGATGTAACCGTGCATCTGAAGCGTTTTCAATAAGGAGTGTACCGTACTTTTGTGAAGCTCCATTCTCGCGCTGATTTCTGTAATTTTAAGCTCTGTCGTATACTCGTCGAATAAATCCAAAATTTTCAATGCTCTGTCCAGCGCTTGAATAATAGGCATGGTCTCACCTCTATCTACAGATCCATAATAATCCTTATCGCCCATTCAAGCAAGATGAACTTAAGATCGCAAACTCATTACCTTAGTAAATATACGTGTTTAAAAAATCATTTCGAAACTTCCCCTGCGGATCATTGCGTAGGAGCATTTCTTGGAAATCCGGCAGTTTCTCGTATAAAGACTTCAACACCGTAGGCTGCATAGTAAATAGTTTCGCCCAATGCGGACGAGCCTGGAAAGGCGCAAGCTGCTTTTCGATCACCGGCAGGACTTGCTTGACCGCTTCCCAATTCGGCTTCCACGTGAAATGAATGGCAACCGAATCCTGTTTATAATTAGGACTCATCCACAAAAGATCTTTTGCAATCGTACGAACTTCAGAAATATATAGCAGAGGCGAAATTTGCTCCCTTATTTCATTAATCGCATGCAATGCCTGATAAGCGGCTTCACGTGGCACGAAATATTCACTTTGCAGCTCCTCGCCAGCGCTCGGGGTGAAATCCATGCGAAAGTGAGCCAATCTTTCATGCGAAGGTCCCGGAATCCCCATTTGCTCGCTGCAATTCTCCGCCGTATGTCCTGGCACCGGATGCCGTGGTGAGTTTGCCAATTTTGCGCCAAAAAACTCAGGTTCTGCTTGGGTTGAGGTGTGATCTGTCCTTTTCTGCTTTAGCCAAACTTGATTAACCTTCGCGCTTTTCCAATCGGTAAACAAACTAACACTATAGGCATGGGAAAAAATATCATCAAAGTGCTCATCCAGTTGCTCGAAGGGAAGATCATCATAGACATACTGACTCATTTGAAAATTTGGGATCACATCCAGCGTCATCTGGGTGAGCACTCCCAGTCCTCCTAGGCCAACGACTGCACCTTCAATATTTTGCTGTTCCCGGGAAAATACGGCCAGTTCTCCGTTTGCTTGAACCAGCTCTATGGAATCAACAATGGTAGCAAGATTGCCATTCCGATCGCCAGAACCATGGGACGCGGTAGCGCATGCGCCAGCAACGGTGATGTGCGGCAGAGATGCCAAATTGTGAATCGCATAACCGTGTTTATGTAGATATTCACATAGCTCCCCATACCGGATTCCCGCTTCAACCGTTACCCTATTTTGAACGGTGTCTAATGCCACCACGCGATTCAAGTTTTGAAGCGAAAGCAAGCTATCGGTACAATCAGCAATGCCATTAAATGAATGCCTTGTGCCAAGCACCTTAATTTGTTTACTTCTAGCTACTAATTCTTGTACATCTTCTACTTTTACGGGAGTATGTAGTTCGCTGGCGCTATACCTGTAGTTGCCAGCCCAGTTCCGAATATTTTTCATATGATCACGCTCCTTCAAGTTAAAAATTCGCTATAGCACTCCTGAATTCCTTGCTTTGGGAGGGGACTTGATGCCGATATTTATCTAATAACGGAAAGTTCGCCATTACCGGCGCTGGATTGCCAGCTTAACGGCAAGTCCCGCTAGCACTCCGGACATCACCCATCGTTGTGCCTTCAGCCATGTCGGACGTTTGCCGAACCAACCGGCAATTTTACTTGCAGTAAGAACAATTAGCAGATTCACCGCAAAGCTGATAGCAATTTGCGTCATACCTAGAATCGCGCTCTGTGTGAGCAACGAGCCTTGATTTGGATCCTGGAATTGCGGGAGAAGCGAGATGTACAACACTGCGATTTTGGGATTAAGCAAATTGGTTATGAAACCCATCAGAAACAACTTTCTAGGCTTCTCAATCGGGAGCGCGATAGGTTCAAGTGTAGAAGCGGAGCCGGGTTTAATTGCTTTCCATGCTAGCCAAAGGAGATAGGCCGCTCCCGTCCACTTCATTGCCGTGTAAATGATCGGCACGGTATTGAAAATAGCGATGAGCCCCACCATAGAGGCAATCAAATAAACGAGAAAGCCAAGCACAACGCCCATTAGCGAGATAATGCCAGCTTTGCGACCTTGCGCTATCGAGCGCGAGATGAGGTAAATCATATTAGGTCCAGGAGAGCAAACCATCCCAAGCGATACAATTCCAAAAGCAATCAATGTTCCTAGACTAATCAAAGATGTGTCCCCCTTATTGAAAAATGATAAATTCAAAACATAATATCATAATTATTTTTTGATGTATATCAAATCCCCATAAGAACAAAAATGAGAGGGCGGTTGCACGCCAAATAAAGTATTGGTTCATTGGATGAAATCCAATGAACACAGTGATTTAAAGGCTCAATTACCGATCTTATTGGATGAAATCCAATGAGAACAAGTTCATCGTGGTGTTACAGCGCCTGAAATTGCATTTTCATTGGATTTCGTCCAATGGAATGAGCACTTTAGGTGCGCTATTGGCATTTTCATTGGATTTCATCCAATGAGGCAACGTACCACAACCTCACTCAAATCTCTTAACAAAAACCGTCAGGAAGATTCTCCTGACGGTCCAATTTGTATGCGTGCCATCAAATAGAGGGAACTTGAGTCCTCTATTCGGAACAAGTGAGCTATTTGCTTTTCAGAGTGGAACTACAGGGTCTTAATTATGCTTCCATGACGCTTTTTCAAGCGAAATTGACTAGATAGCGGAACGTAGTTCCCCTTGCTCGTGAAAATTGTGCCATTTCAGCGATATAGCGGACTCTAGTTCCCTGTCTCCTACATCATTTCCCAGACAGTTGATCCCCTTGCGCTATCAACCTAACAGCTCTAGCGATTGCAGCCTTCAGCTCATTAGGATGGTTTGCCGCTTCTGGATGGAGCGATGGCCCAAAGGGATTCGTCGCCGTCCAAGCCGTGGCTAGCGTCATAATCGCCGTCAGAAGAAACCCCGGCGAGAAGCTCGCTCCCACCTGGCCATCGGCTTGAGCCTTCTGCAACGCCTCCACCTTCTTGCCGTGAACCTCATGGCGCTCAGCTGGACTTTCTGCTCTTAGTTCCAGGCTTGACCATGTCATGAGTCGCATCAAATCGGGGTTCGACATGGTAAAGTCGAATACGCGCTCCGCGTAACCTGAGAGGTCCTCAGGCGTGAAGATTAATTCCTCATAGACACGCATGAGGTGTTTTTGCAAAGTAGTCGTGAACAGCTTCTCTTTACTCTCGAAATAGATGTAGATCAAGTTTTTGTTGCAACCGGCTGTCTTGGCAATACGATCGACCCGCGCTCCTGCGATACCATAGGCAGAAAACTCCGCCAAAGCCGCCTCCAATATTCGTTCCCGCGTTGCTTCGGCGTTTCGCATGGCGGTTCCTCCTTATACCCTCATTTTAGCTACAATATATCATGGGCATTATTGAGTTGACAAACCATCAGATAGCTTTTATGATATAACTAAACAGTTAGTTAACTGTTCGCAAACTAAAAATCCACGAAAGAAGGAATAGAGATGAATACACCAACCACACCTACCAAGATCGGCATTGTCACAGGGGGTAGCCGCGGCCTTGGCCGTAACACAGTACTCAACCTTGCCAAGCGAGGCGTCGACGTGATCTTCACCTACAATACGAATCAAGCTGAAGCTGAAATCGTTATAGACCTCGTCCGCGAGATGGGGCGCAAGGCTATTGCTCTGCAGCTCGATACCAGCAATATCAGCACATTTAACCCATTCGTACAGAGCGTGCGTCAGACACTTAACGAACTTGGAACTGAGAGCTTTAACTTCCTGGTCAATAACGCAGGAACATCGCTTCACAAAAGTTTCGATCAAACGACGGAAGAAGAGCTGGATAAACTTTATAACGTCCACTTTAAGGGAGTATTTTTCCTCACTCAAAGTCTTCTGCCACTCATCAGCGATGGCGGTCGGATCGTGAACATCTCCACAGGCCTTACTCGTATCATATCTCCGGGGAGTTCAGCTTATGCATCCATGAAGGGTGCCATTGAGACTCTAACCCGTTACCAAGCGAAAGAGTTAGGAGCACGCGGAATAGCGGTCAATACCGTTGCACCGGGAGCCATCGCAACCGATTTCTCCGGCGGCATGGTACGAGACAATCCCGATTTGAACAAACGTATCGCGGAGATGACGGCGCTTGGCCGCGCCGGTGAACCTGACGACATTGGCCCGATGATCGCTTCACTGCTTTCCGAAGACAACCGTTGGGTCAACGCTCAACGCATCGAGGTCTCGGGAGGCATGTCGATCTAAACGTTGCCCATAATACTCAAACAAGGGTGTCCCACAGTCATTAATATGACTTACGGGACACCCTCTTTTTATCTTCTTTTCACTTACGCCTGGATTGACTCCAAGTGCTCGACCAATCTGTTCCATGTTTCTGTGATTCCTTGCAGCATGCCCATGTCCATCACTTTCTGCAAATCTTCAGCCGACGCATATTCTCCGCGATTAATGACCTTCGTGCCGTTCTCCGTCTCAATGAAAGCCAGTGTCACGAGGGTTTGCGGCATATTATCCGCCACGTTGCCTTCTGCATCGGAGAAGCCATCTACATACACAATCTTCTCAGGCACGACGATTTCACGGTACACACCTATGCCCCACGATTCCATGCCATAGAAGTCGCCTTGGTTCTTATCTTCGCACTTCATGCAATAATGCCAAACCCCGCCTACGCGGAAATCAACATGGCAGACAGGAAGCGTCCAGCCACTTGGGCCCCACCAATGCTTCAAGTGTTCGGCTTGCGTGAAAGCCTGGAATACCAATTCGCGAGGGGCTTTGAATTCCCGTTCCAAAATTAGCACGTTACCCTCTACTTTGGATACCATTTGATTCGTCATTTAACTTCCTCCTTGATATCTTATTAATTGGTCAAATTCGCTCTGTCGTTGCGCTCACTTCTTGGTGTCCTTACCCTGCAGCTTCTGCAAATAGTCATCCAGGCGGTCGAATCGCTGCTCCCAGATAACGCGGTAGCCCTCCAACCATTTGTCGAGATCTCGAAAAGGATCTGGCCGCAGCCTGTAGATTCGGCGATTCGCATCTACCTCGGCTTCCACAATGCCAGCCTCGCTGAGCACACGCAAATGCTTGGATGCTTGCGGCTGGCGCAGCTGCAGCCGCTCGGCGATTTCCCCTACGGTGAGCGGGCATTCGCGCAAAAGCTCAACAATTTGCATGCGGGTTGGTTCTGCTAAGGCACTCATGACGTTAATATCCATTGTCATCATCCGTTCTCTTGCTGTAAGTGTACGGGGCCTTCGATTCGTGTTGGTTTGTATTTCTTTTGCTAAACAGAATATACCACGAAAGGAATATTCCTGTAAAGGAATATTTAGAAATAACCCCTTTTAAATTAAAGCTTCATTTTCAAACCCTCATGAGTCCCTTTAAAACCTAAACGTTCATAAAAACGCAGCGCATCTACTCGCTTTTTATCCGTCGTAAGTTGAATCATGTTGCAGCCTCGCTGCTTGGCACGTTCAATTGCCCATAGAATTAATTGGCTCCCAATCCCTTGTCCCCTATGTGAAGAAGCTGTACGAACCCCTTCAATCGTAGCTCTCCAGCTCCCTTGATGTGTCAGAAAAGGAGTAAACGTGATTTGTTGAACACCAACAACCTCTTCACCTAGGCAGGCAACAATCAATTCATTATTTGGGTCTAGCTCAATAGATTCAAATGCTTTTAAATAGCTTTCGGGAAGTGGCATTTCATAACGTTCTCTTGTCTTCCCCAGTTCGTCATCCGCGAGCATTTCCACAATTTTAATCACATCTTCGGCTGTGGCGTTTCTAAAATTAACCATTAGATCCTCCATGTCCTTGTAGTCTATCAATATTATCATTATAGCTTATTGTAATCCTTCACTAATTCAATAATCATTGCCCCCATTCGCTCCGTTTCAGGCACGACCACCTGATTCACTCCTTCCTCTCTTAATGCTTCAGCTGTTACTTTACCAACAGCAACGGCTTTAACATCGGTGGAAAAAGCTTGTCGAACGGTATCCATAATCCCTTGTCGTCTCGTGTATTCGAACAAATATCTCACTTGCACGGCAGTAGTGAAGCATACCGCATCAATCGAACCCGTAGTAAGCTCATGACACAGCGTTTCAAGTACGGAGGATTCCGGTTCAATATGCCGATAAGGCAAAAGTTGAACGATTGCTGCTCCCCGCTCCTCCAAGAATTGAATCAACGCCGGCTGTGGTTCTCCATGCAGCTGAACAACGACCGTTTGATCCGCAAAGTCGCAATTATCTAAACGATTAATTAGTCCTTGTATAGTCCCATCTTCATCTATAACGATTGGATTAATTTCTAGCTTCTTAAGCAAGTTGATCGTCTTGTATCCGCGCGCAGCAACTCTCGCATCCTTCATTTTTTGCAGCAGCATGGAAGAAATACCTAATTTTTCAGCCGCGTTTAGCAGCGTGTCTGCGCCAACTCCCGTTGTGAACACAAACCAGTCCACTTTGTTCGTTACACAAAAGTGTAATTCTTCCTCTATAGCCGACTCATCCAAATAAATGAAGCCTTGTAAAGGACGAACGATTGCGGTTCCTCCCTGTTTCTGAATTAATAAGCTCATTTCATCTGTTTTTCTGGAGCCCGCAATAACAATTTTTTTGCCGTTTAATTTTTCCATCTCTCTATGATGCCCCCTATCTTATTAAGAAAAGTATATAGAAGTTAGCGGCTAAATTCTAATCCATACATGAAAATTCTGTTAAATAAACATAATAAATACGGGGGTGTTGTCAATGTGGCGTTCGATAGCAGAAGCTCTTCCGAGTTGGAAACTGCTCATGTGGGCATCGCTCACTTTTCTTATTCCTTATGGTAGCTCTAGATTATTTGGTTGGTTTTATCAAAAAGAGCGGATTAATCGCGGTTGGAACGAAGAAAACGAGCCTATGGTTCCTAACAACTCCCTCTGGACCACAAGTAACTCGGCGTCAAAACCGTGGACAGATTGGCCGTCCACCGATAGGCTGAATAGTCGTTTAGAAGAGAATTTAAACCTGTTATCCGAGCGTCTGGGCAACAACTCGGATTATTCGGTGCGCGAATTCAATATCGGAGGGAGCACGATTCGCGCGGCTATCGTCAGTATGAACAAAATATCCGACTCAACGATGATTCAAGAGTATATTCTCAAACCGTTAATGGTGGATCTTTGGAAAACTAATGTGACCGAATTGTATGCCAGCACCGATTTCAAAGCATTCATTAAAAATCATATTTTACCGCTCTCCAAAATAACCGAGACTGAGCATGTCTATCAGGTTATTGAAACCGTGTTAACGGGGTCGACTGCTTTGCTTATTGATGGTATTCCCGGTGGTTTGATCCTAGGAACGGGTTCCACTGTGCCGCAAAATTTCGAAGAGCCGTCTTCGGAATCGCTTGTACGCGGGCCCAAGATCGGCTTTGTCAACTCGCTCGAAGAGAATATCTCTCTGGTGCGCTCAAGAGCATCCGATCCTAATTTGCAAATACTGGGCTTCCAAGTTGGCGAGCGGAACAAGAAAAACTTGGTCATCTCTTACATAGATGGCATTGTAGATTCGAATCTGGTGGATGAAGTCAAGCGTAGAATTGAGAAAATCAAGATCGATGACCCTCTTGAATCCGGATATATCGATCAGTTAATTGAAGATAACTTCATGTCACCATTTCCGCAGGTACAAAGCACAGAACGTCCAGATCGTGTCATTGCCTCATTGCTAGAAGGCAGAGTGGCCATTCTGACAGATGGAAGCTCCTATGCTTCTATAGTTCCAGTGACGCTCAGCATGATGCTGCAATCACCCGAAGATTATTATGTTCATTGGCTTCCCTCTTCCTTGGTGCGTTTATTACGCTTTTTTGCCGCATTCGTTGCACTCCTAGGACCGGCCATCTACATCTCTTTCCTATCGTTTCATCAGGGTTTGATCCCGACCAAACTTGCTATTTCTATGGCCGGAACCCGTGAAGGGGTTCCATTCCCCCCATTTTTAGAAGCTTTGATCATGGAGGTCGTGATTGAAATTTTACGTGAAGCAGGACTTCGTTTGCCTAAGCCTGTCGGTCAGACGGTCGGACTTGTCGGAGGACTGGTCATCGGTCAGGCAGCTGTTGAAGCAGGCATCGTAAGTCCATTAATGGTTATCGTTGTATCGTTAACCGCGATCTCATCCTTTGCTATCCCTCAATACGACGCAGGGATTGCTTTACGCATATTGCGTTTTGTTGCCATGTTTTCGGCCGCGATGCTTGGGATCTACGGTGTTGTAATGTTCACGCTTTTTCTAAGCATTCATTTTGCCAAAATCAAAAACTTTGGAATCCCTTACGCCAGCCCCTTTGCTCCTTACCGGGCAAGCGATTGGAAAGACTTATTCATACGTGCTCCTCTTTCGAGTATGAAGAAACGGCCCCAGATGATGAATCCACAGGATCAAACACGGCAAGGAAATCGTCCAATGAAAGGGGAACGGTCAGATGATTCGTCCGAATGATCGTATTACAACGCCTCAAGCTGCTGTCATCTTAGCGAATATTCTGCTAGGTGTGGGCATCCTGACCTTGCCGAGATTTCTCGCAGATACGATGAAGACGCCTGACGGATGGATAACAGTACTCCTTGGAGGTATCCTTGCGTTTGGTTTCGGGTTGATTATGGTCAGACTTAGCCAGCGCTTTCCAGGGAAAACCTTTTTTGAATACAGCCAAATCATCACAGGCAAATGGGTGGGAAAGGGGCTTAATCTGGTTCTGATCGTGTATTTCGCTCTTTTTGCCGGATTTGAAATCCGTGATATGTCAGAGATTATCAACTATCTATTCCTTGAAAAAACACCTAAGGAATTTATCATTCTCGTCTTTATGTGCGTTGGCGTTTACCTTACCGCCGGAGGAATCAATTCCATCGCCCGTCTGTTCGAATTACTTTTGCCCATCAGTATCATCATTATTATCATAAGTTACTCGTTAAGCGTAAGACTGTTTGAACTTGAAAATTTGCGGCCTGTGCTAGGTATGGGGATTGGTCCTATATTCAAAGGACTGCCTGAAACATGGAGAGCCTTTGCTGGCATAGAAACGATGTTATTCGTTACTGCTTATATGAGCAGACCTGAAAAAGCTGGCAAAGCACTTCTAGCTGGCGTTGGTATTTCCGTATTCATTTATCTGGTCACCCTCATCGTCGTCCTTGGGAGCATACCGTTCGAACAAGTCGCCACTTTGACATGGCCTGCCATATCCATCGTCCGGTCCTATGAAATTACCGGTTTTTTTCTTGAACGGTATGAATCACTGCTCATCGTTGTTCGCTTAATCCAAGTATTTGCCGGATTTGTTATATATCATTTCATTGTTGCTCTAGGGCTCTCACATACGTTTAAGAAAAACTACAACCTCTATATTTACATCGTTCTTCCGGTGATTTTCATCATAGCTATGTATCCCAAAAGCATAAATCAAGTCAAAGCACTTGGAGACGCGATCGGTAGCAGCTTTTTTGGAATCATTGCACTGTTAGCGCCAATCCTTCTTATCATTACTTTATTAAGGAAAAAATCCTATGTTTAAAATTAAAATAATCACTGCCAATTTGCTCTTACTGTCGCTACTCGTTATGACCGGCTGCTGGGATAGTAAAAACATTACGGAAATGTCCATTGTGGTAGGCGAAGCAATCGATTACGGGGATGAAGCGCCGAAAGAGGACAAATTGAATGAAAAAGGCGGAGGCTACCGGAAACAAGACCTCATCACCATAACCTGGCAAATTGTTGTTCCCAAGATTGCTGCGTCCAGGAGTATCGCCGCCGACCTCAAGCCCTATAAAAATCACTCCCTTTCTGGAGATATGATTCACCAATTCGCACGAGAAGTCTCACTCGAGTCCAGGCCGCTTTTCAACCAGCATCAAAAAATGTTCGTCTTCGGGGAGAAGCTTGTGCGCAGCATAGATTTACAGACATTGATTGATCAGCATTTTCGCGATAATGAGGTTAGGGAAAGCGGTCTTGTACTTGTAGCCAGAGGGCTGGCGAAAGATACGCTAGAGTCAGAAGGACCAGAAATTCCTGTGGATCGACTCGTGCGGATTTCCAAAAATCAATACAGGTCTACGAGGATTTTACCGTCAATGACGATCCAAAACGTGATGGAAAAGATCGCTACCCATTCCAGCTTCCTGATCCAGAGCGTAGTTGCCGCGCAAGGCGAAGTGAAATTTGCTGGAGCTGCCGTGTTCAAGCATGGAGAAAATAAGCTGATCGGCTTTCTGAGTGAAGAAGAGTTGGAAGGCTTGACCTGGTTAACTGGAAAGAGTAAAGGGGGCGTGGTGAAAACAACGGATGAGGGAAATCATCCGTTCATCATCTATGAGTTGGAATCGCTAAAGAGCCGTATTCAACCGAAAGTATCCGGGGACAAGATTTCCTTTAACGTGGAAATTGACTCCATAGGCCGCCTAACGGAGGACTGGCGGGACAAAGTCGACTATTTCGATGACAGCTACCTTCAATCAGCGGAAAAAGCCGCAGAAAAAGAAGTCGCTCGGCATATCGACATGATTCTCAAGACCATGCAAAGCAAGTATCTTGTTGAGATTGCCGGGTTTGGTACGCAATTAAGAATCCATTACCCTCAAGTTTGGCAAAAAGTGAAACAAAACTGGGACCAAGAATTCAGTAAAATCCCTGTTACGTACAGCGTGAAACTGAAAATAAACGATTATGGATTGAGACGCATGAAAAAATAATACAGACGTATTAGGTTACCAGTCCATAGAAATACCACCTTTGCATTTATTGTGATAAAATAAGTGTGAGTTCCGCAATGTGACACTAGGTTTCATCTAGTGAAATTTAATTTCGGAGGTGTTCTTATGGATAACGACAAGTCCATCAAACAGCATGTACAGCAGCAATTCGCCAAACATGCTAACAAGTACGTGACAAGTGAGAATCATGCAAAAGGTGATGATCTCGCACTGCTTCTGAGTTGGCTGCCCGTAGAAAATACTTGGAACGTGCTGGATATTGCGACGGGTGGAGGCCACGTGGCCAAGCAGCTATCTCCTCATGTCCAGCAGGTTGTCGCTACTGACCTAACGCGTCCTATGCTGGTTGCTGCCGCTGACCACTTGAAGCAGGCGCAGTGCAATAATGTACTTTTTGTTGTAGCTGATGCCGAACAGCTGCCTTTTCTTGATAGTTCGTTTGATGCCGTAACCTGCCGCATAGCTGCTCATCACTTTCCTAATCCTCACCTATTCCTTCACGAAGCGGCACGTGTACTTAAACCAGGCGGCAAATTAATTCTTATCGATAATGTTGCTCCCTATGGCGAAGCACTTAATCAATTTATGAATACTTTTGAAGCTATGCGTGATACCAGCCATGTTCGCTGTTTAACTGTTCTGGAATGGCAAGCGCTTGCGGAGAAAGAAGGATTGCAAGTAGAGCAATCCGTAATGAATCGCAAACAACACAAATTCCCTGTATGGGTCATGCGTACCGCTGAGAACGAAGAACAAGCGAAAACCGTTGAGCACTTCATTAGCCACGCAGATCCGACTATTCGAGAATACTTTTCCGTTCATATTGAAAATGGTAAGCTTCAAACCCTCGAAATTGATCAGTGGCAGGCTATGCTCAGTAAACCTTTGTAGGGCACATAAATACGGATAGAGAGGCAGCCGATTTCCTTGTCGGCTGTCTTTTTTTCTAAAGAAACTAGCGGAATATGACCAAGCTCCCATTCATATATTCATGAGGAACAGTAGGCAAATCCTCATACTATGATGTGACTTGGAGGAAGAATATGTTTACACCTCATCCCGCTAATACAGCAATTGTCATTACGGACCCGCAGAACGACTTTCTATCACCTGGAGGTAAGGGCTACCATTTAACTAAAAATAATATTGAGCATAACAACACACTTGGTAACTTGGAAATGCTAATGCACACAGCCATGAGCAAAGGGTATCAGCTTTTTATATCCCCCCATTATATTTATCCGCATGATTATCATTGGCAATTTACTGGTGCTGAACAAGATATGTTATTAAAGCTACGCGTTTTTCAAAAACAAAATGACTACACTTCTGTAGGAGCCGACTGGGTTCCATCCCTTAAACCATACATATTATCTAATCGAACAGTCATTGCTACAGCCCATAAGATAGCTAGTCCGCAGAGTAATGATCTAGTTTACCAACTACGTCAGCAGCGAAAAGAAAAGGTTATTTTGGCAGGAGTCCTATCCAATATTTGTGTAGAATCTCATATGCGAGATTTAATCGAAAATGGCTTCCAAACCGCGGTTGTTTATGATGCCACCGCCACTGTAAGTGAACAGGCCTTTCAGGCCGCTGTTACAAACTTTCAGGCATTCAGCAGTGCTACATGGTCAACTCAGCAGGCAATCTCTCAATTGTAGTCTAAAAATGGCAACCTTCTCTCCGCTAATCCTTCTGGACAAGCTTACTGGCACCTAAAAGCATAAAAAGAGACCCACAGCAACGGGCTGCGGGTCTTAAGATATATATTTTAAAGGGGGGTCGACTTTTATTATAGGCTTGTTTCATTAAAACCATATGAAAATAAGATTTCAATTCTGTTACATTTAAATACAAATCAAAATCATTCATTCCGGTTAATTTTCAGCGAAATCCACGATACTAAAATAGTAACAACAATCCATGAAGCTCCTCCAACGAAGCTGATCCCTTGGGGCCAGTTGATATTAACTTACTTTTGTTGAGTTACATTAAAATATAAAGTATAATTATTCCTATACAGAAGGGAGAGAATAACTATGACTAATCTTACGACTTCTTCACTCGAAATAGGAATAAGCACTTTTCTCGAGGCTGCTCCGAGAGCCGGCGGCGTCACGCATGCCGAGCGGCTCCGACAAGCCGTTCAGGAGATTAATCTTGCCGATCAAGTCGGCCTGGACGTCTATGCGATCGGCGAACATCATCGCGCAGATTACGCGAGCTCAGCACCAGCCGTTATCCTAGCTGCTGCAGCTGCTACAACCAAACGAATCCGGCTCTCAAGTGCTGTGACTGTGTTGTCTTCGGACGATCCGGTTCGCGTTTACCAAGCTTTCTCCACATTAGACGGCCTATCCAATGGACGAGCAGAAATTATGGCAGGCCGCGGCTCGTTTATCGAATCTTTTCCATTGTTCGGATACGACTTGAACCATTACGACGAACTATTCGAGGAAAAGCTTGAGCTTTTACTCGCGATCCGCGAAACGGAGAAAGTAAGCTGGCGCGGCGGTCATCGTCCCGCCATCAACAACCTTGGCGTCTATCCGCGATCTGTTCAGGAGCCGCTGCCCGTATGGATCGGAACCGGCGGCAATCCGGAGTCCGCGATTCGCGCTGGCATCCTAGGGTTGCCGGTCGTCTTTGCAATCATTGGCGGTATGCCGGAGAGATTCGCTCCTTTAGTCAAACTCTATAAAGAAGCAGCCGCGAAAGCGGGACATGATGTAAGCAAGCTGCAGATCGCGACCCATTCACACGGCTTCATCTCCGATACAACGGAGAAAGCTGCCGACTTATTCTACCCGTCGACAGCTGCCCAAATGAACACCATTGGCCGCGAGCGCGGCTGGGCGCCATACACCCGCGAATCGTTCGATGATGCTCGCAGCCTTCGCGGAGCACTCTACGTCGGCGATCCCGAGTATGTTGCAGAGAAAATCGTGCTGCTGCACAAAAACCTGGGTCTAACGCGCTTCCTTTTGCACGTAGACGTCAGTACGCTGCCTCATAACGAATTGCTGCGCACCATCGAACTACTCGGCACGAAGGTTGCGCCAATCGTTCGCAAAGAGCTTGCCCGCGAGACAGCTCAAGGGTGATCTTGGCTATACCAAAGCAATCAGTCCGAACCAAGGTGCATGACCTTGGCTCGGATTTTTTTTACTCCAACCGTCGCTGAATCCTTGTTACATATCCCTCTATTTCTCATTAACCGTACTTTTGGTATACTGGGAACAAATCAACCAGAAATGGGTGTCGAGTAGTGAAACATGATGAAATGCTTGCGGTGCTGAAGGCTCTATCCAATGAGACCCGTCTCAACATCCTTTGCTGGCTGCGGGAGCCGGATAAGTTGAACGAGAATCTACCGAGCCTAATCAAAGAAGAGTTCCCAGGAGGGGTCTGCGTGGGAAGCATCCAGGAGAAATCCGGTCTGGCGCAGTCTGTCATCTCCTCTTACCTGTCTTCCCTGCAGAAAGCGGGACTGCTGGAGTCTCGCCGTTATGGCCAATGGACCTATTATAGGCGCAATGAAGAAGCAATCGCCGCCTTTTTGGCGAACTTTGCCACGGGGCTGCAAGCTATGAAGAAGTAGTTTCAAAAGTTTTCTCCGAAGAACTTGCATCTTTATCGATTAATCTATATATTTGTATTTATAGATATATAAATAAACCTTTTCATGCAGGAGGAGAAAATAAGATGACTACAACCAAAACAACAGCAGCTCTGTTCCAACCTTTCGAAGTTGGTAACCTGAAGCTTGATAATCGTATTGTCATGGCACCGATGACCCGTACTTTTTCACCAGCAGGTATCCCAGGTCCTAACGTAGCTGGCTATTACCGCCGAAGAGCGGAGAACGCCGTTGGCCTCATCATTACCGAAGGAACGGTCATTAACCATCCGGCTGCGGCTGCAGATCACGGTGTGCCGCATTTTTACGGCGAGGAAGCTCTGGAAGGTTGGGCGCGTGTTGTCCGAGAAGTGCATGAAGCTGGAGGCAAAATCGCTCCGCAGATCTGGCATACCGGGACTGCCCGTGATAGTAAGAAATTCCCCGATTCCAATGTCGACTCGATCGGTCCTTCCGGCCTCAACCTGAAAGGTGAGAAGGTCTCCGAGCCACTTTCGGTCGAAGAGATTCAAGGACTCGTTCAGGCTTATGCCCAGGCTGCAGCAGACGCGAAGCGTCTAGGCTTTGATGCGGTAGAGATTCATGGCGCTCATGGTTATCTCGTTGACCAGTTCTTCTGGGATGTCACCAACAAACGCACAGATGAGTATGGCGGTGATCTAGTTGGCCGTACCCGATTCGCGGTGGAGGTTATTGAGGCGGTACGTGCCGCGGTTGGCCCTGACTTCCCGATTATCTTCCGTTATTCCCAATGGAAGCCGGTTAATTACGATGCCAAGCTGGCAGCAACTCCTGAGGAGTTGGAAAGCTTCCTAGCACCGTTGTCTGCGGCAGGCGTTGATATCTTCCACGCTTCCACACGTCGTTTCTGGGAGCCAGAATTCGAGGGCTCCGATATCAACCTGGCGGGTTGGACGCGCAAAATTACGGGGAAGCCGGCTATTACCGTCGGTTCCGTTGGCTTAGACTCCGCTTTCACCAGCCTATTTGAAGAAGGCAAGGGCGGCGAGGCTGCCGGCCTCGATAACCTGATCGAGCGTCTGGATCGCGAAGAATTCGACCTCGTTGCCGTCGGTCGCGCACTATTGACTGACCCAGCTTGGGCAGCCAAGATCCGCGATAACCGCACGGATGAATTATTGCCGTTCACACGCGAGGCGCTTGGTTCGCTGAGTTAATTCTAATCTGCGTGCCTCCTCACGGAGGACTGCCTTGTGAATTCCTGTGCAAGGACTCCAGAGTCGTAGAGGCTATCCCGAAAAAGTTCAAAAAAGAGGCGCTCCCTTGGTCATTAGATGACTTGGGATCACCTCTTTTTTTATGGAGCCGAATCCAATAGCGGGAAAAACTCCATTTATTCCAAGCAATGCCTTGACAAATGAACCTAATAACTGGAAAAATCCCGTTAATTCACTCCATTACCCCTGTTTCCAAGCTCAATCTTCCGCATTAACAGGAGAAATTCCATTTATTCATGCTGTAGCTGTGTTACACCACGAAATAGCGGTAGTATTTCCAGTTATTCTGAAGAGGCCGCCTCCAAGCGCACAAAAGGCTGTCTCTCGGTCATTAAATGACTTCGGGACAGCCCTCATTTATGTGACAATGCCAAAATAGGTGACCAAAGCTTCTTTATACGCTTCAACTGTCTCCGGGGTGAAGGTTCGTACACCCTCAGAGTTGAAAACGCGGAACTCGCGATCTACAACGGTATGCCGTCCCTCCGGCGTCCGAATCGCAACAATCGGGTACTTGGTGAAAATCGAATCAGGAGCATTTTCACACCAGAAGCTCGCAAATAGATAATCCATCGGTAGTTGTGGCTCCTCCGTGAAAGAGTAAATGCGGGGCCATCCCCCCTTTTTCTGTTCACAAAGCAACCAGCCATAATCAGGATCTCTTTCTAGACGGTAGTACTCCTCGCCTTGCTGCTGTACAAGACCCTCGACAAAGGCAATCGGTCTGATGGGTACGACTCCGCCGACACCGACATCGCACAGATAGTCGTTGCCCTCGGCTTCTACCTTCAGGACGTGATGGCGCCTTTTGGGCGGAAGCTCCGTCTCATCGCGCCAAAACCTGGCAACAAGGTCAGTAACCTTGTATCCAAGCTCCCGCAGCAGCCAGCCGAATAAGGCATTTAACTCAAAACAGTAGCCGCCTCGCTGGCGCACGACAATCTTGTGATATAGCTCCTGCGGATTTAGTGATAGAGCTCTACGTTCCAGAATGTCCAAATTCTCATAGGGAACCGTGTACAAATGTCGTTCTTGCAGAGCAGCCAACGTCTTTGCGCTGCCATCAAGCGAACCTTTAAACCCAATGCGATCTAAGTAGCTCTGAATTTGATTGTTCAATCTTTAGACACCGTCCTTACGAGAGTTACTTGCGAGTAGAGATAACAGTCATATGATAAAATCATACCATGAGGTACAACGTAATGACAAAATATCTTGCGAAGCAAGCTCCTCCCCATTCCGTTAACTCATTTTAATAATGACATCAATTCCTGGTGAACAATCGCATTAGAGGCAACTAAGCTGTCATCACTTAAGACAAATGCTTTTCCTGCAGCATCAGTTAGTACGCCGCCCGCTTCTTGCAGGATAACCATTCCGGCAGCGACATCCCAAGGATATAGTCCGTCATGCCAAAAACCGGTCAATCGCCCTGACGCCACTAAGCATAAATCAAGACTGGCGGCCCCCATAATGCGCACACTCCGGGCTTTACCAGTCATTCTTCCGATTTGTTCCACAACCACAGAGTTCGGTTTCCAGTCCAAAGCCCGGAATCCCGTTGCCAGCAAGGCTTGACTAATGTCCTGCTCCTGCCCAACCTGAAGCCGGCGGCCATTCAGAAAAGCCCCGCCCTGCTTTTTACCTGAGTAGAGCTCATCCGTTACAGGATTATATACGACTCCGCCAATCGGTACGCCATCTTTCACAATACCTACCGAAATCGCAAAATGTGCGATGTTGTGAATAAAGTTAATTGTGCCATCCACAGGGTCGATGATCCATCCGTAGCCCGCTGGCGGCTGCTTTAGCGTATGGTGGGAATCTTCCCTGCCGCCATCTGTTTCCTCTGATAATATCCAATGATCCGGATAGTCACGGTTAATTCGACTGCGCAGCAAATGTTCGCTTTGCACATCGACTTCCGTCACAAGATCGGCTTGATTCTTCTTTTCTTGTATGTTTAGCGGCAGCTTCATGTGTTCCATAATCAAGGTGCCCGCTTCCTTCACATACCGTATGGCATCCTGCATGATTGCATCATCGTGCGTTAGTTGCTCGTTCATACGCTCTCCTTCTCCTAAAGCTTTCTGTTTGATTTATCTAGATGATTTTATGAAGCAAAGTATACCTGTCATAATAAGTAAGATACTTCCGAATTTCGCTAAAGTAACCGGATTTTTAGGCAATCCCATAAGCCCAAAATGATCAATAATCGACGAAGCAACCATCTGCCCGGCAATGATCAGAATAAATACGGGTAGGGTGCCAATTTTCCCTGTGGCATAGGATGTGCTAAACATAATGCCTACACCCAAAATTCCGGCAACCACAATCCAGGGCACAATATGAAGTTGCAGCGGGGTAGGGGATTTCATACGCCATAATATTAAGGAAGCACAAATGATTTGGACCGCGGAAACACCAATAATCATCCCGTATTGTCCCTGAACTTTCCCGATGTGCGCATTCATCATCCCTTGTGTAACACCGAATAATCCAGCCGAAAAAGCAAGTATAAAGCTAATCTTGTTGCCTAACATTCGCCTATCTCCTTTAAATTAAAAGCCAATTTCAATTGGCATGGATCCATTAACAATCCGGCACGTCTTTTCTCTGGCATAATCCCCCGTTAAATAAAAGGCAGCATCCGTCTTCGAACGGAGTTCTTCCCATTCTCCCTTCAGCGCATGCGAGCGTCCGATACTGACAGGAATGATGCAGTGTTCAGGCTGAATCCATGATAGAATACGGGCATTGAGGCCGTCATCCATCCCATGATGAGAAACTTTCCAAATGCTGCACGTTAAATCTGTCCGCTGAGCCAGGCGTTCCCATCCGGGTTCTAATTGATCCCCTCCGAACAAGACAGTCGACTGGGGCTCTTCCATGCTGCTGAGTCGATATACCGAGCTATCATGATTTGATAAATCAAAGAAACGCGGTAAATTCTCTCTAAAGCCATTATCCTCAGCTTCATCTGAGAGAGCTTTCATAAGCATCTCGTAGGCCGGAAGCGGATCTCCTTCCCAAGGATACAGTTGAGTTAGGGTGAATCCTTCCTCGGACCAAATCGTGGATTGCTCGTTTGATCCATACGCGCTGCGCCACGTGATCTCCGTCCCCTGTTCGATTAAGACCTGAACTAACTCCAGATAGGTGGCCAGCATGCGGTATACTCTACAAGTAAAATCGTCCCTTAGCTCTTGCACCAGCTCTTCTGGAGGCAGCTCAAAGGGTTCATATGGCAGAACGGCTTTGGTGACCGACTTAGCTCTGGCCACATCCAGAAGTCCATTGACATGATCTTCATGAATATGAGTAAGAAGCATCCAGTCCAGTCGATCAACCCCATTCCGGTTCATCCAAGACAAGGGATGGTCCTGATCTTCAGAGAACGTACCGTCCCCTCCGTCAATTAAGCAAACGCCGCCGGAAGGCAGCCTAATCAGGTGTGCATCTCCCCACCCGACATTCAGGAATTGAACTTTTGCTTGCTGCATAGGAATATCCCCCTTATTGTTAATTTGTCGTTGTTTCCTTCTCGGATGGCAGCAAATGAATGTTATGCTTATCCAAAGCCAGTCGCACCGTACCCTGCAAGTATCCTCGCATACTTGGACTTGCGTCATCGACGATCCATTGCAGCGGAGCAGCATTGATCCAATAACGGATCATGCGCCCCAGGAAGCTGCTTTTCTGAATGACACCGCTCCAAACATTGTGTCCTTCCGCCTCCTTATCGACGATGGAGATGCATTCCGGTCTGATGACGACCGTCACCCTGTCACCTGTCCGGAAGGGGTAATCGCTTCGATAGACTCGAAATACGACAGTTCCGCATTTTACAATCAAATCTTCGCCCTCTTCAGCAGCTACTTCACCCTCTATAAAATTAGCTGTTCCGACGAAATCGGCAACAAATTTACTTTCCGGTTTAAAGTAAATATCCCAAGGTGTCCCCACTTGCCCGATACGCCCCTTGTTGAACACAGCTATTCGATCCGAGATCGACAAAGCCTCATCTTGATCATGCGTAACAAAAATAGCTGTAATGCCTAATCGTTGCTGCAGCTCTCTTAGCTCATCTCTTACTTCTACTCTCATTTTGGCGTCCAAATTGCTGAGCGGCTCATCCATCAAAAGCACCTTCTGCCCCATAACAAGCGCCCTTGCAAAGGCAACGCGCTGCTGTTGTCCTCCGCTTAGCTCTCTGGGAAGTCTGTCTTGCAGTCCTTGAAGCCCGAACATGCTGAGCATGGCATCGACCTTGTCCTTAACTTCTTGCCGGGTTGGCTTCTGCAGCTTTAATCCGTAAGATATATTCTCGTATACCGTCATATGCGGGAATAGGGCGTATTCCTGAAAAACAAGCGGTGTATTCCGCTTATAGACAGGCAGCTCATTCATACTTTTACCTTCTATATAAATGCTACCGGCATCCGGTTCGTAGAATCCGGCAATCAGCCGCATCAGCGTCGTTTTGCCGCAACCGCTTGGCCCGAGGAGTGTCGTGAAACTGCCTGCGGGAATGTCGAGAGACACTTGACTGATGGCATCGAAGTCTCCAAAGCTTTTTGAAACATTAGAAATTTGAATCATCGGTTTCTCCGTGTTCATGGTTTCCTCCACTTATAGTTCTATCGATCTGCCCTGCTTCTTCAAGAAAAACTGTGCTAACAGCAGCACAACGAATGCAATGGAAATCAGCACAACCGTAAAGGCCGATGCGCTCCCCCAGGCTCCGTTCTGCACCAATCCAAGAATGGACACCGTACCTACGGAGGTTTTTGCTGAATAAATGAAAATAATAACGCTCAAACAAGTAACTGATCGTAGAAAAGACACGACAATTCCCGAGATAAACGGTCCTTTCAACAAGGGAAGCACAATTTTCCTGAACGTAGCGAAGTTGTTTGCACCAAGATTGAGGGAAGCTTCTTCCAGCGCTCCGCTGATCTGCTGAAGACCGGCCAAACTAGCGCTGTAGCAGGTCGGTAAATTCCAGAACATGAGGGCAAGAACCATGATGAGAGAAGTTCCCGAAAGCAGCAGCGGCTTCTCGTTAAAGGCCATTGCAAAGCCGAGTCCTAAGAATACTCCCGGTACAGCTCCCGGCAATATCGCCAAGAAATCAAGCAATCGGTTGATACCTACTCGCTTCCTTTGAACGATATAAGCTAATGGCAGGGCAAAGAATCCAGCCGCTAACGAAGCAAGTAAAGCGAATTTCAAGCTATTGAAGATTTCTCTTCCCTTCGCCTCCACATAAAGTAAATTTTGCAGCGTGAAGGACCAGTCAAATCCCCATGTCTTGGTGAAAGCCCCATAAAACAGCACGCCATAAACCGAAAGAACGATGAGCGTGACGAGCATGCAGAAAGCAAATAACCCCCATTTAACCGTAAAGGGCAGCGGAAAATGCTCTAGGGAAGATTCTTTTCCAGTAACGGAGACGTAGGAGCGTTTGCCTACCCAAGCCCTATTCCATACAAATAGTCCAAGTGCAGGAACTAACAACGCGGTTGAGAGTACCGCAGCCGAGTTCAAATCGAACATCCCTGACATTTGCATATACGCCTCTGTTGGAAGAACAGTGAAATTCCCGGCTATAATCATGGGATTCCCAAAGTCAGCCAGAACGTTCATGGCTGTAATTAATGCTCCCCCAGCAATACCAGGCCTGCATAGAGGAAGAAATACTTGCTTAAATACTTGCCAATGAGAGGCTCCGAGATTATAAGCTGCATACTCCAGATTGGTGGAGGCGGATTTCAATACACCACGAATCACCGCATAAGCATAGGGGAAAAAGGTCATCGTTTGAACTAGCCAAAGCCCATGCCAGCCGTAGACATCTATATTAACGTGCAGCACATATTTTGAAATGATTCCCTGTCTGCCGAAGAGCAGGATATAGGACAGAGCGACAATAAAAGGAGGTGAAACAATTGGCAATATCGTTATAAATTTAAAGAGCCCTTTGAAAGGAACTTTCAATCTTGTAATCGTATAGGCAAAAATAAAAGCAATAACCGTACAGGAAACGGTTGAGATAACTGTCATGAACAAACTATTCCAAGCTGCATGGTACCATCTGGAAAACGTAAAGAGTTTAAGATAGTCCTCTGGGCGAGTGAAGCTAAGCACCTTCAGGATTGGCAAAATGACAAAAAAACAGGTGATCAGAATGATCGCTGCCACCCCCAAAGCTAGGGCAGGATCCTTCCGTAACCTCTTTATTTCCGACCAGGTATCTTTGACAGTAGATGAAATCAAAACTTTCCACACCTTTCGGTTAGAAGCATGCACCTCCCCCCGCCAATTGGCCGCAGGAGGAGGTGTACAAGCTTTTCCTTTACAACATTTATTTGCCTGTCATTTCCGTAAATTTCTTCACAACATCAGCTTTCATCTGAGCAGCCTTATCTCTGTCATAGTTGACCAGTTTTACATCTTCAATTTTGATCATGCCGTCTGGTGGTGCAACATCTTTTCTTACTGAGTAGCGATTAGACATCTTCGTATTCATTTCCCCAACAGGCTTGGTTAACAACCAGTCCACAAACTTCTTCGCATTTTCGGTATTCGCTCCACCCTTAACTACACCAACACCGCCGATTTCAAAAGCCGTTTGCTCAGGCACGATAACCTTAATGGGATAACCCTTTTGAGCCGATTTAACAATATCATGCGCCCAGGACATGCCAGCTACGAACTCGCCTGTTGCCGTAAGCGTAATCCCGTCTCCTGCTGCCGGTGTATAGTGATGAACATTGGCATTAAGTTTTTTCAAATAGTCCCAACCCTTTTCTTCTCCCAATCGGAACAACTGGTCAGCAATGAAGATATAACCGCCGCCCGCTGTCGCAGGATTGGACGTAAGGAATAGGCCTTTATAGTTAGGGTCAAGAAGGTCGTCCCATGTCGCTGGCTCTTTTACGCCTTTTGGAGCAAGCTCCTTCTGGAATCTATCTTTGTTCAGAACGATACCGAGAACGCCCATATACCAGCCTTGCCAGTACCCCTTCGGATCATTGAAACGGGACTCAATTTCCTTGGCATTAGGGGATGTGTACTTTTCAAGCAAACCTTGCTGAGCAAGCGGCTCATAGAATTCAACCGAGCCTCCTACGAAGATATCTGCTTTAGGTGTAGCCTTTTCAGCTTGAATGCGCGTACTAGCTTCACCAGCACCGCTTAAGCGCAAGTATTCAATGTCAATGCCCGTATCTTCTTTGAACTTCTTTTGAATTTGTACGATATCATCTTCGTTTAACGCTGCGTAAACAACCAGTTTCTTCGACTCCGGTGCTTTCGTAGCTTTCGCAGGCTCACTGCTTGTCGTGCTCGCTGGCGTTGATGTAGGTGAACTGGCTGTCTTGCTTCCGCCAGCTCCACACCCCGTTAATACCGTGGTTAACATGAATGAAGCTGCTAATAACAAACTTACAGTACGTGCTTTCGGTTTCAATAACATTGCCCATCCTCCTAGATGTGTTCTCTTTCGATTATTTAACCTTATTGCGCAGTTACGGTAGCTGAAACCTTGGCCTGTCCATTACTGGTCAGCGCATCTGTCCAAGATTTGGTGTTCCCAGGCGCTATAACCGCAGATACATATCCCATATCGTCATCACCAGAAGTTCCATCTGAATCATAGACATGGATTTCAACATTGCTATTTGATGGTTTCGCTACATAGACGGTATTGTAGTTTTCTGAGAAGTTAGGACCGAATTCAGCATCATTAGCACCAAAAGCTATGTTATACACTTGATTTTTTGGAGCATCATTTTTCTTCCAGAACCTAGCGTCCGTCTGCCCTTGACTGTTTACATAGGCTTTGATGAACATATCGCTTTTACCGCCGAACGGATCGCGATCTTCTAGACTCTGAGCGTTCTGGAGAACTATTTTATGAGAGTAGTAAGGATTGAACACATATGTATGCGAAAAATTACCGAGACCATTCAAGTGGATATCTACTTGGTGAGCCGGATCAGACCAGTTCATCCCCTGTAACGCAGGGCCGTCATCGCTATCGTCCCATCCCCATGGCGCATTCGCCGAGTTAGCTGTATGGTTGTCGCCTGCAATCGTCCCCCAAGAAGCGAAAATGTTAGGGTCGTTCCGGCGATTCCACAGATCTCCCCACTCCATCAATGCGTAGCTGTAATGGTTCGTATAGCTGCCTGATGTATTCGTTGGAAACTGCGCTACACCTGAGTAATCGTAGACGATGCCATCTCCGCCAGGAGCGCTTGATCCGTCATAGGCTTTGACGCCATGCCCGCCGCTAGGACTCTGTCCATTCGCCTGACAAAACACCATGGGATGACTTCCATTGAAGAGAACGCCGCCATCAACACCATCGGAACCAGAGGTAATGTTAGGATCATTGGTGTAATCGTACCATTGGTTATGCGCCATTGTTTCCATTAGCTGGAACGACCCATAATTGGATCCATCCTTCTTAATCACAAGGAATAGGCCTTCAAGGTCATTCTCATGGGCATCAAGCGGTCTGGTGTAAGCATCGTCTCTTGCATGGAACAAGTCATACTCAATAAAGTAATGTGTTGTCGTTTCGGACACTTTATAGTACACATATCCATTTTCATTGTAATTGGAGAGATTATCCCAGTTATTGCGAGCCAAATAATCGCCGTCATAGTTGAAATTGGTAATAAAATCTGCCCTTACATCAAGATCAGCATTCACATCCTGGTAAACCTGAGGTGCCCAGTAGGCAGCCAGCTCTGAATAACTTGCAGCATGAGTGGTGCTCGCACTAGTGAAGAAAGGAACTGCCAAAGTTAATATCGTCATCAGACTTAACACTTTTTTCCTCATTTAAAATGCCCCTCCGTGATATCAAATGATATGCCATTTATCATCATGCCGTCCTCCTTTTAGCAAGTCCTCCTTTCATTCCCGCTGCAGTTCATGCTGTCTGACATCTAAAATTATAGGTAAGATATCTCGCTTGTGTCAATCGATCCAATGTTAAATAATTGTGTAGGTAAATCGCTTTATATTGCTAATAATATGGCCTATCTAGTATTTCAAATCTTTAAAAATGTGGTACACTATTGTTGTCAGACAGCTTGAAATTAAATGAACGTTGAACATACTATCATCAACCTATGGAGAGGAATCGCTGAA
Organism: Paenibacillus sp. J22R160; assembly: GCF_059692135.1. Classification (NCBI taxonomy): domain Bacteria; kingdom Bacillati; phylum Bacillota; class Bacilli; order Caryophanales; family Paenibacillaceae; genus Paenibacillus; species Paenibacillus sp. J22R160. The sequence continues at coordinate 30,901 of NZ_JCAUAU010000020.1, read as the reverse complement.
ATTTGGAGAAAAAGTTGCTTTATCTCAGAGTCAAAGAAGAGATTGAAAGAAGCATTAACGAAGGCGAGCTTAAGCCGGGAGACAAGCTTCCGTCTGAGCCCGAGCTCGCAAAGAAATTCGAGGTCAGCCGCCCTACACTCCGTGAAGCGCTCAAGATGCTTCAGCGGGAGAAGGTGCTCATTAGCAAAAACGGCGTCGGGACCTATGTCAACAATCGCCCGGATTTCATTATCAATCCACTGAGCAGGCTGCAAAGTGTGGGTCAAATGATTAAGAATGAAGGTTATATCGAAAGCGAATTAGACATCAAGATCTATACACGAGAGCCAGAGGAAGATTGGAGAAAGCAATTACAGATCGATGATGATGAAAAGGTTGTCATTTTGGAGCGTTCGCGAACAGCAAACGGCAAGAAAGTGGCATTTTATTATAATATTTTCCCACAGAGCTTGGTGGCAGGTCATTTCGAGGGGGAATTCTCTGGAGCCATCTTTGATTTCTTAAAGAGCAAGATGGGAATCAACATTGCCTACGCCATTACCGAAATTTGCGCGATAAGCAGCTCCGAAGAAATGGATCAGAATGCCGTGAATGTCCTTGGCAATGAAATCCTCTTATTAAAACAACTTCATTTCGATGAAGAGGATAGACCTGTCTTCTATTCACTGGACTATTTGAAAAATAGCGTCTTTAAATTTTTTATCAAACGCGAATAGAAATGAAAATGACGTATATTCCTGTCCCTACTTGCGACAAGAATATACGTCATAAATCAATAAGACTAATAATTTGAACATTCAACGCAATAATGCAAATCTAACAATAAATTACCCGTACAGTTCGCTTCAGGAGTTTCATCATCCACGCAGGCAATCGTAATAGATGCCAAATCTTCAAAGAAGTATGTGAGCGAACGGCCAGGCGGAACTGTAAATTCCGTACCAACCGAACTACCATTGAGAAAAATGACATTCATCGTACATGGCTTAGGTATCCATACTATAGGAAAAGAGGGGCTAATCAGAAGGGGATGGCAGCCAGATGTCAAGTTGTCATAAGGACAGACCACCAAGAAAAAAATGCCATCGCAAGAAGAAAAAATTAAAATCAATAAGAAAACTAGTCTGTATCTCCAGATGTGCCCCTATTAAACAAGTGTGTGACAACGTGACTTCTCGCACTTATTTTACCTTTTTATCAAGCTCAACCCATTTCCCATCTGGAACAATTACTATAAAAAACAATAGCAAACACTGTACCATGCAAATGATCCTTGTGAGATCCGATAACAAACAAGTTGTTATTGATGCTGGCCCCAACTCGTCATTTACGGCCGTTGTATCCAATCTAATTTCTATAAAAATAGTAGGTAAAGGTCAATCTGAAACGGACTGCACAGGCACTTTAGAATTAGACTTACATTACATTTTAACCTATTAACTTGGTATTTAAGATTGTATTACTTCTCGAGAAATCCTGTAGAAGGATTCGTAATGAAAAAACCTTCTTGCGGGACATGAAAATACTGAATCCAAACGCCATCTAAGAGGCTCTCTCGTTTATCTAGTAAGACATTAATCCCTTTATCTGTTTCTACAATTTCGTCATTTTCAGTGGCTGTATCTAGGATGATATCATAATGACCATGATCACCATGATTCTGAGTGATAATGACTCGGACCATCTTGCCCTCCGCTCCATCCTGACTTAACATATCTTTTAAAATTTTAGCTGCGTTTCGGTTTATTTTGCATTTCATATTGGTTTTTCTCCTCTATATCGAATTATTATGGCCTTTCTAACTTCACCCAATCGCCCATAAAATATTCCAAGTAAAATGAAAAAAGGGACATTCGCCGCAATATAAAAAAGACTGCATTCACCCAAGGAGGAAGAGTGATTGTAGTCTTTTTAACTATTACTTATACAAAGTGATTAGCGTCTAAAACCTTGCAATTGTTGTTCTGCTATTTGCACTAAACGTTTTGTGATGGTGCCCCCAATCGAGCCAGCATCACGTGTGGCCAGATTGCCATTGTAGCCATTGGGCTGCAAAGCAATCCCTAACTCTTGAGCAACTTCAAATTTCAATTGATTTAAAGCAGCCTTTGCTTCTGGAACAACTAGCGTGTTATTGTTTGCCATAAATAAATCACTCCTTCTCGTGGTGTAACCTTATAATGTGGAGTGTAAGGAAGACTTATACATTCAAATTCAAAGAAGTTAAGTTTCTTGCTCTGTTCATAATTTTGAGGAAGGTTTGAAGATCCTCTGTTGCCACATCTTCATTGCTTTTCACCAGATTTGCGCTTTCCTTCTGACTTCTCAATTCATTGATTTCAAGCTTAAGCTTTGAATTTTCAAGAATTAACTGCTCAAACTTTTGCGCTTGATCCTTGGCAATCTTAATGATTTGTCTAAAAGCATCCTCATATTTGGGCATGATCGGTTCATCATCCAGTGTTGGAATGCCAGAAATAGTTGCATGAATGTCTCTTTTTTGTTGTTTGCGTTTCATCCTAAATAATTTGGCGTCATTGATTTCGCTTTCGTATTGATGTCTCAATTCTTTATTCCATCGGAACCCACAAGCAGCAGCCGTGCGATTCAGTCTACTCGCTGATTCTTCGAATGCAGCAAGTTGCGTACTCCCATTTTTAATATGACTAATGACCGTTTGCGCTAACGTTACATCATGCTTATCTGTCCAAGCATCTTCTCGTCTTTTATCTTTCATTCTAGTTCACCTTCTTTAATATGTTATTAGAGATTGTTACCTGTAATATTAATTTTATTCAATGCGCATGCATAAAAGACCCACATATCGTATATGTAGGTCTCTTTTAACTGGCTATGCATCTATCCTTTGTTGCTGGTGCTTACTTTTTCATCCGTATCTTTTTTAACACCTTTGCTTTTATAGGGTTTCGGGGCGCTCTTTGCTCTGTTAGCACTAGCTTGCCATCTATTCCAGCCTTTTTTGTCCGTTCCTCTGCCAGTTCCCTTGCCTTTACTCATGTGATCACTCCGTTCCATTAATCGGATAGAAGGCTATTGTATCACGAAAATGGAATTAATCTTAATTTATTCGTCTATTATTCGGTAGTAAACTATGGATGATCATTCCGAAAATAACTCAAAACATATCCCCCATGTCCTCCAGACAGCTCCATGGACCGGTTCATGATGCATTCATCCCGCTAGATAGGCTTCTTTTACTTGATCGTTGAGAAGCAACGTTGTGGCGTCATCCTCCAAAATAATTTCACCGGTCTGTATAACATAGCCGCGATTCGCAACTTGCAGAGCTTGATAGGCATTCTGCTCCACAAGTAGAATCGTCATCCCCGTTCGGTTCATTTCCTGAATAATTTCAAAGATTTGATCCACGATAACGGGAGCCAAACCCATCGATGGTTCGTCAAGCAGCAGCAGCTTGGGTTTCATCATGAGCGCACGGGCGATTGCTAGCATTTGTTGTTCGCCGCCACTCATGGTGCCTCCAGTTTGGTTCAAACGTTCACGCAAGCGTGGAAAGTAAGCGAAAGACTGCTCCATACGCTCTTTGACCACTTTCTTATCTTTCACGGAAAATGCGCCCATCTCCAAATTCTCTTTGACCGTAAGCTTGGGGAATATTCGCCTGCCCTCCGGGACATGTGCGATTCCTTCCATTGCCGCTTGGTGCGGCTGCCAACTCGATATGTCTATATTTTTAAACAGAATAGAGCCTTTCGTCTTCACCTGACCGCAAATGGACTTCAGCGTCGTTGACTTCCCCGCTCCGTTGCAGCCAATCAATGTAACAATTTCTCCCTCATTCACATGAAGTGAGATTCCCTTTAAGGCTTGGATACCTCCATAGTAAGCCTCAACCTCTTGAAGCTGTAATAAGCTCATAACTTCACCTCTTCTGTTAAGGCACTTTTACCTAAATAAGCCTCAATTACACGCGGGTTCGCTCGAACCTCATGCGGAGATCCTTCCGCTATCTTTTCACCATGATCCAGCACTAGAATGTGGTCGGATAATTCCATGACGAGTTTCATATCGTGCTCAATCAATATGATCGAAATGTCCATTTCCCGTTGAATGCTTCGAATCAGCTCTGTCAAATCTTTGGTTTCACTCGGATTCATTCCCGCTGCGGGTTCATCGAGCAACAGCACTTTAGGTTTTGCCGCGAGTGCTCTCGCGATTTCAAGCCGCCTTTGCGCACCGTAAGAAAGGCTGTTCGCATTCTCATTGAGATAAGAGGCGAGGCCTACATATTGCAATAACCGGTAGGCTTGATCCATCGCCTGTTGTTCCTCAAGCCGAGTTTTCGTAAACCCCAGTAAAGTGCTTATGATTCCGCCTTTCAAATGAATATGCATGCCGACCATCACATTCTCAATAACCGTCATATTGCCAAACAATCGTATGTTCTGAAAGGTACGGGCAATGCCTTTTTCCGTAATTCGATCAGGCTTAACGTTGACAATCGACTTGCCTTCCAATTCGATTTCACCTTCATCAGGCGTATAAATACCGGTAATCATATTAAAAAAAGTCGTTTTCCCGGCACCGTTCGGACCGATAACCGCGGATATTTTCCCTTTTTGAAAATCAAATTGAACACCATTAACAGCAATCAGACCGCCGAAACGTTTGACTAAATGTTTAACTCTTAAAACCGTCATTGAGCGATCCCTCCGCTTTGAGGGGATATGGGCTTCACGGTCGTTGATGAAATTCGTTCCTGAATCATCTTTTCGTTCACTCTGCGATTTTTCACGGAAATCAATCCATTTGGCCTAAAGACGGCAAATAGAATGAGAATAACACCAAATATGAAGCGCTGCATCTTGGCCGGAGATAAGGCAAAAGGAATATGGACGACGCCTTGCAGCGTCAATTGATTCAGCCAATTCGCAAATTCCGTAAGTACCTGCAAGTTAAGAATCGTAATCAGTGCAGCTCCAAGTATAACGCCGGGCACGCTTCCCATTCCTCCTAATACCACCATGACTAATATCGTAATGGATTCAAGCAAAGTGAAGCTGGATGGATCAATAAACGTCTGTTTGGCCGCAAAAACGACCCCCATCATGCCGGAGAATGAGGCTCCTACAGCAAACGCTGTCAACTTCGTGCGAATTAATGGAACTCCCATGGATTGAGCGGCAATTTCATTCTCTCGAACCGCTTTCCAGGAACGTCCCATGCGAGAATGTTCGAATCTTTTTACCCCGAAAATCACGAACGCCAAGATCGCAATCACAATGAAATAAAATTCATGAGGATGCGTGAATTCAAGTCCGAACAGATCCGGCGGCTTAATCGATGATATGCCCTTCGCGCCGTTCGTAATATTAATCGGCTTCTCCAGGTTATTGAAGATGATCCGAACAATTTCGCCGAAGCCCAAAGTCACGATCGCAAGATAATCTCCTTTCACCCTAAGAACGGGCAAGCCGAGAAGGATGCCGAACAGAGCAGCCATAAATCCGCCAATAAAGATGAACAGCCAAAACGTAGAACCCGAAAGCGGAAAGAAATCCCCTGATAGGAACTTGTTTGCTTGAACCGTAGAGAAGATGCCGTACGTGTAAGCTCCAATCGCGAAAAAAGCGACAAAACCCAGGTCCAGCAGGCCAGCAAAACCAACGACAATATTCAGACCAAGCGCCATTGCGATATAGATCCCGCTCTGCGTAGCAACTTCCATATAAGATTCATAGGCAGGGCCTCCCGATGAAGCAAAGGGAATGATAAGAATGACTAGAATACCGCCGATGATCCATTTGACCTTAGTCGTGAAGGACGTGTAGTGAAGCAGCAGCAAGGATGCCAGCAATAATAAAAAGGCGATGACGGACTTAGCCATCATATATACAGTTAGCGCTGATACCAAGACGAGAAGAACAAGGATCAGGGCTTGCATTTTCGAGCTCTGCGCTAATGCCTGTTTTATTTTATCCATAATGAGTCACCTACACTTTCTCCTTGACGGCTTTACCAAACAGACCTTCCGGCTTAAATATCAATACGAGGATTAGGATCATAAAAGCAAACACATCTTTATACTCTGAACCGAAGCTCCCGCCCGTCAGTAATCCCAGATTAGAAGAAGCAAACATCTCTAGAACCCCAATGACCAGTCCGCCAAACATGGCTCCCCGAATGTTGCCTATACCACCAAGAACAGCAGCCGTGAACGCTTTCAACCCTAAGATATAGCCGATAAATGGATCGATAGTCCCGTATTGCTGCGCAAATAAAACCCCTGTAGCACCACCCAAAGCAGATCCGATGAAAAAAGTCAGGATAATGATTTTATTCACGTTGATCGACATTAACGAAGCCGTTTCACGGTCTTGCGCGACCGCTCGCATCGCGACTCCCCATTTGGTACGGTTAATAAAAAAATCAAGACCGATCATTAAAAGCACAGCCACTATGATGATGATGACCGTATTGGTTTTCAAAGAAGCGTCACCTAGCCATGAGCCAAGAGATGAGGTGCCGATGGTCATATTTTTATCGAATAACGTAATACTGCTAATGATGTAGTTGCCTGTTCGCAATTCAGAAATAAAACGAACGAGATCTTGAACCACGAAGGAAACACCAATCGCGGAGATCAGCGAAATCAGCTTGGGCGCTTTGCGGAGAGGCTTGTAAGCAACTCGTTCAATTCCCACCCCGAGCAATCCCGTAACCAGCATGGCGATAGCGAGAATTAGCACATATGCCACCCATCCCGGCATCCCGCCAAGCCACCCTGTCGATTGAAAAAGGAATAAGACCCCTGTTCCAACGAATGCCCCCGTCATAAAAATTTCACCGTGCGCAAAATTGATCAATTCAAGAATACCGTAAACCATGGTATAGCCTAAGGCAACGACTGCATAAATAGCTCCTAAAGCAAGCCCGTCGATCAATACTTGGGGAAGTGAGTGCAGGATGTTAAGGATCATGGAGCTTCTCCTTTCGCTGATAAATACAACGTAAAGAGGTATATCAACGAAGCACATACCTCTTTACTTGAAAAGAAATGGAGTTGAACTTCGTTACTTTCCTACTTCAGAAATCATGGTGCCTGGATATTTCGGACCCTCAAATTTGTAGATAAATACTTTAGCGTATGTATTGTCACCTTTGCCATCAAAGGAAACCTTCGTGGCCACACCTTGGAAGTCTTTGGTGGCGCGCACGGCATCGCGAACTTTATCACGGGAAGGCGCTTTCCCACCGTCTGCACTGCTCGCGGCTTTAATGCTGTTAAGAATGATTGTCATACAGTCATAGGCGTATGCGGAGTATCCGTCTGGGGCTTTGCCGAATTTGGTTTTGTATTGATCTGCCCATTTCAATCCATCTGGCGATTTAGTAATATCCGTTGAGATGGAAGCGTACAAGGCATCTTTTACTTTTTCTCCGGCTACATCAACCAAACCTTGCGTGTCCCAGCCGTCAGCCCCCATGAAAGGCGCCGTAATTCCTTTGTCGCGAGCTTGCTTGATCAGCAAACCGCCCTCGGCATATAGGCCCCCGAAGAATATGAAGTCCGGTTTCTTGCTAAGCGCAATGTTCAGCACCCCGTTGAAATCCTTCTCACCTACGGTGATTCCCTCATAACCGACTATATTTGCCCCTTGCTTCGTCGCTGCGTCTTTGAAGGCTTCAGCTAAGCCTTGGCCGTAGGCTGTTTTGTCTTGGATGACGAAAATATTTTTGGCATTCACTGTTTTTAAAGCATAATTCGCTGCTGCAGGGCCTTGGAAATCATCCCTTGCAACGATTCGGTTCACGACCTTCAGATTACGGTCAGTTACCTCCGTAGCTGTGTTCGAAGGTGACACCATGACGATATTGTTCTTCTCGTAAACGACTGAGGAGGGGATCGCTACGCCCGAGTTCATATGCCCGACAATTCCGAGAATGGCTGGATCCGCACTAATGATCTCGGCATTGGCAACGCCTTTTTTGGGATCTGCCTGGTCGTCATAAGGGACCAATTGGAGTTCAAAGCCCAGCTTGGCAAACTCTTCTTTGTGGTCATCCAGGGACATCTGAGCGCCTAGCTTAATAGCTTCTCCTTGAACGGCGCTGCCTCCTGACAAAGGGGACTGAGTAGCAATTTTGATGACGCTCTTCGTGACTGTGCTGCTGGGTGTAGTTGTTCCTGTAGCAGAACTTGAAGTTGTTTCATTCCCGCATCCTGCCAACATACTAATGGCAAGAGCCGATACTGAGATCAGTAGAGCCGTCTTTTTCAAAATCATGAAACATCCTCCTCAGATAGTTTGATACGCAAAAATGCCGATATAGCAGCATTCAGAACTTCGATTCAATCAACGAAATTCATACAAAGACTACTCCATCGGCACTTTCAACTTATGAACCTTCCATATTTATATTATTAAAATTCATAGATTATGTCAATTAAACTAACATAAATTAGCTAAAAATAAAGGAAATGAACCTTGTTTGTTATAATTAATGACATTAACAGTTATTTATCTTCTATTTATTGGGAACATTAGACTCTCGGAAACTAGTATTATCGTTTAGCCCCCTTAACGCAGCTCAGAGAGGCTCTATATCCTAACCCGGGGAACTACAGGGTCTTATTTCAGAGGAAATCGGGCTACCTCCGGTTCTAGGGGAACTACAGGATCTTATTTCACCTCAATCTACAGATTCTCCGATCAGAACGGCGAAATAACGAACCACAGTTCCCCTCCACTTGCTCAACCAGCTGTTTTCGGCCAAATAGCGGACCACAGTTCCCTCCGAAAGTACCGTATCATGAGATATGCCGACCCTTTCGCCAGCAGAATAAAAAGCCTGCCGGGTCAACCTCCGTCAGGCATCACTGTTAGCTACTTTACAACCCCCACCTTCCACTCAAGCAACTTACCATACAGCCATCTTCCACCTCACCCTCCAATAACAGATTACAAAAAACCTTAACGAGAATTCCGCTAAGGCTTCACACAGGGAATTGAAGCCATCCACACAGCTCCCTCACGTTTCATAAAACAAAAGCACGTAAGATCAGCATCTTACGTGCTTTTTACAAACTGCCTACTTCCAATACCGCCTAGACACACAATGCTCTTGAGCCAGCTTAAATGTTTTCAAATCCACCATTTCAATCGACTTGATAGTTTCAGGAGAATGAATCATCATATCATCCCCTGCATAAATCCCCACATGGTGAATAGCTCCCTTACCTTCCTCATGGGCGAAAAAGAGCAAATCCCCCGCTTCCAGCTGCTCCTTCTCAACAGGAGTTCCCTGCTTGGCTTGGTCCGAGGCATCCCTAGGAATCAAAATCCCAAAATATCTGTGCATGGCATACGCAAAGCCGGAACAGTCATAGCCGAAGGAGGACATCCCTCCCCATAGATAAGGCAGATCCAGGAACCTTTTCGCCTGTTCCACGATCCCTCGCCCTATGTGAGCTACTCCTGCATTAGGAGTTAGAGGCCCATCAATTAAGCGGATATCATCCGCTTTCAGATAGCCCGTCCCCTCTGGCGTCTGCACTTTCACCAGCTTCCCCATTTCCTCCAACACCGGCAGAGAGGTCAGATAACTCAACTCAATTAGTTGTTGGGACGGACTCTTATACAACCATGCTTTATCGGAAATCACTTCGGCTCTCTTCGGACCGAGCGGGGCATCCGACCCTTCAACCAACTGGCAGCTTGGCACCCAGCCCGGATAGCCCAATACTTCCTTGCGCGTTCCCTGCTGAGGGATAAGCACCTTACTCCACCCATCGCCTTCTTCCGCGACAAGGACAGATGAACCATAAAGGATTTGTGTCTGAACCCGGTTCGCCAGACACAAATCCAGCCTATCTCTCAGCGTCATGCGCCCTAGCCATTCTCTCATTTCGACCGGATACCTAAGTACTGGCTCATCCATGGGGCGCGGCGAATCCGGCTTTGTCCATACAGTTGCAACAGCAACAGCGACCATCATCTGTTTCGGCATATTAATACTCATACTCATGTCACCACTGGACTTTGGCTGTGGACCACATCCAAGATTCCAAGTCCAGCAGCTTTCGGGAAGGTCATCACCCTTCCGTTATACTGCACACCGCCAACCACAATATCCTGCAGCATCATTAGTGGCGCATCGAAATCACAACGGGTAATATTCTTCTTGCTTGCAGCAAGATGAGCGGCAGCCGTTACTGCCACGCGGGATTCGATCATGCTGCCAACCATGCACTCGACACCGAATTCTTCCGCAATATGATTAATAATTTGCGCTTTGTATAGGCCGCCGGATTTCATCAATTTGATATTAATCAGATCAGCTGCACGATTTTTCAGCACCTCGAAGGCTTGAATGGGTGAAAACACGCTCTCATCTGCCATAATGGGAGTTTCTACGTGATCCGTCACCATTTTGAGCCCCTCGATATCTCCCGCTTTCACAGGCTGCTCAACCAGCTCAATGTCCAGACCTAAGTCCTCCATGCGCCGAATCGTGCGAATAGCATCCTTCACCTGCCATCCTTGATTCGCATCAATGCGCATTTTCACGCCACTACCGATGCATCTGCGGATTTCCTTGATCCTTTCGATATCCTCCAGGAGGTCGTCCTTGCCCAATTTAATCTTCAATACATTGAAGCCTTCTTGCACATAACGAACCGCATCTTCTCCCATCTCCTTAGGGGAATTGACACTAACCGTGAAGTCCGTTTCAATCTGATCCTTATAACCGCCAAGGAACTGATATAATGGCAAACCGCAGTTCTGCGCAACCAAATCATATATCGCCATATCCACAGCCGCTTTAGCGCTGCTGCTTCCGATCATTGATTGATGAATCTCCTGCAGAATGCGTTCATAGGCCAGCAAGCTTTTACCAACCAACAAGGGAGTAAATGTGTTTGCAATAGCCGAATGGATACTATCTAGGCTGTCACCTGTAATGACAATGGTCGCTGGAGCTTCCCCCCAACCAACTCTGCCGTCATTGCTCTTAATTCGGACAATGATAGACTCCGTACTGTACACGGTACGCAGTGCCGTTTTAAACGGCTTCTTAAGCGGAGTCGACTGCCGCATGACTTCAACACTTTGAATAATGCTCATGTAATTGCCTCCTTATGCCTCAACACCGGGTTCCGTGCCTGACAGCGACTTCTCGTAAGTGCTCATCCTTGCACTTACACCAATGGGAATCGCAATATTCGGCGAGCAGTGACCAATTTTAAATCCGGAAAGTGTCGGCTTCCCAGCGGGAACGATGTGATGATCAAAAATCTCCTCTAACGTAAACGACACTTTACGTTTATCCGGCTCACAATTATGAAAATCACAAATCAGAACACCAGCCGCATCGGCAAATTTCCCAGCGTGCTTAAGCTGATTTAACATCCGATCCACTCTGTAAGGCTCTTCGTCGATATCTTCAATAAAGAGAAGTTTCCCCTTTGTATCCAGCTCATATGGCGTTCCTAGCGAACTCACGATTAAAGAGAGGTTTCCTCCAACAATAGGTCCAGCTGCTTCTCCTTCCACTAGCGTTTGGAGCGGAGAAATTTCTTCTGTGTAACGAAGAACCGAAGGATGAAGGAGCGTTTCATAATTCTGAACCGTCAACGGGTGCAAATCGTCTTTCCCCAGATCAATCAACATGGGACCATGAAACGTAACCAATCCCGCAAATCTGCTTATAGCAGCATGCAAAAAAGTAATATCACTATATCCCCAGAAAATCTTCGGATTAGCGCGAATAAGGTTATAATCCAACAAATCCGCTATTCTTCCGGTACCGTACCCGCCACGCGCACAAATGATAGCTTTGATAGCGGGATCAGCAAACATAGCGTTCAGCTCCCCAGCCCGCTCCTCATCTGTTCCCGCCAGGTAGCCATGCTTCTTGAACAAGGTATCTCCCAGCCGCACTCGCAGCCCCATTTTCTCCAAAATGGTTGATGCCGCCTTCACCTGCTCCGTGTCTATCCAACACGCCGGCGCCGTAATGCCCACTGTATCGCCAGGGCTTAGTCGCCTTGGCTTTATAAGCTCAGCCATGTTTACAAATCTCCTTTCCCGTATGAAAAAAAGGGAGAAGCACCCCTTAAAGGCGCACTCCTCCGCCATCCGAATTTATTTCAAATCTGCCCACTTAAAGTCTAGGAAACCGAAAGCATGTCGAACGACACCTTCCAATTTATCACTTTGCAAGTAAGTGGAATTATAGAAGTAAAGCGGGAGAACCGGAGCTTCGTCCATCAGAATCTTCTCCGCATCGTGCATCATTTTGTATCGCTTAGCCTCATCCGTTTCTACATAGGCATCTTTGATCAATTTATCATAGGCAGGATTTACCCACCCTGTACGACTGAACGGATTCGTTGATTGGAAGCCGTCTAGGAAGTTGATCGGATCCGCAAAATCAGGAAGGAATGAAGAACGGGACAATTGCAGCTGTAGATCCTTTTGCTCGGTAGTCAGCACTTTACCTTCTTTGTTTGCCAGTTTCACATCAATACCCAAGTTATCTTTGAGCATCGCTTGCAGCGTTTGGGCAATTCGTTGACTTACATCATTGGTGTTATACGTCAAAGTTACATCAGGCAGCTTCGAGTATCCTTTTTCCTGCATCCCTTTGTCCAAAAGCTTCTTCGCTTCGCCCGCATCAAACTTGATCAGGCTGCCGCCAACTTTACGGAAATCTCCGCCCGCTGGATCGGTTAGTCCTGGAGACACATAACCGTCAGCCGGTTTCTGCTTTTGTTTCAAAACCAAGTCTACAAGTTTCTGTCTGTCTACAGCCGCAACAAATGCTTTACGAATGTTGACGTTATCGAAAGGAGCCATTTTCACATTGAATCGGTAGAACGCCGTTCCTGCGGCATCTTCAACTTTCACTTTGTTGTCTGCAAACAATTTATCGCTCATGTCAGCCGGAATGGAACCCGTTGTATGTAATTCGCCGGTAGTGAAGAGCTGGTAAGCCGTGTTCGTATCATTGATCATTTTAAAAGTAACGCCTGCCAGCTTTACGTTTGCGGCATCCCAGTATTGATCGTTTTTTACCATTTTAAGCTCGCTATCGTGTTTCCATTCCGTAATTTTGAACGGTCCGTTACTTACGATCGTAGCCGCCTCACCTGCCCATTTCGCATTACCTTCCACTGTAGCCTTATGTACGGGGAAAAAGGCAGGACTGGAAACCATGCCCACTAACCAAGAAGCAGGCTGTGTCAAAGTAACCTCCAGCGTCTTGTCGTCCAGCGCCTTGATTTTCACATTGTCCGCAGACCCCTTGCCGGAGTTGAAAGCCTCTGCACCTTCAATTGGGTAGGCAAGGAATGCCGCATCAGAAGCTGTTTTCGGATCCAACAGACGCTTCCACGCATACTCAAAGTCGGCAGCTTTCACTGGATCTCCGTTGGACCATTTGATGCCGTCGCGCAGCGTAAAGGTATATTTCTTCCCATCCGGCGTGATTTTCCACTCTTTCGCCATAGCTGGCTCAGGCGTTTGGTTTTTGCCAAGACGGGTCAATCCCTCAAAGGCATTATTGACAACGTCGTAAGAAACTTGGTCAAATCCTTTCGGAGGATCGAGGGAAGTTGGTTCTTTTAAATTGTTGTAAAGGAGGACCTTGGACTTCGTTTCTTTGGCTGCTTCTGTCTGGCTGGCCCCAGACGCTTGCGTTCCGGAACCAGGATCTTTGCTGCACCCAGCTAGTAGCGTACTAATTACCAATACGGAGCTGATTAGCAATGCTGACACTTTTTTCATGTGCACTTCTCCCCTTCGTTCATCGTCTTATTTATCCTAGAGCCGTCATGCCACTTCTCTTGATCGACGGCTGGAATACAACTTGAGAGCGCGGATCCTGAAGCCAACAGGCGACGGAGTGGCCGCTCGATACTGTGGTCTGCTCCGGCTGATAGACACTGCAAACTTCCATCGCATAACTGCAGCGCGCCGCAAAGGCGCAGCCTGCAGGCGGAGCGAACAGATCAGGCGGCGTTCCCGCAATTGGCGTAAGAGGAAGCGACTTATCCGTGTCCAGACGCGGCATGGAAGCCAGCAGCCCTATGGTATAAGGATGCTGCGGATTGTGAAACAACTCATCCACAGTTCCTGATTCAACGACCTTGCCGGCATACATCACATTGACCCGATCTGCCATATTCGCAACAACACCAAGGTCATGCGTGATGATAATAATGGACACACCGGTTTTCTTCTGAAGCATTTTGAAAAGCTCAATGATTTGCGCTTGAATGGTGACATCAAGTGCGGTAGTCGGCTCATCCGCAATAAGCACCGAAGGTTTGCAAACCGCTGCGATTGCAATCATAATGCGTTGTCTCATGCCGCCGCTAAATTCATGCAGATATTGCTTCAAACGCATCTCGGGATTAGAAATGCCAACGAGCCCCAGCATTTCCGTCGCTTGCTTCCGAGCTTCAGCACGCGATATTTTCTGATGGCGAATGATCCCTTCCATAATCTGCTCACCAATAGAGATGGTGGGATTCAGGGCCGTCATAGCGTCTTGGAAAATCATTGAAATTTCGGAGCCTCTCAGCTCTCGCAGCTGCTTTTCGCTAAGCGCGGTCAGTTCTCTTCCCTTATACCGAACGCTGCCTTGGCTGATCTTCGAGCTTTGCTCAGGAAGAAGACGCGTCACACTGCGTGCTGTTACACTTTTGCCGCAGCCGGATTCGCCTACGATAGCTAGCGTCTCTCCTTTTCCTAACGAAAAGCTAACTCCGCGAACCGCCTTCACTTCTCCACCGTGCGTGGTGAACGAGACATGAAGATTGTCCACTTCCAATATAATGTCGGGCAAGTTCGTTGTTTTCACCTCGGTTACCTCCTCCTTTTCGGATTAAAAGCGTCCTGCAAGCCATCGCCGACTAAGTTAAAAGCAAGCATCGTGATCGATATGAAAAATGCCGGATAAAATAACCGCCACCATTGCCCCGACAAAATGGTCGACAGACCATCATTGGCCATTACGCCCCAGCTTGCCAAAGGAGGCTGAATACCCAAGCCCAGAAAGCTTAGGAACGCTTCCGCGAATATGGCGGAAGGCACCGAGAACGTCACCTGCACGATAATGACGCCTATGGCATTGGGCAGCAAATGCTTGCGGATGATGTAACCCGCGCCCCCACCTAATGTTCTTGCCGCCAACACGTACTCCGATGATTTCAGACTGAGCACCTGTCCGCGCACAATTCGCGCCATTCCGATCCACCCCGTTGCGCTTAAAGCTACAATGATTGTTAGCAGCCCAGGCCCCATAACAACCATCAACAAGATGACAACGAGCAGATAAGGAATCCCGTATAGAAGATCAACGAATCGCATCATGATGTTATCAATTCGTCCTCCTAAGTAACCGGCAATGCCGCCATAAATAATGCCGATAACGAAATCGATTAAGGCTGCCATGAGTCCGATAAATAGCGAGATGCGCGCTCCGTACAGGATACGGGCATATACATCGCGCCCAAGCTCATCCGTGCCGAACCAGTGAGCGGCCGAAGGCTTCTGGTTGGCATCCAGCAGCACCTGCTTTGAATAACTCTGGTCGGTAAGGATAGGCCCAAGTATCGCGAGCAGCGCCATCATAACGATAATGATCAGCCCCGCCATGGCCAATTTGTTGGCACGCAGTCTAATCCAAGCTTCCTGCCAAAACGACAGCCTCATTCGAACAATGGCTTCCGCTGTCCCTTTGTTTTTGGCCATAGGGACAAATAAGGAATCTGGAACGTTCACGCTCACCCCTCCTTCCTGTGCAGCTTGATGCGGGGGTCAACTAGCCCGTAGGCGATATCCACCAGAAACATCATAATGACGAGCAGCGCGCTATAAAATACGGTCGTGCCCATAATGAGCGAGTAATCACGATTATTAATGCCATCGACGAAATATTTACCCATTCCCGGAATAGCAAAAATCTTTTCAATAACAAAACTCCCTGTAAGCACATTGGCTACCAAAGCCCCGAGCAGAGTAATGACCGGAAGCACCGCATTTCGAAGCGCATGCTTGATGACAATCGTAGCTGGCGATAGACCTTTGGCTCTTGCCGTTTCGATATAGTCGGCGGTTAGCACCTCTAACATGCTCGCTCTGGTCAACCTGGCAATTATCGCAAGCGGTCCCGTTGATAAGGCAAGCGCTGGAAGAATGACATGCTTCCACGTCCCCCAAGTAGCTACTGGAAGGAGCTTCCATTCGACCGCGACATATTTAATCAACAAAGTAGCTACGATGAAGTTAGGCACTGCTATGCCGATAACCGCAAAGATCATGGCGAGATAATCGATCATACGGTTCTGCCGGAGTGCAGCGACCGTGCCAAGCGCAATTCCTGTGACAATTGAAATCAGGATCGATATGGTCCCTAGCTTAAACGAAACAGGAAATCCCCGGCTGATCATGGAATTGACGGTATCGGGAAAATGGCCGATGGAAGGTCCGAGATCCAATGAAAGCAGTGATTTTAAATAAAGCAAGTACTGCGTCGTAATCGGCTCATCCAAGTGGTAAAATTCCATCAAATTCTGAACCGCCGTCGGATTCGAGCTCTTGCCCTCTTTCTCGAATGGCGACCCCGGAACAGCGTGCATCAAGGCAAAAGTAACCGTAATAATTAGCCACAGTGTGACAATCATGGAGATAAATCTACGTAGAATATATTGCGTCACGCCATCACCCACTCCCGCTTTTTAACAAAATGCCGTTCTCATCGCCAACTCCGTCATAACCAACATCGCTCGGTACGCCTCAAGAATGTCTTTCGCCTGGAAGGTCACAATAGGACTGTTATCATCTATCGTCGTACCCGGCATCAGGTGAGCCCACTCCGCTTGACCATAGTTGGCAAATTCAATTTTCAAAACTGGATGATCCGGCGGCACAAGCGGCTTCACCCTGCCCGCGTTAGCCAGCGCTTCCTTTGTTTTTTCCTGGAGCAGCAGTCCGCTCTTCTCAGGGGTTAAGCACATAGCCGAAGTTCGCGATATCCGCTTTTTCACAATCGCTGTCGTAATCCCTGGAATTAGCTCCTCCGCTTCAATCGCGGTTTCATCATCCCCAGCAACTAGTAGAACAGGCACACCATAATGACCCGCAACATACGCATTAAACCCAAGCTCTCCAATGACCCTATCATTGATGTACATATTGCGAACGCCGAAAATCATCGTATGGCTAAGGACACCTTTGGTCGCCGCTCTCGTGTGATAGCCTAGAAAAGCCGCACCCGAGAAGGAAGCATCTAATCCTTGTACCATCGAAAAAGGCTTCACATCGCCTGAAATCAACTGCGTATCGGGATGCAGCTTCTCGATTAACAGATTGTTCATTTTGGAGTGACTATCATTCACAATGACTTCCTTGCAGCCTTCATCAAAAGCAGATCTTATGAC
Source organism: Paenibacillus sp. J22R160 (assembly GCF_059692135.1). Taxonomy (NCBI): domain Bacteria; kingdom Bacillati; phylum Bacillota; class Bacilli; order Caryophanales; family Paenibacillaceae; genus Paenibacillus; species Paenibacillus sp. J22R160. Next base: position 13,467 of record NZ_JCAUAU010000020.1, on the reverse strand, counting down.
ATGGTTCGCTTCATCCGTCATGATGTGCTGACCGCGAGTGTAGTTGTACTGTCTGGAATCAACAAACGTGTTATCAACAAGTCCGGTTATACCTTCCATATCTATGGAAATATAAAGTTTCATAAGTACGCCTCCAGTCATGTAAGGTAACAAAAACCCAGCAAACAGCCTCAGGAGCATGCCTCCCAAGAAACCATTTGCTGGGTTTTATTTACGAGTATGTTGCCATACGGATAAATAAAGCAGCTTACACTGTACCGGAAGATTGGAATCCCAGCTCTTCCCGGCCGTTAAGTGCTAATTTGTATTTTTTTTGCGCGTCTTTATACGCTACGATCAGAGCCTTTTGGGATGATCCGTGGTATCTTCGGCGAATTTCCTCCGCCACCACATCAAGGAGAAGCATATTGTGCCCGATGAAGATCGAGCGGACAAAATCCGATGTGAGCGGTATGGTGGATGAACATCCTGCATCAACAATCTTATGGCTTGACGTATCTACGACAAGGCCAATAAAAAATGCATTGTACTGCTGAGTAATCGGATTGTTCACAGAAGCTTGCGCGTCGCCGATGATGTATATCGTATCTTTGTCGTACAACGAACGACCACTCTCCTTATTAGTATTCTGTTCGGTTTCTGAGCGGGATGTGGGAAGAGATTAAGTCTCAGTCTCCCTACGACCGCCAGAAGCTAGAATACTAACGATGTAATATATACTAACATCGAATTGACATGTTGTAAATATGTAAATATCGAACCTCCTTCTCTCCCTAGTTACTAGAGGAAAGCAGCCCGCAAGACTTGTGCAAGTTCTTCTTCCGCCTCATAATAAACGCCTTGTTCTTTTCTTTGAATTAGACCGTTGATGAGCAGAATGAAGCCCCATTTTTCTTGTTTATGAAAATACATATCGCTTAGCAGCCCATACGCATCGCCGGAATGCCCAATAAGTCTGTGACCCGGAATCAGATCGTCCGTCAGCTGAAATTGGAGCCCGCATTTGCGGAAAAAGCCATCTCGTCGATGCCCTGACCATTGTGGCGCGTGCATGAGATCCACAGTTTCTGACTTCAGAATTTGAACATCGTTCAATTTACCGGCGTTAGAATGCGCTTCCATAAAACGAGTCAAGTTATCGACGCTTGTGCGAAGTCCGCCCTGCGGGCTAAATAATGCTCCGTTGGTGCCTGGTACATAGTCACTGTAATCTATGGCTTCCGGCTTCTTCCCACGAAAATCGTCCGTGCTGACCATAAATCGATCATCGGCCTCTGCGTATTCATAGAGCACAGCAACGGAATCCAAATCCTTCAAGTCACTGATATTAAAACTCGTATCGTACATGTGAAGCGGTTCGAACAGATGCTTCTTGCAGTATTCGTCAAATCGTTCATTCGAAAGCCGCTCCACCACAGTCGCTAGAATGACGGCACCCAGATTCGAATATTCGAAGTATTCCGGATCCCCCGGCCGTCCATCTCCCCAGAGATTGTCCGTGTAATAAGTCCCGCCTGGCAGAAGGATATCGGCAAGTCGAATCTTAGGTGGATTCTCGCTACGCGAATCAACGACAAAACGAACATATTCATCTTGCAGTCCCGAAGTATGGGTCATCAACATCTTGATCGTTATCGGTGTATCAGAATACTTAGGACTACGTACCGGGAATCCGAGTATGTCGCCTACATGCTGATCAATTCCGCATACGCCTTGTTCAACAAGCTGCATAACCGCTGTCGCGACCACTGTCTTTGAGATAGAAGCGACGCGAAATATCGTTTGAGACGTAACGGGGATGCGTCTTTCTACATTCGCCCAGCCATATCCCGCGTTCCAAATCTGTCTCCCTTCACGCATCACGGAGGCTGCTAATCCAACGATCCGATGCTTGTCCATCACACGCCGAATCTGTTCATCCAAAGAATTCAAGCTGACCCTCCTTCGCCCTGATTTGTAAAAGAATTGATTCTTATAGGTTCATTATAATAAAGTCTTTTCGTACTGTGTAGCATTTTTTTGGCGCACTTCCATTTTAGCGGCAATCACGAACATAATCGTGAACCCAGCTACGCCTATTAGCGCCATGATCGCACTGATCGTATACATGGCATGAGCGCCTAATTCCTGAAATATCAACCCCCCGGCGATCCCGGCAACCATGCCGGACAAGCCGCCCCAGCTCAAGGCATAAACAGCTTGCCCTGACGCCCTATAAGCCGGAGGAATCAAATATGCCGTCAACTGAGTGCCCACATAGTAATAGCCGGCGAACGTTATGGAATTCAAGGCTTGGATGAAAAGAATGTGATAGGGCGATGTGGCCGCTGCCATTAGGAACCAGCGCAGCGCGTACAATAAACTAACAGCCGCCAGGCAAAAGAACATACTCCTCCGGTCTTTTCGCAAAAAACGGTCGAACAGTAAATACACAGGTATTTCAAAAATAGAGGCAAAAAATGCGGACCATCCGATTAAGGAACTTTTCCCTCCTAGTTCGGACATGTAAATCGAGACAAAAGTGTTATTCATTGCGTTAGGAATCGAAATAAGAATACCCATTAGAATGAAGATCATAAACCATTTATCACTCATAATTTGCAGATAATTGCCCTTCTTGCCACTCTTGATTGGGCTTCCTTGCTCTCGACTTCTCCCACCCTGAGGCAGCATCCATGCGAATACAATGGATAACCCCATCATGATGCCGCACACTTTCCATAAATCCCGAATACCTAGCCATTCCATCACAGGACCTGTCGCTAGTGCCATTAACGCCCAACCAAGCGCACCCCAGAGCCGGAAAGAGCCAAATTTGTGATTCGTATGCTCAATCGCTTCCAAGATAAGGCTATTGGATTGGGCAAACAAAGGGCTCTGAAAACAGAAAAAAACAAGTAAGCATGTAACAAGGAACGGGTAAGAATTCGTAAAAAAGACCGTTTGCAGGCTAAGAAAGCTGCCGATCAGAAGAATGATCAGAATGCGCCTCACATTAGACAAACGGTCGCTCCAATAGCCCCAGAACGGATTGGCGATTAACGAAAGAATAGGCCCGCCGGCCAGCAGCAAGCCTATCGCAACGCTAGAAATGCCTAATTCTTTCAAGTACAGCGGGAAAAATGCACTATAAATAGCGAAGGCGCCATATAAAATAAAGCTAAACGCTTTGATGACGCCGAACGGGGAATCTTTGAGTCTTCCGATTACGGACATAGGTGTCACGCTATCCTTTCTAAGCTCTCAAGTCGTATGGACAAGTTTCCGATACTGCGTTGGCGTAACTCCTGTGTATGTTTTGAAAATGGAACAGAAGTATTTATATTCTTTGTAACCAACGCTTTCGGCGATTTCGAAGACGCGATCATCCGTCCCGGATAGCTTGGCTTTCGCCTGTTCGATGCGCACTTCGTTCAGATACTCAGCGAACCCTTTGCCGAACTTTTGCTTGAAGAGGATGCTGAAGTAATTAGGTGTTATTTTCAGCCACGCAGCAATCTCAGATGCCTTAATATCCTTGTTGTACCTGGCTTCAATGTACGATTTCACCCTGTCTGCAAGCCAATGATTCTTCCCAGTAAGAGAATTATGGATCAATGAGAACATGGACGCAAGCTCCGCGCGCAGCAGTGACTCCATCGCTCTGTAGGAGTTGTGCACCAAGAGATCGATCTCCTGCGAATGAAAGATATTGAGATACCCCGTCAAATCTATCCCAGCCGCTCGAAGCCGCCTTTGAAGAATAATGACCAGCTCCTGGAACGCCTGCCATATTTCCTTAATTAAGCTGCCACTCTCGCGAAATTCCTGCATAATTTCATCAATTTGCTGGCGCAGTTCCTCATCATTTTCTTGAAACAAAGCATGAATCAGATTTTTCTCCAATACGATCAATTCAGGAAGACGATGACTTCTTTTGAAAATCAATTCTTCATCATGAAATACAATAGGCGCTAGGGAAGATAACACGGCATAGTGCAATAAGGAAATAGCTTCCATGCAGCTAGCATGGATTTGCTCTGAACCTTGGAACGGGCGGGAAATACTGGCATGCAGATCAAGATCCTCTGACAACCTCAGTACTCCGCTTAAAATGTTATGAAGATCCTTCTCTTTCATCGATGACGGGCCCACAACTAGCGACAACAGCAAATTCTGATGTTGGAACAATGAAACGGTCTCTAGCCCCGATGATCTTAAGGCCGAGTCAACGCTTATTTCCCAGAGCCCCCGCTTCTCTCTGCGCATCTCTTCGGACGAACGATGGGTCCACTCCGCATAATCGGAGAGCTGCGTTGCGATCATCCAACAGTTACACGAGCCGTTCGTCATCATCAAAGGCACATAATCGTCATTTTGATCGACTACTCTTTGTTGCAGTTGCCCCATCAGCCATTTACGCGTCCGTTCTACTTCTTGCTCACTCTTAAGCTTCCGTTCCTGCGTGATTTCTTCGCTAATCCGTTGCACCATGCTCATCAACTCATCGATATTCACCGGTTTAAGCAAATAATCTTCGATACCAAGTCGCAAAGCCTGCCGGGCGTATTCAAAATGATCATATCCGCTAACAATGATGACACGTGACTGAGGGAAGCGTTTCTTCAATTCTTTGGCAAGCTCTAGTCCGTCCATTCCTTCCATGTTCACATCCGTCAACACGACGTCCACAGGACAGTGCTCCAAGAATGCAAGTGCTTCTATTCCGTCATAGGCTTCTCCGACAACCTCAACACCAATTGACTCCCAGGAAATGGTATGACGCAATCCTTGGCAAATAATGGGCTCATCATCTACAATTAGCATCTTGATGGTCATCGTTTTTCCTCCTGTGCACTCATTTGATATGGAAGTCTTATCCTTACGCAAGCTCCAGCATGCGATGGTTCCGAAGGAAGCTCGATGCCATAACCCACGCCGTATTCAAGTGTTATACGCTCATGAATGTTGCAGATCGCATGGTTCATGATGCCCTCATCGCCGGCTCGATCTTGAAGAACCTGACGGATGACCTCAAGCTTGTCTTTGGCAAAACCAACGCCGGAATCGATCACATCAATCAGCACATCCTGCTCCGTCTTATAGCTGCAAACATCAATGCGTCCACCCCCGCGCTTAAAACCATGCTTGATGCTGTTCTCCACCAACGGCTGAATGATCTTCTTCAAGAGAACGGCATGGTTCAACTCCTCCTCCATATGCAGGGTGAATTGAAGTTTGCTTCCCATTCGCTTCTGCTGCAAGTTCAGGTAGGCGCGAACAAAATCCAGTTCCTCAGGCATTGTCGTGTATCGCTTGCCGCTATTCTGCCCCATTCGAAAAAACCGCGACAGGGTTTCGATCAATTGACTTGTCTCTGCCGCTTTCTCCAGCCTTGCCGTCCAACGGATCATATCCAGCGTATTATATAAAAAATGAGGGTCCATTTGACTTTGCAAGATTCTAAGCTCTGATTCCTTCTGTCGAATCTCCAGTTTATACTTTTTATCGATCAGCTCCTTGATCGTCATCACCATATTGTTGAACTGTCGGCCAAGCTCCCCGACCTCGTCACGAGATCGGACTTTGACTTGCGCCGAGAAATCACCCTTTTTGAGCCTCGAGGTTTGTTTGCTCAGCTCCAGCATTGGGCGGATCATGGCGAACTCGAAACCGATTAAGGCTATTAATCCAAATATAAGAATAATTAGAATCAAAAATTTGAGCGAGGCTTTAATCGCTTCCGTTTTTTGAACGATGGTTTGATCCTTAATCAAGGTTACGATGTACCAGCCGGTCGACTTCATTGGTTGACTGAAAACAACGTAGGAAGCTCCGGCTTCCTTCAAAGAAGAGACTTTTTTGGACACACCCCCATTAAATTGACTTAGAAGCGCATCGCTTGGGTACGGATGTCCAATCAGGCTTTGATTTTGATGCAAAACGACACTGCCCCCAGGCCGAACAATAAAGATAGATCCCTGATCCTTGGGAACAGCTGACATTAACAAGTCTGTGATCTCCGACTCATCCAAACGAACGATAACTTTGCCCACCGGACGCGAAGTATTGTCAAAGGAATTGATGACACGAAACATGGAAACAACTCGCTTATTTCCCGTCCAGCCGCTCTCCAGTTGATAGGAATCGGTCCATATCACCCCGCCTCTTCTGTCTTGGGCAAGGTCTGTCCACGATTGTTCCAACCCTTTGACAGGTTCGCCCATTTGGAGTTGATTGCCTCCTACACCTTCGAGGGAAATCGATTTAATATACCTCTTGGACATGATTTGAAAGGCAATAAAACCTTCGATTGTCGTCTGATCCTTGTTCATTTGCACCATATTGTCCGGTGTGGTCGGTGTCTCCATGAACCTTCTAAAGTTCTCTTGATAAATCATATAGTCCGATAAATCTTCAATAGCCTTTATTTTTTCGGACAAATTCAGTTCAATTGTATTCAAGTTCTTTTCCATGGCATCAATAAATTGCTGCCGCAAAATGGCATCATAACGGCTCAGAATGACATTTCCGATCAAAAGGGAGGGGAGTGTCACCAAAAGAATGAAGATGGCGATCGACTTTCTTCTTAAACTAAAGTGCATGAAAGGATATCTGTTAAGGTTCATTAAGTTCCATCCCCTTCATCGGTATAATTCCTCATTTTACTATAAAACGGGGTCAACCTACCTAAAAGGATGTAAAATTCCTTGAGAAAGTTTCAAGCGATCAAAGAGCCGCTATCATTACCCTTTAACCGCGCCGGCTGTCATCCCTTGCACCAACTGCTTCTCCATAGCCAAGTAAAATCCAACAAGTGGAATAAGCGCCATAGATAAGGCAGCCATTTGCAGCGTCTGGAACCGTGTTTCTGTGCCGGCGAAATTAGCCAAGCCTAGCGGAAGCGTTTTTAGAGCTGCTTTATTGATCAAAACAAGCGCGAATAAAAACTCATTCCAGTTGTAAATAAAGTTGATAATAATGACCGTCGCTAGCGCAGGACGAGTCATCGGAAGAATAATGGACCAGAAAATTCGATAGAGTCCAGCCCCGTCCATAACCGCAGATTCCTCAATATCTTTAGGGAATGCCTGCATGAAGCCTACCAGAATGAAGATAGTAATCGAGAGATGAAAAGCCGTGTAAGGAAGCACCAGCGAAAGGTGAGAATTCAACAGGCCGACATTTTTCATGATAATAAAAATCGGCACTAACGTAGCGTGAATCGGAATCGTCATGCCAATGATGAACAAACCGTAAAGCCATCCGCGTAACCGAAACTGAAATCTGGAAAGAAAGTAAGAGGTCAACGCACCAAGCAGCACCGTTAATACGATTGCACCAACGGTCACAATGACACTGTTCCAGAAGTACGTACCTAAGTGTGCAACTTTCCAAGCACTCGTATAATTGCTAACTTGCCAAAGCTTGGGCAATCCTAGCGGATTCGTTGCATAATCTTCCTCTGACTTAAATGAACTGACAACCATCCATACAATCGGGATGATATTAATAACACTTAGAACGGCTAGAATAATATGAATGATCGTTTTTTTCCCTAAAGATGTTTGCATAGCTCCTCCTTTCTCTACATGCATCAATTAGCCATTTCTTCGAGTGACTAATTTGGCTGCATATATGGCTAATAGGCTGAAAAGCAGAATAAGAATAGAAACTGCGCTCCCAAGTCCGAAGGCACTGTTGTTGAACGCTTGGGTGTACATGTAGATGGTCATCACTTCTGTATTGTGAGCTGGTCCTCCAGCTGTCATCACATAGATTAAATCGAAAACCCGGAAGCTGTTGCTAATGGAGAAGATCAGCGTTACCCAGATCGTTTCTTTCAACATCGGAAGCGTGATGAACCAGAATCGTCTCCAACCTGTAGCGCCGTCCATGACGGCCGCTTCTCTTACTTCTTCGGATATATTTTGCAAACCAGCTAAGAAAACAACCATATAGAAACCATAATTCTGCCAAAGATACGTGATGCTTACCGACAGCATGCCCCAACGCGGGGAGCCAAGCCAATTCTGTTTCAAGCTCTCCAAACCGAAGAGTCCGAGCATGTTGTTCATCAGGCCTGATTCCGTACCGTAGACCATATTCCAGATGAGAGAGACGATAACCGCTGAGATAATGACGGGCAGAAAAAGCACGGAACGGTAAACTTTAAGCCCGCGAATCGATCGGTTCAATAGCAAGGCAAAGAACAAACCTACTGGCAGCTGTCCCACAATCCCGCTAACCATCATAAACAGGTTGTTCTGTACACCCTTCCAGAAGATCCCGTCCTTCAAGACGGAGATATAGTTGTCCAACCCTACAAAAGACATGTGCGAAAGACCGTTCCAATCGAAAAATGAGTAGTAGAATGACATGAGAATCGGAATCATCGCGATCCCGATATAAATGATCAAGGCTGGCAGCATGCCGATAAAAATTGCCAATCCCATCCGCCTCGTTACATGCATAAATGGCCCTCCTTATGCGCTAGATGATAAATTGAGAGATGCCAAGAAGACGGAGACTGGGCAGGCTCCGCCACTTTGGCAGCCGAAGAACGGCTTGTTGCCCCTCTTACAAAGGAATCGACAGTGAGCGCGAGGCAGCCACAATCTCGGCAGCCGTCGTTTCCCGCCCGAGCGAATCGGATAAATATAAACCTTCGCTAATCAACATAGTCGCAAGTGCAATTTCAGCAGTCGGCATAAGTTCTACGCGTCCCTGTAGCGCAGCGATCCAGTGATTTTGCGATGAATCATAAGCATCTTCGTTCTCTCTCATTCTGTGAAAGCGAACATCCATGCGGTTAAGATCAATCTTGCTGTCCAGATCGATGTCGGCTACAGTCGTGTGAAAGCTGATATCGGAAGTCATCTCTCCGGAATGGTAGGATGGGAGCCGAATACCGCCTTTGGATCCAATAATGCTGCTCCCCTCAACGCCTCCAAGATTAACGGCCCATGCTTCAAAGATGTCTAGCGAGAGTCCATTACGAAGGGTAACGAATCCAAGCGCCAACTCTTCCACATCGAATCCACTTTCGGCACGCCTGCCCTCATCCATCTCCATTTCTTGAATGAGCTTCCCAGTTACGCGTTCCACCTCAGTTTCACCAAGCAAGTAGAGCATTTGCGCGATATGATAGACGCCCATATCCAGTAAAGCTCCGCCGCCTGCACTTGCTTTTTTCGTGAAATAAGCGGTACCAAATCCATCGACGAATGGTCTACCGCGCCGCCTGAAGCCATTCGACCGAGCGTGGAACAATTTGCCCAGTTGACCGCCATCAATCAGCGCTTTGGCAGCCTTTGTTTCCTTTTTATAAAGCGTGCTAAGTTGAATGTGAAGTTTCTTGCCATACTCTTTGGCTGCGTCAACCATAGCTTTGCCGTCATAATAGGAGCCTGCGATCGGTTTCTCGCAGTAGACATGTTTACCCGCCTGCAGAGCAGCAATCGTGAGTGGCGCATGAAAGTTATTATGTAGACATACATCCACCGCATCGATATCTTCTCGCGCCAATAGGTCCTTATAGTCGGTATAGACATGAGCAACTCCATATTTGTCGGCAACCCGGCGGGCTTCCTGTTCATTAATATCACACAGAGCCACGACCTCGGCGCCCTCTATTTCTGCATACTGATCCAAGTGAGCTTTCCCGATAATTCCTGTTCCGATAATACCAATTCTAATCTTGGCATATTCCATCATGCACGCCTCCAGATCACCTATCCATTGTTCGGGCAAGCAGTTGCAAGTATTCGTTTCATAGCTGCTAGCGCCCACTCTACCTCAATGTAAGGATTGGACAAAGCATTATATTCGATTGCCCAATACCCTCGATAACCAAACTCACCAAGGAACTTGACCGTTGCTTCCGTATTCTCGGAACAAATGGCTCGTTTGTCCAAATGCACGTGATTCACCCAGGGAGCAACAATCTCATTGCCTTGATTACCCTCTATCCAGCGATCGATATGCAGTAAAATACCGTATCCTGGATGATCCACTGCTTCAGCTAAGCGCTTCATCCAATGGGGGTCCAGCGAAATACCTGTATGATTCTCTGGCCCTACTGTAAATCCGTAATCCGCAGCTTGCTGAGCAAATTCCTGATAAGTACGAACCGTGTATTCGAACTGCTCCTCCGTCACTTCGCCGGGGCCTCGATTGGCATCAATTCGAACCGTCTGAGCGCCAAGCAATCTCGCCGCCTTCAAATGAGCTTGCGCATTCCGGTACAACTGCTGCCTGGTATCCGGATCAGCATCCCATAAGTGAGCGCGGTCCACCGCTATATTAGCAACCGTTAATTGTCTATCATCCAGGTTCCGTTTGATCTTCATCAACTCATCGTTATCCGGAAGCTCCCAGATGGGAACCTCGCGGTTTACGAAAAAGCCGTTCCAGAGATCTACGGCATCCAATCGATACCGGTATTTCACCGTCTCCAGATAGCCGTAAATAGTCATTTCGTTTTGACTTAAAAGCTGATAGAAGGAAAATGCGCCAATGGAAGCTTTCATCTCCGTCACCCTTTCAAATCGTTAGCTTCGAGCTTTCACTAGCTAGCCGATTATTTTTTCACTTTATCCATGACATCTTGCATTTCTTTGGCAATTTGTTCTGGCGTTTTCTGTTTCATCGTAATGGCTTGCAGCCCATTCTCGATTGAATCTTTGACTGCCGCCGGCATCACACTGTCAAATACAAGCGCGTCGCCCGATTTCGTCAACTCCAGCATTTCTTTCAAATATTTACTAGTGTCCGCAGGCATTTCAACTTTCGCCGGCACGACGATCCCTTTACTCATCAAGTTCTGGTACAGCTCAGGGGAGTAGAAATATTTCAGGAATTTAAACGCCGCCTCTTTCTTGGCTCCTGTTAATTCCTTGCTTAATCCAATACCGTATTGGATAACCCCTGCACTTTTGCCAGCTGTTCCTTTACCACCGTCTACGGATGGGAACAATGCGATACCAATATTAGCGCCGCCCTCTGTGTTACTGACACGGAATTTCGTATCAATGGTCGAGCTGGTCATGGTCATAGCCGCTTTCTTCTGCAAGAAGTAATCTTGCACTTGCACTTCATCCATGGTGTTCAAATCAGCATTAAAGGCATCAAGCTTCGTCAATTCATCGAAAATGCCAAGTGCTTTCACATAGTCAGCATCCGTAAATTTAGCTTGTCCTTGTTTCACCTTGGTTAAGAAATCCGTTCCAGCGATACGATCCTCGACAGCGGACATCACCGTGGATTGAAGCGGCCAACGGTTCTTATTGCCAATCCCCATCGGCGTAACCCCTGAAGCTTTGAGCTTTTTCACCAGATCGAGGAAATCGGCATATGTTTTAGGAAATTCATTGTAGCCTACTTTAGCTAACATATCCTTGTGGTAGTAGATAATATCGACAAAAGTCATCTTCGTTGGAACGGCATATTGCTTACCGTTTACTTTATATCCACCTAATGACTGTGGCGGCAAAATATCTTTCCAAGTATCCATAATTTCATCTAGCGGCATAAGTACGCCGGCATCGATGAACGGATCCATATCAACACCTGGATAGAGAATGAACATATCCGGCATGCTGTTGCCAGCTGCTTCCGTACGGAGCTTAGTCCGATATTGGGCCGACGGGATATCCTGCATTTCAATCTTAATATCTGGGTTCAACTGTTGAAATTTCTGAATTCTTTCTTTGTACAGTTGGTTATCTACGTTCGGGGTGGACCAGTTTTCCTCCAAAGTGAGTGTAACTTGTTGTTTCGAGGCGGGCTGCGTTGATGTTTGAGTTTTTCCTACTTCTTTTGCCGGCTCAGCTCCATTACTGCAGGCTGTAATTGTCAGTAAAGCAGCTGAAGCAGCAGCTAACACCGATTTTCTAATCACTCCATGAATCATCCATGAACCCCTCACTTTATGTTATTATTTTTAACATCCATCTTACGCCTTTATTATATGATACCGTTTACCAGGTTTGTATCCCACCAATTTATCATATTGTCTGAATTTTTAATGTAATATAATCTAACATATAAGATGACCAACCTCATTGGGCATAGAAAAATGAGCTAACCACTATAATTGACGCCGTCCGCCAAATGGCATAAAATGGGGCCATACTTTTCATAATATTAATACCTAATTCACAGAATAAAAAGGAGATTTCTCATGACCTTACACAATCAAACGGCCATCATTACGGGAGCAGGAAAAGGGATCGGTAAAGCTGCCGCCATTTCCTTGGCCAAAGAGGGCGTTAATCTTGGATTACTGGCTCGCAGCCGTGCCGACCTCGTATCCCTTCAACAAGAATTGACAAGTACATACGGCGTCAAAGTGAGCATTGCTACAGCGGACATTTCCAAGCGAGCAGAGGCGGTACGTGCCGTGGATTTACTAATTGGGGAATTGGGTTCCCTGGATATCCTGCTCAATAATGCCGGAACAGCTCAGTTCGGCACGTTGGTCGATATGGATCCAGATCAATGGGAGCAAATTATTCAAACCAATCTGATGGGCACGTATCATGTGACTCGCGCAGCCCTTCCAACCATGCTGAGTCAAAATGGCGGAAGCATCATTAACATTGCTTCAACCGCAGGGGAGCGAGGCTTTGCCACCGGTTCAGCCTACTGCGCCTCGAAGTTCGCTGTCATCGGAATGACAGAAGCGCTTATGCAAGAGGTTCGCAAATCGAACATCCGTGTTACTGCGCTCACGCCATCCACCGTGAATACAGAGTTGTCTGTCAAAGCAGGCCTGCCGATAGGCGACGAGGACCGTATGATGCAGCCGGAGGATGTGGCTGAGCTCATCTTGGCAGCCTTGAAATTGCCGCAGCGTGTATTCCTAAAGACGGCGGGGATTTGGACGACGAACCCGCAATAGCAAGAAGACCGATAAAGGCCCGTGGAATAGGGCTTTTATCGGTCTTTTTTTTCGCTTCCTAGGGTGTAGGGCGGAAGCTAGGGAATTCCATTCAGGCTCTCAACCCCGTTGTCCAGTTTCCATCAGGAGCGACGCCTCAACTGGAATAGATGGAAAAACTACCGTTAATCTGCGCCAAATTGTGGCAGGGAATGGAATAACGGTAGAAACTCCATCTATTTCGGTAGTAGCTGGGCAAGATCTGCTATATCCGGCGAAAATAGCGGTAGAATTTCCAGTTAATTAGGCAAAAATGGATCAGATGCCGAAATTAGCTGGAGGAATCGGCGTTAATTGCAAAGTTACATCTAATGAGGCATCCGCTCATCCCGATGTCCAGCTCCTAGAGGCAATCGTCACCTCGCCTCAGCTGGAATAGATGGAAAAACTACCGTTAATCTGCGCCAAATTGGGGCTGGGAATGAAATATCGGTAGAAATGCAGCTAGAATAAAGAGTGGACACCTCAATAAGAGAATTCGATAATGAATATATCAGGAGGTGTTCCCATGGGTGAACAACGGAAACGTTATAATGAAGAATTCA
>NZ_JCAUAU010000019.1:0-130462 GCF_059692135.1 Paenibacillus sp. J22R160 | reverse complement strand
CATTCGAGCCGTCTAAAAGATGAAAACGAACGGAAAGAAGAGAGAAACAAAGGATTTCTAAGAGCATCGTTACTTTCGCTAGTAACTCTCCGGAATTAGGGGGTCGGACCGATATAGACCACTCGCAACAAACTCTCGGGACAACGCGCGCTGAGGGAGGGAACTATGATCCCCTATTTTCCAATAAAACGGCGCTTGGGCTAGGTGAGGGGAACTGTGGTCTCTTATTCTTTCATTTTTGATTGGAAATCGGTATTTTCAAGGAAATAAGACCCTGTCGTTCCGTTTAAATTGAAAATAGTCCCATTTTCTCAAAATAACGCCCTGTAGTTCCGTTTCAGACAGTCTCTGGGCTGGGCTTGGCTTGGCTGGGCTGGGCTTGGCTGGCCGGGGCAGGCTAAGCAACGCAAAAAAGAGGCTATCCTCAAGTAGAATCATTCTACTTATAAGACAACCTCCCGAGTGTACCTAAGAGTTACAATCCTTGAAGCGCAGCCCTAAGCCTAGCCGTCACATCCAGATAATCCTCCGCGACATTCCGATTCTCCCACGGATCGCTTCGCACATGATACAAACGTTCCTCCCGATCCCGCTCAGCGACCAGCTTCCACTCCCCGTCCGAAGCGACCCGCCATGAGCTGGGATGCTCCCAGCGCGAAAACAAGCTTCGATATGCGTCAAATGAAGCTGATCAGGCGTATAAATGGCCACGATATCGATATCTTCCCGCGAGACCATCTGTTTCACATTGTCATAACCATAGAGAATTTCATAATCCGTTTGAACTTTTCGGACTAAGGTCTCGTTCACATCGCAGACGGCTATTACCTTTAGCTCCGGATGACCATAAAGCCCTTGATCAATCCTTTCCCTTCCCCTAGTCCAATGACGCCTAGCCCATAAGCTTTGCCGATTGTTGTAAAACGTCCATGCCCCTCCATCGTTGCCCCCTCCTATTCGACCTGCTTGCTGTCCCTAACCTGCACTCACTGGTATCCCTCCAATAAATACTTGATTGTCGTGTCAAGCAAATAACGCGCCCCCGTATTGTTGACAATGCCTTGCGGCTGAGAGCCTAACCCGCCTTCGAAACGGAGGGTAGTCGCTATCAATGTTCCTTGCCCATAGGATGCTTCGAACATATACCCCGCGCGCTCGAACAATCTAGCGTCCAACCGCTCCATCAGCGGTGTATGCGGAGGCAGCGACGCGTGATCAAATACGGTGTCTGTCGCCAAACCGAACAGCGACAGCGAGGTGTGCCCTTCGTGCGGGTAACGATTCATCACTGGATGATCGTGGAACAATTGCAGCGATTCTCTTGAAAACGACAGCAGGTTCAAGGTGAATGGGCCTGATTGACTCCTCTGTACGAAGAGTACCTTACCTCCTTGCTCCATGAACAATTCATGCTCAGGGCGAAGCTGCGAAGTGATAACCACACGCGTGTTTTCTTGAAGACGGGTATGGAAGAGAATCCCCGGATACACGGTGCTCAGCCCTGCGAAAACATGAAACGGATCATCGAGCAGCAGCATCGATTGCTCCTCCAGCGTCAGCGCAGGCTTCGGGTATACCCACAATGTCCACGCATTGCGGACCGTATCGCTCGCGCTTGCAGACGCCATCATTAACGCAGCGCTGAGCGTAACCGCTGTAGGCGTCTCAACTTCCGGTGCAGCTATCTCCAGCACACCGATCTCTTTGGCTTCGCCGGGGTGCAAAACCACGGAGGATAGTGCTCCTTCGCCAAGCACGCTTCCACCGGCTTCAGCAACCATCCTCCACGTGAGTAAGCCGTCCTCTACAATACCACTCCCATAATGGGAGATGAACAAGTGCGGCCGTATGAACGTGCCTGCCGTATAATTGTACGGATCCCAACGGACAAGCCGGTCCCCTCCACCGATCCAACTGCGGCGGTTATCCCAAGTCAGGCTGATGACTGTGGCATCATTTATCATCCGGAACTTTTCCGGAGGCTGCTTGGGCTGCCCTTTATCGTCAAAAACGGCGCTGGTTGCGATCGGATTGTCTTTGATCGAGGTAATGACATAGCCGCTAATTCTGGCATACGTACGCACGAACTCAAGCACCGCTTTGCGGTACACAAAGGCGCTTTGGTTCGCATTGTTCCAAAGCTGCTCATTGGTAAAAGGCAAATTAAGCTTCGCAAGCTTCTCTGCTTGCCGGCTGTACTGCCAACGCTCTTCTTTGGCAACTGGGTTGACAGTCTCATCATATTGAAGCCACCACGGCATTTCGCCGCCGTTGTCCGCTAAGGTTGTATCTAGATTGCGGAACTCGTCATAATCGCAAAATTCCCCAAAGACCCAAGGCTTGTCTTCTCGCCAAGACCCTGCAAATTGACTTAACAGATCCGGAAAGAAATGAAAATCCGTATAGAAATGATAATCATAGAAATCTGCATATTCTTTTAAAAGCCCTCCGTAACACTCCCCGGAGCCGCTGTTATCACGGATGATGGCATGATCGGTGAGCCTTTTTGCCATGGCATAAAGCTCCTGAAGAAAGGTCGAATCTGCGGATTGATCTAATTCGCAGCCAAGAGTCCAGATGCTAAGCGATGGATGATTGCGCACTTCACGAATGATGGATTCATATTGATCGAACGCACGTTCTTTGAACTCCGGTGTTACCTCGGGCAGCCACATGGGCATTTCCTGCCACAACAGCACGCCCATCTCATCGGCCAATTCGTAGTAGTCCTTCAGAGGCACATATAGACAGTGTTTAACAAGGTTAAACCCGCTTTCCTTGACACGCATAAGCTCCTCGCGAATCTCATCCCTGCTTGGAATCGGCGCAATCGAATCCGCATACCAGCCCCAGTGCAGCACGCCTCGCAAATAGATTGGCCTTCCGTTTAAGAGGAATTGGTCCCTGTGAATTTCCAGCTCTTTCATTCCGAAACGACAATCATGGCTGCTTATTTCGCATTCGTTTTCTAGGACAGCCGCATGCAGCTGATAAAGTGTCGGCAACTCTGGGCTCCATAAGGAGATCGCTTCCTCAAACGTCAGCCATAGCTTATCCTCCACCCGCTCCGCTGCGGATGGAATCTTGACCTTTTGCTCCTTGCGGCTTACAACTTTGCCGAGTGTATTCTTGATTTCGGCTGCTACGGTAACGGAACGCTCGGTGTCACTAGGAGTACCCGTTAGAGCAAACTCCACCTCTACTGCTTTGTCACGAACGCGAGGCTTCGCGAAAACATCTCTTATTGCTACGTCAGGAACAAGTTGCAAGTGTACCGATTTCCAGATGCCGCCGAAAATAACGCCAACATCAGGTAAAAACCCCGCGAGGCTCGCCCGCAGGGGGAACCTCACGCCCTGTTTGTACACCTTAATCAGCAGCTCATTCTCTGCTCCGAAGGCGAGCAGTCCTTCCACCCTGGCCTGGAATCCACTCCAGCCCCCTTCATGCTTGCAAGCTAAGCCGCCATTTACATAGATTTCGCAATAGTAGTTAACACCGCCAAAATCCAATGCCACTAGTCGGCCCACCCACTCTGATGGCACATCAAAGAACTTTCGGTACCACACTGGACCGTCCGCCTGCTTGTTAGCCTCTACCTGCTCCCAGCAGCCCGGGACGATAATGTCCCGCCACTGCGTTTGAGCATTCAAATCTTCCCTGTTATCGGATGTGTGTGCAAAATCGATGTTGGCTTCCCATTTGCCGTTTAAGCTGATACGGTCAACTGATTTTGGCATACTTATTTTCATATCCGCCATGTGTGTCACCCGATCCTTCAGAAACTAAATTTACTGAATCTCGTACAATGCCGTCTCCACTTTGTTCTCTGGCAGCCACACACGCATCTTCCCTGAATCGCGGTTATCCCACGCATAGTACGGTATTGCTTGGAACGTGTCGGTCCGATCGCTCCCCACTGCGTATAAGGTGACAACACCTTCGAGCAAATTCGGCTCGAACACCGCTTGGAAGCGTGTATGTGGCGACACAATTGTATGCTCATACGCCGCAGCATTATCCATTTCTTCCATGCAATAGACGATCGGACCCCGCTGTAAAGCGACTTTACCGGCGTTTTCTTGCACGAGCGGATGGGCATACACTTTCTGAACCGGCATCTCGAATACGAGCTCGATCTCCATGCCAGCCTTCCATGCTCGGCTTAGCTTTATGTACCCATTTTGCATACTCGGATAAATCTCCGCTTCGCCGTCCACCTTCAGCGTGAAGTTTTTGCACCAGCCTGGAATTCGCAGCAGCATGTCATAAGGCGTATCGCCGCTTTCTTCTACCTTAATCGTCACCGCTCCGTCCCATGGGAAATTCGTTTCCTGCTTCAGCGTAACCCCTTCATTGCCAACATGCAGGGAGCCTGTACTGGCAATATATTGATTGATCATGATTTGTCCTTCATTGACAGCATACACATAATTGCCGATTGACGGGATAAACCTCGCAATTTGCGTCGGGCAGCAGGAGCAATTGTACCATTCCACGCGGTGGTGGCTGCCATCCGTCTCGAGCGGATTCACATAGAAAAACTTATCGCCGGACAAGGAAACGCCCGCTAACGCGCCATTATACATCTCGCGCTCCACAATGTCGGCGTATTTACTGTCACCGTGCAGCAGGTTCATCCGATGGTTCCATAAGATCATCGCTACCGAAGCACAGGTTTCGCAATAAGCGCTTTGATTCGGCAAATCGTAATCCGACGTAAAGCCCTCATTGTCCTTGGAAGGACCAATGCCGCCAGTGATGTACATATTTTTGTTCACCACATTGTCCCAAAGTCGGTCTAACGCGCCTAAATATCCCTCATCACCAGTCAATGCCGCCACGTCGGTCATCCCTGCATACATGTAGACGGCACGCACCGCATGTCCTGTAACTGTTGACATATCGCGTACAGGGAGATGATCCTGCGAATACGCAGCTCCCCAATCGGCCCGATCCCAGCTGTAGCCGACGCCATGCCCATGGCCTCTTTCTTCTAGGAACCAATAAGCAAGCTTCCAATACCGTTCCTCTTTGGTCTCCAGATACAATTTCACAAGAGCCAGCTCGATTTCCTGATGTCCGGGAACCCAGTGGCGTTTATCCGGTCCAAACAAAGCGTCGATATGATCAGCCAACTTAATGGCAGCATCCAAAAGCTTGCGCTTTCCAGTTGCTTGATAATAAGCAATCGCTGCTTCAATTAGGTGTCCTGCACAGTACTCCTCATGTTTGTTCATATCCGTCCATTTCTTATCAGGTTCAGCCAGCGTGAAATAGGTTTGGAGGTATCCGTCCTCCTCTTGAGCTGCGGCAATGAAATCAATCACCCGGTCGGCCTCCGCCTCCAGCTCGGCATCCGGCTCATTCATAAGGGAATAAGCGATCCCTTCAAGAACTTTGTAAACATCTGAATCATTATAGAAAATACCTTCAAATTTACCGTCCATCAAGCCGGCGGCTTTGGCGAAATTCGATATTCTTCCTGTTTGTTCACACTGGGTCAGACAAGCTTTCAAGGTCGTTTTTTGCAAAGCTTTCATCCTCGCAGACCAAAATTTATCCGCAATGAAAACCTGCGTAAATGGAACTTGAGCCAACTGCTGATATGGCAGCTTATGTGTGAAAAGCGAATTATTATGCACCATACTATTCATCCCTATCCGACCTCTCTCTGGCTTATTTGTGTGTGCTTTACCCTTTCATTCCTGTCAATGAAATCCCTTGAACGAAATATTTTTGGCTAAAAATATAAACGATTAGCACTGGCAAAATCACTAGAAGAGAAGCGCCCATCTGCAAAGGCCAGTTCGTTGTGTACACATTGCGGAAGATCGAAAGTCCAACTTCAAGCGTTCTCATTTCGGACGTATTCGTGACAAGCAGAGGCCACAAGAAATCGGTCCATACCCCCATAAAGGTAAAAACAGAAAGCGTTGCCAAGGCTGGCTTGGATAAGGGGACAATGATGTTCCAATAGATTCGCAGTTCACTGCAGCCGTCAATCCTGGCCGCATCCTCCGTTTCTTTTGGCAGCCCCAGAAAGAACTGCTTTAGCATGAATATCCCGTAGGCACTGCTTAAGCCTGGTACGATGAGGGCCGCATATTTATCCAGCCAACCAAATTTGTACACCATCACATACGTCGGAATGAGGGTAACTTCAGATGGAATCATCATCGTTGACAGGAAAATAATGAAAATGACATCCCGTCCTTTAAAGGCAAGTCGGGCAAAAGCATACGCCGCCAGCGAGCAGACCAATAGCTGCCCGGCGACAACCATGCCTGTAATGAATACCGTATTTTTCAAAAACGTCATGAAAGGGGCTGCTTTAAAAATCGTCGCATAATTCACCCACTCCCAAGTCTCCGGTATAAACCGTGGCGGGAATTCGAAAACAGAGTACTCCTGCTTCAGTGAAGTGGTGAACATCCAGATGAACGGGTACAGCATCGATAAACTAACAATAATCAGCATGATGTAGGTCAGTGTGCCTGCGAGGAGGTGAGTCACGTTGACCGGTTTTCTTCTACTTGTTAATGCAGCAGCCATACTCGCACTCCCCCCTCTTAATATTCATAATTAAATCGCTTCATCACTTTGATTTGAATCATCGTAGCCGTGAAAATGACCGCGAACAGGACGTACGACTGCGCCGAGGCATAGCCCATGTTAAAGCGTTTGAATGCCTGATCATAAATATGGTAGACGACCACATCTGTTGAGCCCAAAGGGCCCCCTTCTGTCAGCATATAGACGACCGTGAACACCTGAAACGAAGAAATGACCGAAGTTACGGCTAGGAAAAAGAGTGTCGGCGTCAGCAGTGGCACCGTTACCGACCAGAACATGCGCCATCTGGAGGCGCCGTCGATTTTCGCCGCTTCATACAGATGATCGGGAATGCCTTGTAAACCTGCTAGGAAAATGATCATTTGATATCCGATCCCTTTCCAGACCGATACCATAATAACGGCAATCATAGCCCAATTCGGGTCCAGCAGCCATTTGATGCCAGTAATACCGACCTTTGCGAGCAGGAAGTTCAATAAGCCAAACTCCGGCTGCAAGATCCATTGCCAAACCATCGCGATAGCTACGGTTGAGGAGATAACCGGAAGAAAAAAGATCGTCCGGAACCAATAGACACCGCGCATTTTCCGATTCAGCACGATCGCCACAATGAGCGAAACGGCAATACCGGTCGGTACGCTGCCTGCCACGAAATAAAAGGTATGCTTCATGGCAATCCAGAAGTCGGTATCATCGAGCAGCTTGGTATAGTTACCTAGGCCAACGAAAGGTTTATCCGGCTTCAAGATGCTCCATTTGTGGAAGCTAAGATACAAAGCGAACAAAATGGGATAAATAATGAATACGATGAGATGCAAAGAGGCAGGCAGGATGAATAAATAACCGATTGGCTTCTCATCGCTTGCCGTTTGTCCTCTGAGTTTCTTCCAGAAACTCGGCTTTGTGGCTTGTTTGGATGAAGGGAGGCTTACCGCAGCGTCGCTTTCCATAGTGTCTCTCCTTTCCTAACACGCTAACTACTCATTAATAATCTTATCGATTTTCGGAACGGCGTCGTCGAATGCTTTTTGCACTGGCGTATTGTTCACGATGATTTGTTCAATCGCTTTGTCGATTTCTTTCTCAATCGGATCCCATTTCGGATGAATGGAGCCCCAAGGTTGACGCGCGTACTGAACCTCTTTCACGAATGCCTGCTCCAGCGGTTTATCCTTCGCATATTCTTCGGATACCGATTTCACAGCTGAAAGTTCAAGACCGGATTGAATGCGCATTTTCTGGCCTACCTCAGACTCCGCCATGAATTTCGCCAATTGATACGCTTCTTGCGGATGTTTCGTGCTTGCGGATGCCGCCCAGCCTGCCTCATACATGACGGAGACGTTATCTTTATTTTTCGGCAATCCAACGATGCCCAAATTATTAATGTTAAACTTACCCGCTTTAGCTGTATCGTTCAGACCAAGCAACGTCCAGTGGCCGGAGATATTCATCGCGATTTTGCCTGTTTGGAAAAAGAGGTCGCCAAATGCTTTCTTCACCGAAGGTGTCGGAGAAACCTTATGTTTGGTTACCAAATCCGTATAGAACTGGTAAGCCTCCACGGTTGCCGGACTGTTCAGGAAGCCTTTTGCGGTTTTACCGTCTTTGCTAAGCACGTCGCCGCCGTTCTGCCATACGAATGGAACCGACTTATAGAAGTAAGGATCAGCCGTGAAGCCATACTGCTCGGTTTTGCCATCTGCTCCCGCTTTCGTTAATTTCTTGGCTGTTTCAAGGAAATCATTCCATGTCCAGCCTTCTTTGGGATATGGAATGCCGCTTTTATCAAAAACTTCCTTGTTGTAATACACGACTAGCGGTGTGAAACCACGGGGAAGATCATAGATTTTATCACCGCGAACGCCGATATTATATACATTTTCATACCAGACATCCTTGTTGAACGTTGTATCTTTTTTCGCGTATGGACCCATATCCAGCACGGCATTGTTGTCAATAAATTGGGGGAGAACAACGGAATCCATCAAGAATACGTCAGGTGCATTGCCGGATGCGACGGATGCGAGAAGCTTCTGGTTGGAGTCGTCGCCCGGAATCGGTTCGTAGGCAACTTCGATGTTCGGATTCTTGTCCATGAAGGCTTTGATCGCAGCTTGTTCCGCTGTTGCTTCTTCAACCGCTGCGCCGGAAGAAATGCGCAATTTGACCTTTTCTCCGCTTTTTCCGCTGGTCGTTGCAGCACTATCTTTATCTGCACTGCACCCCGATAAGGCAACCACTGAAGCCAAACATCCTGCTAATACGATTGTTGAAGTCTTCATCATAACCTACCAACTCCCCGTCTTTTATTTATTATAAAAATACAAGTTCATCCAGCCATACATGAAACTGGCCGCCATGAGAAGAGTATTCTATAACCACACTTTGCAGCTTGCTGAACTGAGGATTTCCAGTGATTTTGACGTTCCAGGTGTCCGAGCCCTCATTGAAAGTCTGCGCATCTGCCGCCGTGACCAGAGGTACTTGAAAAAACGACCATCCGTATCTGGCTTCGGAAGCAATTTTGCTCCAATTGAAGATAGGCGCTTTGCATAGGTATTGGAGGCTGTTAAGGTCATCTTGCACGAATCGCAGCTTCAAGCCGTCTTGCGCAAAACCACCCCACACTTCATGGTGGTACTTCATCCAGAAAGCGAATTGTGTGGCCTGATTAAGTGGAAATGACTGCTCTGCAGGCGGGTTGATATCCAAACGAATTCCTGTCAAAGTTGAAGCGGAACGCAGGTAGACGGACTGCCCGTTTTGAACGGCGTTGTCCCCATCTTGCGTTAATGCAGCGAATTGATCTGGCACTGCATGCGTAATTTGCGTTGAAGCTGCATGCACAGCAAGCAGGACCGAATCCGGATGAGGCAGCACATACAAATCATACCAATCAAGGTCTGAAAGGTGACCGTTAGAAACCGTCAAAGCAACGCGATAAAACCCAGGATTTTCATAAATGTGCGTGATCTCCGACTGCTCTTGAACCCTTCCGTCCCCCATCTCCCAACGGTAAAATAAAGTTCCACCATCTGCGTCCACACTTTCACTCGCAGTAAAGCGAATAGGCTGCCCAGCTGTTGCCTGAGATGTCAATAGGTTTACTTTTGCTTGAGGAGGCGCCATTTCATTCGTTTCAGAGCTTATCGCAACATTCTTCACATTGACATCCTGGTGCACGTCGCCAAGCCGATTATTCGTCATCACATTGGCAGATATGTTGATCCATTCCGCATGCTTCATATAAATGCCATAGGTGTCATTATCCGTAATCACATTCTGTTCAATGATCCAGTGATACGCTTCGTACCCTTGCTTGAACCCGATGGCGAGACCAGCACTCTTATTGTGATGGATGTGATTGTTCCGCATGATAAAATGGCTGCTTGAACCGTTCACGACCGCAATCCCTGCGTTCCCGAAAGGCTCAGGCGCATTGGCAATCCGCACTCCGTTGTAGGCGGCTTCGTTCCCGATCAGCACCGCATGACAGGAGCCCCCAAGCCAGAAACCATAGCTGGAATGATTGCCTTTGTTATTTACAAAGGTGTTTCCCGGATCCCACACCTCCCACGCATTATTGTGCGCGTAAGAAGCATCGTTGCCTTCAAAATAATTGCCTGTGGAAACCCATCCGTTTAACGAACGGATAAACACGCCGTCGCCTCCATATGTAAAATCATTCGCATAAAATTCATTATTATTGGAACCGCTTTCAATGAGTGCGGATGTGGAGTCCCTGGCATGTACTTCACCTGGAGCAATGCGAATGCCATAGCTTAAATTATTATTGGAAAATGTATTATTAGAGGAGCGCCACAATTTCAAGCACACATTCGTGCAATGAGACATCTCATTATTCTCGACGACGTTGTGCTCACAGTTTTTGAGATGAAGACCGTTCCAGACGTGATTGCCTTTATTCCCTTTGATCGTGCTATGGGTTACGCCTTCCAGATGCAGCGCGCCAAACGGCTCGCCGTCTCCCCAGCCATAGTCTGGATCTGTGTAGTTGTAAGACAAATCATTGTCCATGATGGTCCAATTGGAGCCATTCATGATCTTCACCCCGGTTTGGAAACCGCGAATGGTCATGTTTTTCACGGTAACGTGGCTGATCCCGCTCGCGAAAAGGCCAATTCCGCTATACGAATGGATGCTGCCTTCCCGTCCACGACCGCGAATGATTGCGCCGCTACCATCAATGGTAATCCCATCGCCACCGATGATAAGGCCAAGGCCATCACTAAACACATACTCGCCAGGCTCGAAGATGACATCCTCCGTAATCACCATGCCTGAGTAGGGCTTCACAAATAAACTCATTTCCTTGGCGCTCCCCTTTCCTCTCATCGCTTCAATGAATCAATCGGCTTGGATCGCTTGTGTCGTTTCCCTCTCAATTACATTCCCTTTGACCAGCAAATTCACTTGTTTGTCCTTGTGAGCTTGATTTTGAATGATCTCGCAAAGCGTCTTAGCTGCCATCATCCCCACCTCATACAAAGGCAACGAAATTGTCGTCAGCCTTGGTCTGGCATACTTGGCGATAATCCGGTTATCATATCCCATAATCGAAATGTCATCAGGAATGCTCAAGCCCAGCTCTCTCACCGCATCCATAACACCAATTGCAATCATATCGCTGGATGCAAAAATGGCCGTCGGCCGATCCTCCAGAAGCAGCAATTCCTTCGCCAGCCTGTATCCGGATTCTTCGTACCAGTCCCCGTGTTTCACGAACTCTTTTCGTGGCTCCACATGGTGATCTCTCAGCGCATCGTAATAGCCATTCAAGCGTTTCGCACTAGCATGCCAATCGAATGGGCCGTTGATAAAAGCAATTTTCCTATGATTTAAATGTAATAAATAGGTCGTCGCATCATAGCCACCGGCATAATCATCCGTAAGAACGTTATGGATCGATTCTTCATCGCTTCCCGTACGGTTAATCAAAACAGTGGGCATCTTCAAATGTGGAAATTCCTCCACCGCATTCAGCGTCGTATCGGCAAGAATAACACCGTCCAGCTTTAAATTGGTAAAAAAATCAAGAGCGGCAACTTCGCTTTCAAGCTCATGCTGAATATTCCAAAGCAGGACGCTAAACCCGTTCTTACGAGCCTCATCCTCAACGCCTCTCGCAATAAAACCACTGAGCTCGTCAGATACGTCATCCAAAATTAATCCAATCATCAAAGATGACTTTTGGCGTAGATTCCTTGCCACAAGATTCGGGCGATAGCCCAGTTCTTCTGCGATTTTCTGTATTCTCTCTCGGGAGGCGGCACTAATCTTCTCATTGTTAGCCAGCGCCCTTGAGACAGTGGCGGCGGATACGTTCGCCAACTTTGCAATATCATAAATATTAGCCATAAACGAATCCTTTCCAGTTATGTCGTGCAATCGATTACAAACGTAGTGTAATCGATTGCACGACAGCGTGTCAACACAAAAAAACTGACAAAAAGCCTTATATTCCGCGGGTATCACAGGCATGAAACGGATAAAAACCCAATGAAAATTATCCGTTGGGTTCATTTCAGTACTGCTATTTGATAAGCGTCTTTTGAGACTCTTATATTCGTTCCAAACATTAAATTAATGAGGATAAGAGTCCCTAGGAACTTCTATTTGCGTCAAATCTTATAGCTACAGATGATTTGTACCTGTTAGGAGTCTCTAAAGGTTCTTATTTCTGTAAAATGATCCACATTTGCTGTGATAGAAGTCTTTGGAGACTCTTATATACCAAAAAAGTCACTCCCTCTTATCCTACTCGCCTCCGCACACTACCACTCATACACTCGCAATGGCTCAGCCAAACGAAGCTTTTGCTTGCCATGAAACTGGTCACGCGCATCCGCGAGCACATAATCATCCACATAATGCATGAGCAGCATTTTCTCCTGAATGGAAACAGGGAGCGTTAGAAGCTCCTCGAGTGACGTATGCGATGGCAGTTGATCCTCCTGCATATGGCATTCATGGAAGATCGTTTGCACCTCGCCGGCAACCTCTCTTAGATAGGTTTCATCTAACCTCGTATCCCCGCTGAAATAGAAATACGGCTTACAAAGCAGGCCATAGCTAAGCATGTCCGGCACATGCTGCGTCCGAATAAGATCGAATCGCTCACCCGCGATCTCAAAGGCATTCTCCACGGATTGCACGTCAAAATAGTCCTCAAGAACGCGCCTTCCTCTTGTAGTTAACTCCAGCCCATGGCGCAAAACTTGCCATAAATCAGCTAGCAGCCCTGCAGGCACATAAAGCTTCGGCTTGATTCTGCCGGGATACACCCGATGGAACAACGCCAGCTTCGACAGGCCATTCATGTGATCTTCATGCAAATGTGTGACGAAGATATGCTCCACCTCATTGAGCTTCCTTCCCATCTGATGCAAACTAGCATGATTCGACTCTGGAAAGTCGATGCACAGATTGGTATCTCCAAATGTGAGTAAAGCGCTGTTATGGCCTTGCTCAACACTAAAGCCGTCACCACAGCCCAAAAATGTTAATTTCATTATTCATGCCTCCCTCTCAGAGTCCCCATAAATCGATGCGCCACTGCCAAGAAATTTGTAATATGATAGCTGTAGAAAATTAATATTTACATTTAGGAGGACAACATGAATTCACCGCACAAACCTAAGCCAAAAATCCAACTGCGTTCCTCGCTCTTCATTCTCATGATTTCGTTAATCATTGTACTACTTACCGACAGTGTATTCTACACATACTCGAAGCGAATGCTGTCGTCGGAGCTTGAAACCAAGCTGGAGTTAATTGCCGATAACATAGCCATCTCCATTAAACATTCCAAGGCTGGCGAGAAATATGTTGAAAATCTGATCGGGCAAAATTTGCGAACGGCTTCTTTAGCGTTGCAGTACAAGCTTGATCCTGACATTGAAAAAGTGACCAATGAGGAGCTCGCCCGGCTCAGTAAGGAGTTAATGGTCGATCATATTACACTCATGAAACGCAGTGGCGATGATATCATTGGCTATAAATCCACGGAGCCGAAGGAAATCAATATGAGCACCAAGAACTGGAGCCGCGACTGGTTCAAAGCCTTTAATCAACTGCTCGATACGAAAGAAACGAATGTCAAAACTGGCCAAGCCTTACCGAATTACTGGTCAGGACCGATGAATACCTCCATGTCAGATCCGCAATACGTGGACAAATGGGGCTATTATTATGATGGCCGTACGAATTACATCCTTGATCCTTATGTTCACGATACGTTCTTCCGCGATTATCAACGGGAAACGGGGGTGGATGCCGTTATCAATGAAATGATTCATGGCTACACCGATCATGGCGCCAAAGAAATTGCTGTCTTTAACCCGCCAATTTTCCTTGGGCAGCAGGAACAGTACAAAAAAGAAGGCTACACTTGGTTCTCAGACCGGGAAATCTTATTCGGCTCCTACGTCATGAAAGATGCGCGCGATCAAGACATGGTGCAATCGGTTTTAAAATCAAAGCACACCCAGCAGTTGATCACCAATATTGATGGTAAAACATACCTTAAAATGTTCATCCCTCTCCAACTGGATATCCCTGTCGTGATCGGACTTACGGCTGATTATGAGAAAGTGCAGAACTCCATTGAGCGCCAACAAAGAAACCTGCTGCTTCTGATCGGTACAACTGCTATTATTGCTTTCATTCTAGTCATTCTGAGTTTTCGATTCATCAACCGCAATCGCGAGGCAACCGCGGAGAGCGTTCAAGAGGTATACGTCGACCATATTGGATCACTGTTTCGCTCCATGAAGGAGCAACGTCATGATTTTAATAACCATGTAGCGACCATTCATTCTCTCGTCCACCTCAAAGAGTTCGAAGAGCTGAGCCGGTACACCTCTGAGCTAATAGGTGAAACGACCGCTTTAAACGATATTATCCAAATCAATGTGCCGGCGATATCTGCTATAGTTCAGTCCAAAGTCATTCAAGCCGTTGAGCGTAAAATTACCTTTCAACATGAGGTTGCCAATCTGAAAGATATTCCTCTTGGAGCCGTAAAGGCGACGGACTTGGTTCGAATTATTTCCAACCTAATTGATAATGCGTTCGATGCCGTCTCCCTGTCTAATAGAGAAGGGGACAAACAGGTTCGTCTAGTCGGTTATGCGGATGGACAATCCCTAATCTTCCATGTGATCAATAATGGTGCGCAAATTCCGAACGATATGCTCGAACGCATTTTTGAACCCGGCTTCTCAACCAAGAATCCAGATGACCTTCACGCTGGCTTAGGATTAAGTATTGTCAAACAACTGGTCGACAAGTATGGCGGGACCGCTGGGGTAAACTCGACAGAAAGCGAGACAACCTTCACGATTTCTATCTCGATTTAACATTATCGCGAACAATAATCGATTGACATCATATAATGTTCGTATTATGATGATGAAGGCGATAAGAAACTGCCACATACGTCATAATCGTTCGTATATCCTTGAGAATTGGCTTAAGGGTCTCTAGAGGAAGCCATAACTTCCTAGCTACGACGGGTTCTTGCTTTTGCATACCCGTGTGGCTAGGTTTTTTTGCGTCCAATAATGAATGTTCCAGAGGAGATCGCAATGAACGCTTATGATTTGATCGTAGTTGGTGCAGGACCTGCCGGTATTTTCGCTTGTTATGAAATGACACTGCTTCACCCTGCCGCTAAAGTATTGCTCGTCGACAAAGGCCATGATATCTACCATCGTAGTTGTCCAATTCTGGAAAGCAAAATCAAACTGTGCCCTCCTCCTGCCGGTAAAAAGGAGTTCTCAGGCTGTCTGCCTGCATGCTCCATTACGGCTGGCTTCGGAGGTGCTGGCGCTTACAGCGACGGCAAGTTCAACATCACCACGGAATTCGGCGGTTGGATGACGGATATATTACCTCCTAGCCAAGTAATTGATTTGATCCGGTATGTAGACCGTATTAATCTAGAGCATGGTGCTACGGAGAACATCACGGACCCGACGACCGAAGCTGTGAAAGATATTGAGCAGCGTTCCTACGCCGCAGGACTTAAGCTGCTTCGCGCGCAGGTCAGGCATCTAGGCACCGAACAGAACTTAATGATTCTGAAATCCATCTACGAACATTTGAAAACACGAATCGACATGCAGTTCAAGGCCGAAGTCGACGACATCATTACGATCAAACGGGAAGACAAACATATCATTCAGGGCATTCGCTTAAAAGATGGCACGGAGCTCCATAGTGATCATGTGATGCTAGCTCCCGGACGGGACGGTTCCGCGTGGTTAACACAAGTACTGAAAAAGCGACGCTTAAAAATGTACAATAACCAAGTCGATGTTGGCGTGCGCATAGAAACATCTGATGTTGTAATGCGTGAAATTAACGAGCATTTGTATGAAGGGAAATTCATCTACAATACCTCTGTGGGCACACGGGTACGTACCTTCTGCAGCAATCCGTCCGGTCATGTTGTTGTTGAGAATCATAGCGGCGTAATGGCCGCGAACGGTCACTCTTACAAGGATCCGGCGCTAGGCTCCAACAATACGAACTTCGCTCTGCTCGTTTCCCACAAATTCACTGAGCCGTTCGATAAGCCGAATGAGTATGCGCGGGAAATTTGCAAGCATGCGAACGATTTATCAAGCGGCGGCGTCATTGTGCAGAAATTCGGAGACATCATGCGGGGACGCCGCTCTACGGCTGATCGAATTCGCGAGGGCTTCCTTGAGCCGACTTTGGCGGAAGCGGTGCCTGGCGATTTAGGTCTCGTGCTGCCTTACAATACAATGAAAAGCTTAATTGAAATGATTCACGCTCTGGAAAAAGTAACCCCAGGGATTGCCGCTGAACATACCCTCTTCTACGGTGTTGAAGCGAAATTTTATTCCGCTCGTCCGAAGCTCAGCGAAAGCTTTGAAACTGAGATCAAAGGCCTTTTCTGCGGAGGTGACGGTGCAGGGATTACAAGAGGATTAGCCCAAGCCGGCGCGGCTGGTGTATGGGTGGCACGCAACGTGCTTGAGCGGATCAAATAAGCATTAATGTTGTTAAATATTTCCTAGGAAATAGACGATTGCGGATCTCCTTTTTTTCAAATGGAGGTCCGTTTTTTACATGAAAAACACTTTAAAAATCCAGATAAATGCGGTATAATGAAAACGTTCTCAATTGTAAGCGTTATCATTTTAAAGGGGGATAATAAAATGACTGTAGCGCTCGAAACTAGAAACAGCTATGAGAATTTCGTACTGGAGAAAGATATAATGTACTTCCGGGTCGGAGAACATGGGCTGGTCTCTTTTCATGGGAAAAATTTTCACATCAAAAAACGGATGTCCACTGAGCAGATTATAGAGATCACAACGGGCAGCGCTTTTTTCAAGGTGAATACAGATTGCTATGTGAACACACATAAAATTGTTCAAATTCAAGATGGCAAAGTATTTTTTGAGGTCAAAGGCGCTGATTCCAAATTCACCTCGGTTACCAAACTTCGCCAATACCGTTTGAAAGAGATTGTGCAGCAGCATAAAGCGGAAGCAGCGAAGAAGTAATCGCCGCTTTCTAACTGCAAAAAAGCTTAGTTAGATCCATGTTGGGGATCTTGCTAAGCTTTTTTGTTATCGAGATAACCCGGCATTGCCATAGGGGATTTGTTACATCGAGCTTAGCTTCTGGGGCTGTTAGGAGTAAGCAATAAGTTACGGCAGCGTTCTATGTTGTATTTTGTGCAACCATTTGGCCGTAATTGGGCCTTAACGCGCCTCTATAGTGTACTTTATACAACGATTTAAGCGGTAAACTGCTTGCATCTCACCTTTTCGGAACAAATGGTTGTATTTTGTGCAACGAAAGAGCGGATTGGCAGTTTGACCTCGCTACTATGTTGTATAAAATGCAACGTAGGCCATCGACTTCGACCTTGCTGCCGAGCCTCACACCCTCACCTTTCATCCAGCACTTTACATCTCTACCCCATACTCCATACCTCACACATCAAATCCACCTCACATTCTCCATACCCAGTACCCCATACCTCAAACCTCACACCTCATATCTCATACCTTAAATCTCCATAACTCACAGCTCTCCCCCCACACCTAGCCTCCAGCACCTAGCACCCCACACCCCACACCTAGCACCTAGCACCTAGCACCTAGCACCTAGCACACAGCACTCAGCACTCAGCACTCAGCACTCAGCACTCAGCACTCAGCACTCAGCACCTAGCACCTAGCACACAGCACACAGCACTCAGCACTCAGCACCCCACACCCAGCAGCCAGCACCCCACACCCAGCCCCCCCTAATTTTAACGGGAAATACTGCCGCTAATTTGTTCAATTAAAGCTAACTTCATGCGATTAAATGGAAATTATCCTGCTAATACCTTAGGTTATGCCTAGAATCAGGTAGCAGCAACAGAATTAACTGGAGAAATTCCAGTTATTTGCCCAATTCCTCCATCAACACCATTTTTAACTGGAGAAATTCCAGTTATTCAGCCTATGAACATAAAAAAAGAGCCAGCGACTAAATCGCTGACACCTTTATGTGGTCCTACTATGAGATTTGAGCAACTGTCTCTTGTTGATGTTCACGGATTAGAAAACGTATGTATTCCACTGTTGTATCTTTAACCTTCTTAGCTTCTTCCAAAGTAGCAAAGCTGTACTCCGCATAATCTGTGCTTCCGTACTTCTTTAGCTCTTCGTAATTCATACCCAGTGTAGAAAAGTTATGAACCAACTCGTAAGGTGTCTTAGCATCCACATTTTGCACGAAAATATCTTTAGAAAAGAAAGAGCCTTGTTTCTCTACTTTGAAGATGACACGAAAAGGCCTGTCCTTATCCGACACAAAGCACTTAATAACAACGTCAATCTCCATCGTTTTATAATCCATAGCGTTTGCAGGATCTTGCTTTGGCGTATGTTCAGGTGAATGCATCCATCTTTTCAAAAACCCTAGCACAAGATTACCTCCCCAATAACGACATGAATATAACTCATATTGTAATGGAAACGCTTCTAATTGACAATCCAAAATTTGGATAAATTAGTTAATGACCTCAATTGATTTTTTCTCGGCTGTTTTCCGATATTTCCAGATAATAATTAAACATAAAATACCCGTTAGTAACCCGCATACGACAAAAGCCCCATTCGCCCCATAGCGATCTGCGACATAACCTGCAAATAAGCTGCCGAACGGTGTGGAACCGGCAAATACGAGCGCATACACACTCATAACCCGCGCGCGATACTCCTCTTTGGCATTCATTTGAAGATTGGAATTGCTATTCGTGGCGAACATAATATTGAAGAATCCTGTTAAAGCCAGCAATCCCCCACACAACCAAACAGACGTACTAAGCCCATTCAGAATCAGGCAGGTGGCAACCACTAGGCTGGCGATTATGCTTATTTTGATCCGTGGACCTTGTTTACTGCGAAATGACATCGTTAGCGCCCCTGCAAAAGAGCCGATTCCAAGGCATGACATCAGGGTACCGTATGTGGTCTCTCCCAATTGCAAGACATTTCTCGTGAAAACTGGAATGAGGATGTTAAAATTAAAAGCCAAAGTGCCAATCACCGTAACGAGCAAGATCGTTTGAGCTAATACTGGATCTCTTGCGATGTATACGATTCCATCTTTAATCTCCTTCAAAACGCCATCCCGCGAGGTTTTCTTCCGAACATAAGGTGTTGTTTGAATCTGAAGTATGCCATACAACACAGCAATAAAACTAACTCCGTTAAGCAAGAAACACCAACCTGCTCCAAGCCAAGCCATCATCACTGCGCCAATGGAAGGTCCTACAATCCTTGCCATATTAAACGTTGTGGAATTGAGCGCAATGGCATTCATCAGATCTTCTTTTCCAACGATTTCAATGTTAAAAGCCTGCCTGGTCGGCATGTCGAGCGTATTATTTAGCCCCAGCAAAAGAGCAAGCACAATAATATATTCATACCTCACCGTGTCCGTCAAAACCAGCGTTGCCAGCGTAAAAGCAAGAATCATGGAAACAGTCTGCGTGACCAAAAGGATATTCTTCTTTGGAAATTTATCTACGATAATGCCCGCAAATAGTGAAAATAAAAGGATCGGCAGAAATTGACATGCGGTGACCAAACCAAGCTTGAGCGGCGAACCTGTAAGCGTAAGAACGAGCCAAGACTGCCCGATATTTTGCATCCATGTCCCGATAAGTGATACACACTGCCCTGTCCAAAGATATCGATAATTACGATGAGTTAAAGCATGGAAATGTCGATCGATAAAAACCGAACCTGCTGCCCTCATATTCATTCTGAGCTACGCCTCCTCTGCAAATCGAGCTGCATTATTACCCATTTTCTCCAAAATGGTTAGTGCCATCTGCTTCTCTTCATCCGAGAGACCGTCGGTCAAACGCTCCCGCCAATCCGTTAATACTTTACGCACATCTTCCTTGATCAAAAGAGCCTTTTCAGTCAGATGAACTTCGTTGCATCGCTTATCCTTTTCGCTGACCGTGCGCGTTATGTAGCCTTGCTCCTCCAGCTTTTTCAGTGCTTTCGCCGTCGTCCCTTTATCGATCTTCAAATAGTCCGCCAGATCTTCTTGCGTGAGTCCATCTTCCTTATAGAGTGCGTTGAGAAATATATGCTGCCCCTTACCGATATCGTACGCTTTCAGATGCTCCCCTATATACATTTGTCCATACCGATATAACAGAGAGATCCATCTAGGAATGCTATTACGGGCATCAATCATAATCCTATCTCCTTCCTTCCTGCCAAAATGGTGGGACTAACCGAATCGTTGCACTTGCCACTAATACATCATACGCTCGATTAGTTGCATGCGCAACCAATTTTTCAGATAAAAATGGCCCTTTTTAAAGGGCCTTGTCTTATTGCTGCTCAGAAATGAGCGGTCATCGTACTTGTAGAAACTGCTGCTTTCGGCAGCTTTTTACGAGCCATCCATCGCCGTTGAGCGAGGAATCCACGAATCGCCTCATCACAAATCATTGCGATATAAACGCCATGGAGCAGCCATCCGAATTTTAGGCCGAATACGTAAGTACCTCCAACCGCAAAGATCCACATGATCCCAATGCTCACGTACATGACAAATTTGGTGTCGCCCACAGCGTTTAGCGCATTATTGAGCGGCATATTCCACATTTTAAGCGGCTGCAGAATCAAATTCATGGCCATGACTCCAACGACAATCGAGATAATTTGGTTGTTTTCAGTAAATGCCCCTACGATATGTTTGCCTAATAAGAATAATAAGAGCGTATTGGCAACCACGACTAATTCGCCCCAAAATAACGCTTTATAGAGGCTGCGATAAGCTTTCTCCATCTGCCCGGCACCGAATAAATGCGCAACCTGAATTTGGACCGCCATCGCAAAGGACCAGCCTGCCAGAAATGAGAACGACTCCATCGTATTTAAATAGGTTCTAGCCGTAAGCTGCTCTGCGCCCATCGTGGCGACCATCGAAAAAAGGACAACCTGAGACAGGGTCCAGGAAGCTGAACTAACAGCCATCGGTAGGCCAACTTTCGCCACCTCTTTCAGCAGTCCCTTATGGAATACGCGCAGGTCACTCCAAGTGATAAGTGTGGTAAATGTTTTGCGAAAAATATAAAAAAGCACAACAAGCGCTATGACGCGACTTCCCACAGTGGAAAGGGAAACGCCAAAAAGCCCCCATTTTGGTAAGCCCAACGCGCCAAAAATAAACACATAATTGCCGATAATGTGGATGATGTTCATACCGATTGCAACAAGCATCGTGCCTTTCGTGTTTCCCGTGCTGCGAATAATTGTGCTTAATGTTAGTACAGCTGCCATAACGATCGTTCCGCTGCCCACAATTTGAATATACTGCCGTGTCATCTCGTGAAGAGATTCCGGGACATGCAGGAAATAAACGAACAAATCCACACCGAAGTAAAGCAGCAGTGAAACTACGACGCCCAAGCCCAGCGTTAATGTAAAAGCCATCGAAGCGACTTTCCGTGCTTCTTCCTCTTTGCCTGCTCCGAGCTTTTGTGAGATGACAATACCCGCTCCGCTGGAAATAAGAACGAATAGCATAATGACCGCCTGGAAAAATTGATTGCTAATCCCAACAACTGCTACCGCATCGTCCGAAATCCGGCTCACCATCAGCGTATCCGCCGTGCCAATCATAAATTGCAGAAATAATTCAATCATTATCGGCCATACAAGACCGAATAACGTCATTTTCTTTGCGGTTTCCATAACGGTTTCCTGTTCTTGACATTATTGTGTACACGCGTTCACGATGTACATACAATGATCTATTTTAACAACACTTCTTGAGAAGTCAATGCTTTTTGTTATACTCATTCCGCGATATTCGGCCCAATCATGCAAAAAGTGCATCAAATTTGGCGAAATCCTCCATTCACTGGGGAAATCGCATAAATTTGATGCACGAAATACATAATTATCTCCTAGTATCACGATAACACGCTAATTTGCTGCACTTTTTACATGATGTGCTAGAGAAACTTCAGGCAAACCGGCCGCGGGACCGCCGCCGTTTGCCCGGTTTCCTGCAGCATCCCTGACTCCGCGTCAACGCGGAAAACCGTGATGCTGTCCGAGCCCTGATTCGCCGCAAGCAGGAAGTCTCCTTGCGGCGTCAGGGCGAAGTTCCGCGGCGTCCGCCCCAGCGTCGCCTGCCAACCCACGACGGACAGCGTTCCGCTTTGTCCGTCAACGGCATAAACCGCGATACTGTCGTGTCCGCGGTTTGAGGCATACACATGCCGGCCATCTCTGGAGAGATGGATGTCCGCGCATGTGTTTTCGCCGCTGAAGCCCTCCGGCAGCGTCGAAATACTTTGCAGCGCGGTCAGCGTTCCCGCGCTCGCCTCATAAGACAGCACAGTCACTGTGCTGTCGAGCTCACCAACCGCGTACACGAACCGGCTGTCCGCGCTGTACACCAAATGCCGCGGGCCTGTGCCCGGCTTCACCGCCGTTTCCCCGTGCGGCTGAAGGGTGCCGCCCTCCGCGTCAATGCGGCTCACGATCAGCCGATCTAGACCCAGATCGGCGGAAATCGCATACCGATTGTCTGGCGCCAGTACAATCGAATGCGCATGCGGGCGCTCCTGGCGATCCGTCCGCGGCCCTAAAGTACCTTCATGCTTGACCAACTGCGTAGGCTCACTCAGCCTTCCACCCTCTTCAATCTTATAAGAAGTCACACTTCCGCTTGAATAATTAGCCACAAACACAGCACGGTTCGTCTGATCCACGCTAATATAACAAGGCGCAGTGCCGCCAGTAGGCTGCTGGTTCAGCTTCGTCAGCTTCCAAGTCTCAGCTTCGATGGCATATGCCGCGGCTGAGCCTCCGAAGCCGCCTAGATAAGTATCTGTCTCACTGACCGCATATAAGACAGTCCGGTCCGCATTCAGCGCAAGGAACGAAGCTTTGGGCAAATCGCTATACGTATCCAACAGTGTGATTGCTCCGCTTTGCCGATCAAGCCTAAATAAGGTAATTCCCGTCTTTTGATCATCGTTCGTGTAGGAACCTATGTAGCCATACAATTCTTTCTGTTCTTCACCTGACACCAGCAATCAGCCTCCACATTTGCATAATAAATTCCCCGGTATCGAAAAGCTGCCGCACTGCTCTTCACATTACTCTTCGCCTTGTTCCTCACACTGCTCTTTGCCCGCTCTTCGCATCCTACGCCTAAACACAGCCGTAACCACCATCGCAATAACAGCCCCATACAGCGCTAGCGCCATGTCATGGTGTGTATCCCATTGATCACCTTGCGTTCCAAGAAATAACGTACCAATTTCCGGAGCAACAAGCAAAGCCACCCACATTTCTATAAGCTCGTAAAAGGCTCCGAGCGCCAATATAGTAATGCAAGTCATCACATAAAGCCATCTACGGCTTAGCTGCGTCCACGCACTCAGAGCTTCCCTTAGCGGGTAGGCGAGCAGGAGCCCGAAACTGAAGTGCACCAAGCGATCATAATTATCGCGCTCCGTATGCAAAATCAGCTTCAGCCAAACATCCACGATATTCTCGTTATACGAATAATGTGCCCCGACTGTATGCAGCGCCAGGAACAAACCAATTAATGCATAAGAAAAATTGGAGAATGTTATAAGCTTATATGTGCTGATGAGGGCAATAAGCGCGGCCCAAATCAAAAGATTTTCCAATACCCAATCGAACCTGCTGTAAGGAGCAACAGCCATCCATATCCACAAGCCTGTATAAATGACGATCATCACGTGCAATGGCCAATTCGTACCAAAGGATATTGCCTGATTCTGTCCTATGTTTTCCTTCTCTTTCATGGCTGAGCCCCCCTAGTTTAGCTTACAAACTTAGGTTATCTCGCCACAGTCTTTTCCAAAAGTACTAACTTTATGTAGTACTGAACAGCTCTTATGCTATGGACGAAGCTGGTAAAGTTTTGGTGTTATTTTTGAACCTTCATAAGCTTCCAAAATCCGATTCGGATAAGTTTCAAGCTCGGATAGAGTCGCGATCAGGAAAGCAGGGGAGGTTCTTCCCGATGTCTCTGACAATTCCCTTACCTGTTCCAAGGTCTTATAAGAAAAACGACCCCAAGGAGACGTATTTGCATCTACAGCCGGATCAATCCAATAGGGAATATGTATGCCATGAAACCAAGCTGCTTTGAGCACCTGCTCAGCAAATGCACCCGTTCCATACAGCGTTAAAGAGTGAATGCCATCCTTTTTAACCCTCTGAAGGGTATCGAAAATCATGGCCTGACTGCCAAATCCATCCGCCAGCTGCAAATAATAATGGTACAAATAGTAGGGAAACCTCCTGGTCGCCATGCCCTGCGGCCAATTCACATTCATCACTGACGGCGCATAATTGCAGCTATTCAGAAAAGCCTCCGGTCCAGCCAGGTACCACTCCTCGGCCACAGCTCCACAAATCGGGGCAATATACTCCGTGCAGAAATTGTCCTGGTGCGTTAAATCTCCCAGAACTCTCGCCTCTTCCGGCTTCGGCATAGCTAGAACGCGATGCAGCGGCTTGCTCCACTCTTCTGAATTCGTGGACGCTCTTGATAGCCGCCCGTCTTTTTGCTGGAGCAGGTACGCATAGTAGCTTTGGAAGGCGATCGCGCCTTTTTGACACGCTAGTTTTCCTGCGTACTCTTCCTCCGTTCTGTGCAGCTGCGCTTGCATGGGGCTTATGCGGCCAGACTCGTCTTCGATGTAACGCAGCGTTGAGCCGAAATCGCCCATCATGAGCTCCTCCAAAAAAGCCGGTGTCCTCGCGATCCGCTTCCCCGCCTCGCTTCCGCCACTGCCTGACCGAAGCATACTGCGAATATCCACGCCTTGCAGTCGGAGCTCATCCAGCCGATTCGTGCCAACTGCGAGTAGATGCATCATTTGCGGCTGCAGTCCCGCGAGTCTAACAATTTTTTCTAATGCTCCCTGAATTGTTCCCTGAAACCCGATATCAACCGTCACTAAACGTTCCGGAGAACCAAACTCTTGTGCCAGGTAACCTACCAAAAGCTGCCTATGACGCTCAATAGACGCTAAAATCATACTTTGCCCAGGCTCGCTTAGCAGATAATTACACAGGAGATCATACATGGTTTCGCCATTATCACCAGCTATGTACTTGCATGTTTCAATCGACTCTTCCAAGCAGTCTTCGAAATGTCCATCCCCCAAATCGACACCCAACACGTCGAATAGCTCTCTCACCTTCAAACCTTGAATGCCTAACAAATAAGCAAGCTCATCCTCCCCAAAATGCTCCAGTCCCGCCATAAAAGTAGCTTGTCTAGACACATAAACCGGCTTCACTTGAAGCTCCACGCCTCTCAAATGTGCGGCTTGCTCAAGCATTGGAGCTAACAGATACGCTTCCCTCATCAACGGATTCACGCATGTGACGCCCTCTTGGACGCAAATATCAAGCACCCACTCACATAAAGTGTGCAGGAATGGCCCAATCACATCTGTGCCAAATTGATAGAAAGTACGCTCCCTTTCCCCGCTTCCAGCCGTCAAATCCGAAGCTGCAGCCAGCTTCCGCAGGGACTTCCATTCCGGCAGCACATCCCCGTGTCTGACAAATTCCCAATGATGAATACTTTCAAAATGCTCCAGAATGACTGGATAGTGCAGCCCTCTGATCCCCGCTTTGGCTGCTCCTTCCACGTCTGCTGCCACATTGTCGCCAATGTGAACGATTAATCGACTGTCGATTTGCGGATAAAACTCTTTGAGTCTCGCAAACAGATGTCCCGATGACTTGCCCTCGTGCTCCTCAGACGAAACGAGCAGCAGATCCACCTGAGACAAATCAAGCCCTGCTGACGCAAGAATTTGCCGAAGCTGCTCTGACGACAAGTACATATCCGATAGCAGCGCCACTGGAATCTGCTTTTTTTTACAGGCATACAGCAAGGAGGTGATGTGCGGGTTCACATAGCAAGCTTCCGCTTCAACTTCCACTTCCAGCCGGACCAGCTCGTCCCTTTGGCAAATCGCTTCCGGTATTTCCTCATAAATAAGCTCCAGTGTCACTTCACCGAAGCCAATTCGAGCGATTTGCTTCGCACGCGCTTTGTGCTCGGCACGAATGCGCATTTCTTTGAATGCTTCCGGGGAAACATAAGTTTTCAGTGAACCGTTAAGATGTGCCTGAAGAGCAGTTTTCGCAAATACATCAGACGGATTCGCACATGTACGAAATAGCAGTGTGTCAAAAATATCCAGACTTAACAGCCGAATATCCTGTAATTGTCCAGCTAAGACGCTCAAATAACGATCTTTTTCCCATAAAAGCAGATCAGTTGAACTTATCGGAGTATGCAGTTCCTTTGGCATCAAGAGCCTCCTTCGCGTTTGGCGCAAGCAGCAACTTGCACAAATGTATTTGAGAAATATGACGAATTTGAGGTAAGCTTAATCTATGATAAATCGGAGGTGTTCTTTGTTGTCTGACCAACCCTTGGTGTCCATAATTATCCCAACGTATAATCGCCGAATCGAACTCGCTGAGCTCGCAGAATCATTATACCGCCAAACGTACAAAAACCTGCAAATCATTATCGTCAACGATGCCGGTCCCCCGGTAGATTTCATTCAGGAGCTTTATCCAGAGCTCGCCATTCAAATCGTTAATATGCCGCAAAACCTCAAGCACGTTCACGCTCGAAACCGCGGTCTGCAAGAGGTGAAAGGCGATTACATCATGCTCTGCGATGATGACGATTTGCTGCTCCCCATTCATATTGAACGCATGCTGCAAGAAGTTGAAGGTTATGATCTTGTTTATCCGGATGTCGAAATCTTCGATTATATCTATGAAAATAATGCCCGCTCCATCACGAACCGATTCGTTTTCGCTTATGAATTCGATGTGCCGGCGATGCGCAGATTCTCGACCTTTTTCTCATCCGGCTGCATGTTCCGCCCTGAGTTGATTGAAGCTTTGGGTCCTTTTGATACAGAGGTGTTCCATTACTGGGACTGGGATTTCTTCTTAAGAGCTGCTGAGAAATTCCGTGTGAAGCGCGCGCCGATTGCCAGTGTCCTCTACGCTTTTGCGCAAGCGGGCACCAGCAACATGTCAGGGCAGCTTGACAATATGCGTCCCTTTTTGGACATGCTCTCGGTCAAGCATGGGCTCGGCGATTTGCCTACCAAAAATTTTTTCCTCCTGCTTGAAGAACCGGAAGTTAAGGCCCGTCAAGCCGAGACCGAAATCATTTGGGACGGAGAACCGATTCGCTCGCGCCTATTCAAATAAACCTTTGCCATACAAGCTTCGAAACTCGCTCGGTGTCATCCCTTCCTGCTCCTGAAAACGCTGGTTAAAATAACTGGCGCTGGTATAACCGGCTTGAATCGCGATCTCCTTGATCGCTAGGCTTTCCTTCTCAATCAGGCGCTGCTTCGCAAATTGAATGCGGCACAGGGTAATGAAGGAGAGCGGTGTCATCGAGGTCGCTTTGCGAAACAATTTGCAGAAATAATAGGTACTTACGCCTGTGAGCTCCGCCCATTCTTCTAGAATGAACGGTTCGCAGGCTTTTTGCTGCATGATGGGGAGTATAGCCAGAATTCGGTCCACGGACTCTATCCCTCGGTTGCTCGTTAACGGTGCCGCATAGCTCATGAATTCACTCAGAATCTTATAGGATAACGTCGAGAGATTCGTCGGCTTCAGAATGCTATTCGATTCCGCTTCTAACAGCAACTCGTGAAACGCCTCTTCCAGTTCGCTCCATCTTTTGAGTGTCCATAACGTACGCAAAAAGCCTTTTTCCAACATAAACTCCTTCAGATGACTCCCGTAAAAGTGAACCCAACGAACGTCCCACGGATCATCCTTGGAGGAGTAATAACGCTGCTCTTGAAACGGAAAATAAAGAAAAGCATCGCCTTTTTGAAGCACGTGCTGCTCCCCTTCAATCTCCACATAGCCTTTGCCTGCCAGGATAAAATGAATGCTGTAGGAATCATAATAACCTTCCTGCCGATAAATCGAATGGTCGGGAAAATCCTGATACCAGCCAACCGATTCTGGAAAAATAAAATAAGGACATTGCTGCAGCCTCGGAAGCATGACTTGCCTTTTCATTCCACGCGCTCTCCTTCCTCAATGACAATATTCCGATATCTAATGCAATATATTATCATATTCATTTTAAATAACTCGTTTTATAATAACAATATAACGCTATCAAATATTTTTTTCAAAGGAGATCATAACGTCATGACAAAGCTTCGTTGGGGAATTTTAGGCTGTGCGGGTATTGCAATTAGGGCGTGTATTCCCGGAATTGTGCAGTCACAAACTGGTATTGTAAGCGCTATAGCGAGTCGCGATTTGCAGAAATCACAAGAAGTAGCGGAGAAGCTTACTATTCCAAAAGCTTACGGCAGTTATGAGGAATTAATTGCTGATCCGGATATTGACGCTTTGTATATACCTCTGCCGAACCATCTCCATAAAGAGTGGACGATTCGTGCTGCTGAGGCAGGAAAGCATGTACTTTGCGAAAAGCCCGCTTCACTTACTGCTGCTGATGCCGAAGAAATGGTTGCGGCTTGTGAGAAGGCCGGCGTACAGTTTGCCGAAGCGTTCATGTACCGCCATCATCCGCGTTACACGCGAATTAAAGAGATCATTGATTCCGGAGAAATCGGCGATATTCGCGGCATTC
Organism: Paenibacillus sp. J22R160; assembly: GCF_059692135.1. Classification (NCBI taxonomy): domain Bacteria; kingdom Bacillati; phylum Bacillota; class Bacilli; order Caryophanales; family Paenibacillaceae; genus Paenibacillus; species Paenibacillus sp. J22R160. The sequence continues at coordinate 101,623 of NZ_JCAUAU010000019.1, read as the reverse complement.
ATGGCGCGTTCACCTTCAGCAACCCGGGCGACAGCAAAAATGTCCGTTTCAAACGTGAATGGGGCGGCGGTTCGCTATATGACGTTGGGTGCTATCCAATCAGCGCAGCGAGAATGATTCTAGGCCGAGAGCCTGAAGCGGTTACGACGCACGCCTTCTTCTCCCCTGAGCATGATGATGTCGATATGATGATGTCCGGACTTGTGGAATTCAGCGGCAATGTTGCGCTAACCTTTGACTGCGGCATGTGGGCTGGTTTCCGTAATACGATTGAAATCGTCGGAGCGACAGGCCGTATTGAGGTCCCTTCTGCCTTTGTCACCCCTACGGATGAATCCGGTCAATTCATTGTCCATTTCCGTAATGAGCGTCGGGTAGAAACCGTTCCTTTCCTGAACCAATATGCGTTAGAAGTTGACGACTTGGCTTATGCCGCTTGGGGCGAGAAGCAGCCGAACTATCCTGCAAATGATGCCATTCTTAACATGAAAGTACTTGACGCTTGTCTGGAGTCAGCAAGAACACGTTCGCGCATTGTTTTGTAATCTATCCATAATGACTTATCATACGAAAGGTTGGGATGACTGCGATGAAACACATTCAAATTAAAGGCTTAGATAAACCTGTTTCCAAACTGATTATGGGCTCTGACTTTTTCCGTCTGGACAACCGTCAGGAAGTCAGTGACGTTCTTGGACATTATTTAGCGATTGGCGGCAATACCATTGACTCCGCTTTCATTTACTGCGGCGGGCAAAGCGAGCAAGCGCTTGGCATTTGGATGGATGAGCTGGGCAACCGCGATGACATTAACATCTTCACAAAAGGTGCGCACCATGATCAAAACGGTCCACGCGTGAACGCAGATGCCATTCGCAGCGACCTCTTCACATCATTGGAGCGTCTCCGCACCGACTACATCGACCTCTATGCGCTGCATCGCGATGACCCGGCCGTACCGGTTGGCGTCATCTTGGAAGCGCTGAACGAGCATGTAGAAGCTGGACGCATTCGCGCATTCGGCGGCTCCAACTGGACGCACGCACGTCTGCAAGAAGCGAACGACTACGCAGCGAAAAACGGCCTTGTCGGCTTCAGCTTCAGCTCCCCGAACCTCAGCCTCGCGAAAGCGAAAGAGCCGTTCTGGAGCGGCTGCGTCTCCGTCGACGAGGAAGCGCTGCGCTGGCACGAATCCACACAGCTGCCGCTGCTGTCCTGGTCTTCGCAGGCGCGCGGATTCTTCACGGGCCGGTACACGCCGGACGTGCTCGACAACGCCGATCTCGTTCGCGTGTTCTACAGCGACGAGAACTGGACGCGGCTGCACCGCGCGGAACAACTGGCGCAGGAAAAAGGCGTAACCGCGATTCAGATCGCGCTCGCCTACGTGCTGAGCCAGCCGTTCCCGGCTTGCGCGCTCATCGGACCGCGCAACGAGGCCGAAATGCTCTCATGCCGCGACGGCGCGGAGCTTGTGCTCACTCCGCAGGAGTTGGCATGGCTTGATTTAACTGCGGCTACGGTGTAGCTGCATCATGGAAGCCCCGGCGGGTATTGCCGGGGCTTTTTCACGTTGATTGTCACCGTGTCATCGGCAGACTCGGTGATTCTTCGACCTTGTCACTCGGTCTAGCCTTGTTATTCAATGCTATTCATCACTCCTCCCGCCTAAGTTGCTCTCCAACACTATTCATCTCTCCTCCCACATAAGTTGCTCTCCACTTCTATTCATCTCTCCTCCCACATAAGTTGCTCTCCACTTCTATTCATCTCTCCTCTCACCTAAGTTACTCTCCAACACTATTCATCACTCTTCCCACCTAAGCTACTCTCCACCGCTATTCATCACTCCTCCCACCTAAGCTACTCTCCAACACTATTCATCACTCCTCCCACCTAAGCTACTCTCCAACACTATTCATCACTCCTCTAACCTAAGTTGCTCTCCAACACTATTCATCTCTCCTCCCACATAAGTTGCTCTCCACTTCTATTCATCACTCCTCTCACCTAAGTTACTCTCCAACACTATTCATCACTCTTCCCACCTAAGCTACTCTCCAACACTATTCATCTCTCCTCCCACCTAAGCTACTCTCCAGCTATTCATCACTCCTCCGACATAAGCTACTCTCCAGCTATTCATCACTCCTCCGACATAAGCTACTCTCCAACACTATTCATCACTCCTCCCACCTAACCTGCTCCCCACCACTATTCATCACTACTCCCACCTAAATTACTTTTCACCACTATTACGTTACTCCACCCCCACACACGCTTCACTTCCCCCCAAGGTAGCCCTGCACCAGGGAGAAGATCCGATTGAGATGTTTCCAATGGAATAGATGGAAAAACTGGCGTTAATCTGCGCTGCTCGGTGGCAGAGAGACGCAATAGCAGGAGAAACTCCAGCTAAATCATCGGTAGCAGCCCGAAATCACCTTGATTTGCCGATATTAACTGGAGAAATTCCAGTTATTATCCAAAATCAGCATCATTTGCAGCAAATAACAGGAGTAATCGGCGTTAATGAATGGGATTACATCTCCTCAGTGCCAGGGAGAAGATCGGATTGAAGTGTTTCCGATGAAACAGATGGAAAAACTGGCGTTAATCTACGTTGCTGGGTGGCAGGGACCGCAATAACAGGAAAAACTCCAACTAAATCGTCGGCAGCTGGCCGAAATCACCTTGATTGCCGATATTAACTGGAGAAATTCCAGTTATTATCCAAAATCAGGCTCATTTGCGGAAATTAACAGGAGTAATCGGCGTTAATGAATGGAATACAACTCCCCAGCAGCCCTGCGCCAGGGAGAAGATCCGATTGAGTTGTTTCCAATAGAACAGATGGAAAAACTGGCGTTAATCTGCGCTACTCGGTGGCAGGGACCGCAATAACAGGAGAAACTCCAGCTAAATCGTCGGCAGCCGGCCGAAATCACCTTGATTTGCCGATATTAACTGGAGAAATTCCAGTTATTATCCAAAATCAGCATCATTTGCAGCAAATAACAGGAGTAATCGGCGTTAAGTGCCAAGGGGACGTCCGATTGAGATGCCTAATCTGCGCTGCTAGGTGGCAAGGAATGAAATAGAGGACTATAGTCCTCTCTCGCCGAAAAAGTCTGGAGATACAACAGATTACTGGGACTCATGCTCTGCTAAGGCAGACAGCCCCCTTTCCCATGTGTGTCTCACCTTCCATAAATTAGCCTAACCCCCACCTACTCTAATTAAGGAGTTGTCCACATGAAATATTTTATGATTACCGGCACATCCCGCGGTCTTGGAGAAGCGATGGCGCTTAAGCTCATCTCTCCTGATCATCACTTGATCTGCGTCTCGAGAACAAGGAACGATAACTTAATAGCCGCTAGTAGTCACCTAGACTACTACGAATTCGACCTAAGAAAAGTCAACGAAATTGAGACACTGATGGATCAAGTGTTCCAGAAGATCGATCTAGCTAACGCCGAAGGCATCTATCTCATCAATAATGCGGCCGTCCTCTCGCCTTTTTCCCGAATCGAGCAGGCTTCCTCCCAGGAATTAATGGACAACTTGCATATCAATCTACTCGCTCCGATCGCGCTTACCTCCAGCTTCATTCGCCTAACGCAGCACCTGCTGCTAGAAAAGCGCATATTAAACATTTCCTCGGCCTCCGCCAAACAGTTACTGCCAGGAATGAGTGCGTATTCGGCCGCCAAAGCTGGTCTCGATATTTATTCAACATGCGTGGGATTGGAACAGGGTACTGAATCTACAGCTGTCAAGATCGTTTCCGTTCACCCGGGCATGATCGATACAGGTTTACAAGAACAGGCAAGGAACACAAGCACCGAGGCATTGAATACACCTAATATTTTTAAAATGGTAAAAGATCGCGGCATGCTGACATCCCCCCATGCAACAGCTGACAAATTGATCAGTTTATTACTCGGCTCCTCCTTCCATCAAGGCACAGTTGTTGAGGATCTCCTCTAGCTAGCCATAGTATCAAGCAAGCAACCACGCCTGTTCCTCACCCTCCGCCCAATGGACGGCTTATCCATCCACATGATAAGATAGAAGCTAGCACTACTTACATCGTTAACTAGCTTTCAACGAGGAAAGCTTTTTAGGAGGTTCCATGGGAAAGACAGATATTCGCCGAGATGCCATTATGCAAGCCATCAAAGATAAAGGCTCCATCGCCTTGATCGATATCGTTCAGCAATTTGGCGTATCGGAAGCAACAGCCAGACGGGATCTTGAGATTCTGGAGCAAGAGAAACGCTGCATCCGCACCTTCGGAGGCGCCGTGCTGGAAAGCTTAAAGGTGGAAGTCCCCTTTTTCAACAAAATGGACCTTTATACAGAAGAAAAAAAAGAAATCGCCGACAAAGCGCTTAACTTCATCGAAGACGGCGATATTATCGGCTTAACCGGCGGGACGACCACGACGTTCATCGCCAAAAAGCTGCACCAATTCAAGAACCTCACCGTCATCACGAATGCGGTGAATATCGCCTACGAGCTGATTGGCACGCAAGGGCTGCAGCTCATTCTGACCGGCGGCGTGATTCGCACGCAAACGTTTGAGCTATCGGGACCACTCGCCAATGCGACACTCGACAATCTCAGCATTCGCAAAACGTTCATGGGCGTAGACGGTATTTCCTTAACACGCGGTATGATGATCTACAATGAGCTGGAAGCCGAAACGAATCGCCGCATGATGAAACAGTCCATGGAGACGTACCTCGTGGCGGACCATTCCAAGTTCAGTCGCAGCTCCCTATTCGTTATCGGTGAAGTGCAGGAAACGACCGGAATTATTAGCGATTCCAAAATAACGCCAGAAATGAAGGAAGCCTTCAAAGACGCCGGCACCCCCTTCCTTTAAAAAGAAAACTCGACCACTCGGCTCATCGCCGGGGATCGAGTTTTTTCATATTAACAACACCTATTGATTTTACCGCTTTCATAACGCTCGTGAAGAGACTGCATGTAGAACTCTTTTTCCGTCAAAATAGGACTGCCCGGATGATGTTCCTGCTGATGCTTCACATATTTGGCATAGTCCGGAATATTGAATATCACTTTGATCGTCGTATTCAGCTTGTGCGAAAAGCTTGCGATCGCTCTCACGGGATCACCCTCCAAATGTGGATTGGACGAACGGCGATTCTTGTAGTTGGGGCTTTTGTTTTTGAATAATAATGTTGAACCACAAACGTATTGAAATGATGATCATCAGAAGGACAACGATACCAAAGAAAATCGTTAACCCCGCATCGATATAGTTATTCGTTACAATTTGGTGCATAACATCCATGTTTTTGGCAGGCGCTATCACTTGACCTTTATCAATTCCCTCTTGATATTTTTTGGCAGCGGATAGAAATCCGATTGTTGGATTCGCGGAAAATGCTTTCTGGTAACCAGCGGTCAGCGTCGTCACGGCCAGGAACACGAAAGGGATCATGCCTACCCAAGCATAGCGTGCTTTGCCCATTTTGATCATAATCGTAACCGCTACGGCTAAAGCAATGGCAGCCAGCATTTGGTTCGCAATACCGAAAAGCGCCCATAGGGAGTTGATTCCGCCAAACGGATCGACAGCTCCTTGATACAGGAAGTATCCCCAAGCCAAGCAAACGATCAGAGAAGCGATGAAATTGTATTTAAAATCTTTGGTTTGACCAAAAGGTTTATAGAAGTTGCCGACTAAATCCTGCAGCATAAATCGGCCGACGCGTGTCCCCGCATCTACGGCAGTCAGAATAAAGACCGCTTCGAACAAAATTGCGAAATGATACCAGAATGCTTTGGCCCCATTTAAAAAAGAAGAGAAAATCTCCGCCATGCCTACGGCCAGCGTTGGTGCTCCACCCGTTCGGGAGAGGATGGTTTTCTCGCCGATTTCTTTGGCCGTGCCCGTAATTTGATCAGGCGTCAAAGTAAAGCCCCAGGATGAAATTTTGGCAGCGACAGCAACTGGATCGGTTCCAATAACAGCCGGTGAGGAATTCATCGCGAAGTACAGACCAGGCTCCAAGGAGCAAGCCGCAATCAATGCCATAACCGCAACGAAAGATTCGGCGGCCATACCGGCAAAGCCGATAAACGGCGCATGGCTTTCTCTGTCAATCATTTTCGGCGTCGTGCCTGAGGAAATCAATGCGTGAAACCCGGAGACCGCGCCGCACGCAATCGTGATGAACAAGAACGGGAATAAATTGCCGGAGAATACAGGTCCGGTTCCATCAATAAACTTCGTTACGGCAGGCATTTTTAGTTCAGGTAAAATCACCATGATGCCGCCAGCGAGCAGAAGAATGACGCCTATTTTCAGAAATGAGCTTAAATAATCCCGCGGAGCTAGCAGCACCCAAACGGGCAAAATAGAAGCAATAAGTCCATAAATCACCATCAAAACTGCAATTTGCGGAGCACTGAACGTAAACATACTAGCTAAAGCTGGACTTTCCGCAACAAACTGACCTGACCACAAAACGATCATCAACATGACGAAGCCAATGATAGAGCCCTCGATCACTTTACCAGGACGAATGTACCGCATATAAAAGCCCATAAAGATAGCAATCGGCATCGTCATCGCAATGGTGAACATGCCCCATGGGGATTCTGCTAACGCTTTCACAACAACAAGCCCAAGAACAGCGACAATAATAATTAGAATGGCAAGCGTTGCAATAGAGGCCAAAGTACCGCTGAATGGGCCGACCTCATCCTTGGCCATCTGCCCGAGCGACTTACCCCCACGGCGCATGGAGCCTACTAGTGTCACAAAGTCCTGTACGCAGCCCGCAAGAACTGCTCCAATAATAATCCAGAGGATGCTCGGCAAGTACCCCATTTGCGCGGCCAAGATCGGACCAACCAGCGGCCCTGCCCCTGCAATCGCAGCAAAATGGTGACCAAAGAGGACATACTTGTTTGTAGGCACAAAGTCTTTGCCGTCGTTTTGAACGTGTGCCGGTGTTGCACGCTTGTCGCTAAGCTCGTAAATCTTGCGAGCGATAAAACGACTGTAGAATCGGTAACCGAAAGAATACGTACAAATGGCAGCAATAATTAGCCATATCGCTGAGATGCTTTCGCCTCTCGAAAGTGCGAGCATCGCGAAGCCTGACGCGCCAAGCAGGGCGATGACCGCCCAAATCACATAGGAAGCAAATTTGTTTTTTAATAGTGACATATCTATAATCACCCTCCAGATAACATGTTTGTTAGCGCTTACAAGGAGTATAGCTTGTTTAGGGAACAAGCGGAATACCTGTAGCGCAACATGCCATTTTCGAGCCCCATGATGTTAAATTTCTAGTTTCAAACGCAGCTGTTTCACATAATTTCGGCTGACGGGTATGTTGCTTCGCCCAGCATCCTCCATAAGTAGATTGTACGCGCCATTCACCCAGGTCTTCATTTCTGAGATGGCAGCGAGGTTAACCAGATAGCTTTTGTGGCTGCGAAAAAATCCATACGGTTCCAACTTCTGCTCAAGCTCCGATAAGGTGTATGAGACAGCATAAGCCTTATCATGAAGGTGAACCTGCACATGCTTAACCTCTTTGCTGATATACATAATATCCTTCGGGGAGACATATCTGATCCCTTCCTCCAATTCTAAAGCGAGCTTTACACTTGTCTTAACGGAAGTCGTCTGGCCTTGGATCGCAGTCGCTGCGCTGTTCTGAGGCTGTATTTTGCGCAGCTCCCTGAATACTATCGCGATATCCTCCTCATCGTACGGCTTTAGCATATAATGAAAAGCACGCAGCTTAAACGCGTGAACGGCATATTGATCGTAGGCAGTGGAAAATACAATTTTCACTTGCGGGTTAATTTCTCCTACAATTTCGGCAACCTGCAGGCCGCTAAGATCCGGCATGTCCATATCGAGAAATAAGACATCCGGCGCTAATTCTTTGACCTTCTTAATTGCATCCATTCCGCCAGTTGCCGCGGTAACTTTATCCACCTCTTCACTGCTTTCCAAAAGATAAATCAATTCTTCTCTAGCCGGCTCTTCGTCATCGGCAATGACAATATTCCAACCCATCAACCATCACCTCACCCAAAATTTAATGATTGTGCCTTCCCCAGGCTTGCTTTCAATCTCCAAAGGATGTTCTTTGCCGTAGTGATAACTCAGACGCTGCTCGATATTCCGCAAAGCTAGCCCCGCGTGTTCCGTCTGACTACCCAGTCCAGCCGTTTCAAGACCTACTCCGTTGTCCTGTACAGTAATACGCGCATGGAGCTTACCCTCGTCCAATTCCTCCTTCACTGAAAGTCGAATGACACCGATGCCCCGCTTGTTTTTGATACCATGCTCAATGGCATTCTCGATCAGCGGCTGAATCGTAAACGGAGGAATGGCATGATCCAGCAGCCTTTCGTCGATCTCCGCGTAAAATTCCATCTGATCACCTAGACGTGATTTGATCAAGCTCAGATATGACATGACCAGCTCATATTCATCACGTATGGTGATTAGGCGCTGGTTGCCGTGGCTCATATTTTTGCGCAAAAACTTAGATAGATGCATCACCATCTGACGGGCTTCTTCCGGCTTCGTGCGGATAAAAGATTTGACTGTGTTCAGCACATTAAACAGGAAATGGGGGTTCATCTGCGCCTGCAGCGAACGAATCTCCGCATCAGCCAATAGCTGTGTTTGCCTGTCTGATTCAACGAACGCATATTGCTGAGAAAGCAGCTCAGCGAGAGAGGAAAGCATGCGTCTGCGGGACGGATTATCATCCTGCTCCCGCTCAAAATACAGGCGGAACTGCCCGACCTGCGGCCGATTCGGCACACGGATGATGAGATCGTTCGAATGCTGCGTTTTTCTCCCCTCCGCAATCCATGACATGCCATCTTTGCTGAAAAATACGCCTACAGACTTCATTTCATCATTCAATACCTTCGAAATTTCCGCTACCGCCTTATCGAAATCCAAGCGCCAAAGCGGCATCGTCATATCTGCAATTTGCAGCGCTTGATGCGCATGCTCCGCGCCAATTTTGGCCTCTTCACGTTCCATCGTATTGTAAAGCACAAAATATAGAGCAACACCAACGCTATTCGCAAGCGTCTGGGGCAAACCAATGAGCGACACCAAGTTGAACGCATCATCCCAAGGCTTGGCCAATGCTAGAATAAGAATCATCTGCAAGGCTTCGGCCATGAATCCAACGAGAAAGGCCAGCTGTACGGAAGCTGTCTTCCGAAAGCGTTTCTTGAAAGCATTACGGCACAGCCCTGCCAATATACCTTGAAGAATAGGAGCAATCATACAGGCTACGGCCACAAATCCACCTAAGCTGTAGCGATGCACGCCGGCCACGACACCGACGATAAACCCGCTTTTGACACCACCAAGCAGTCCAGCTATGACAACACCAACGGTACGCGCATTCGCGATCGCCGCAGTTGGCGAAACCTCGCCAATCCATGGCGCCGGCCTGTACGTATAGTCGGAAACCGTCACACCCGAATAGGTCGCAAGAATCGCATATGCGGAGAAAAAGAACAGAAAGCGCCATTGATACGTCCTGTCCCCTTGATAGCTCATATAGCTCCGCATCCATCGACTGCGGGAAAATGCAAACGCAAGCGCTATCAGAAAACCAACCCGCTCCATCATATCAACGAACAATTGAATCAATTGAAGCATGACTCACTCACCTTTTGCATTCTCATATCGTTATCCTAACAGAAATTGGTTGGGCTTGCTTGCTTTAGGACGCTAACTTCTACTTTCTGCTCCTATTCATCGCATCTACATAGCTTATGGCTAGTGATGCCAATGGCTTGAAAAATTAACGCCGATAACTCCCTCTAATTCCCGCCTCCGACCCATTTCTCGCCTCAGTAACTGGAATTTCTACTGCTATTTCGGTCAAATCGGAGCTTTTTCTCAAACTATCTCCGATTTTGATGTAGTTTCTCCTGTTGTTTCTTTCTCTGGCTCTGCGTGGGTCAAATTAGCGGTAGAATTTCCTTTTATTGCTGATCAACCAGTGAGAATCAATAATGTAAATCAGAAAAGGGATCTTTCCGTATCAATCGGCACATTAAAAGTAATTGCCAATGGACTTTAATTAACGCCGTAATATCTTGTTACGACTACTTTAACGTTGAAAAAGATCGTTGCCATACACGCGAGCCGCCACCTTCAACAAAAAAAGGACTTCCTAAGAAGTCAGTAATGACCTTCTCAGGGAGTCCCCCTTTTTTCAAAAAAACTTATCCGGCTTTAACTTCATCGTTATTCGGCTGAGGTGCAGCATTTGCTTTGTACTTCAACGTAGGCAGCATGATAAACACACCAATCAAGAAGAGTACGGCAGAAGTGACATAAATGGACTCCAACGAGAAGGAAGCTTTAATTCTTCCGGCCAAACTCATTGTAAGAACCATGGCCCCCATAAACAACGGGTTCAAAATTCCATTCACACGACCAACGAAAGATTCCTCCGTGTTACCGAGTATCATTGTGGAGATCCCGATTTGAATCGCAGGCAACACTAGACCAGAGAAAAATTGCATCAAGAGCGCCAGCCATACCAAATGAGTCATTCCCAAGACGGCAAAAGTCACGACACTTACCGTCATCCCGATAATCAGCAGGGCTTGTGAGGACACTTTCTTAGAGAAGCCCATAGTCGCTCCGCCGCCAAGTATCATCGCAATCCCGTTGGCCGCCATAAACCATTGCAGATCTTCCTTCGGCAGTCCAAGATTTTCAGTGACCAGAAAGATGCCAAGCGGAGATATCAAACCGATTGCCAGACCTGCTACTGCAAAACAGCCGCCTAAGGTGACGAGCATTTTATTACCCATGACATACTTAAAACCTTGACCCATTTCGGTAAAAATATGCGTAGATGACTTTTCTGCTTCATCATTTTTACGATCCGCAGGAAGAAATGTGAGCACAAGCGCAGAAAGCAGAAAGCAAACGCCCATGATGGCAATCGCCACTTCAATTCCAAAATGATAGTAAACAAATGTCCCCATAATCGGACCTAGGATCATAAAGATCGCCATCATCGATTGAAACAACGACATCCCCAACTGCATTTGGGATTCAGGCACATGAACCTTGAACAACTTCATCCCGGACGGTTGGGAGAACTGAGACAAAATTGACGAGACCAACGTGGCGAAGAAAATCGCCTTCCAGGAGCCGTAATACAGTGTAACCATAATGGCAAACACAGACACTGCACTGAGAATATCACACCAGACCATCGTCAATTTGGGTCTCCAACGGTCCGCAAAGGCACCGCCAATAAACGAGAAAATAAAAATTGGCGCAAACTCGGCCACCGATATTAAAGAAACCGAGTAAGGATCATTATTAGTCATGTCGGTGACATAGAGAAGAATCGCAAAGTTACGAACCCAGATTCCGATTTGTAAAAGAAGACCGGACAGCATAATGGATTGCACGAAACGATTGGCAAAAAACGAGCGCATCGTCGGCGTATCCGAAGCTATGGCTTGTGACAAAGAAGAACACCCCTTCATTAATAAGATAGTCTTATAAAACAAGACCTTCTTCTTACGTAATAAGAAGAAAAAAGTTTCATAAACCTTTTCTACTTTAACGAAAAAAGATGCCTATCGTCTAGTGACATAGGTCATATGACCAGTCATAACCTAAATGTCTCAGCGTGACTGAGACATGAGCAGCGCAGCCCCAACCGCTCCAGCGGAGGACCCGAGCGCAGATGCCGCGAACCGGACCGGGCCGCGAATCGAAGGCAAGCAGCGCTCCTCGATGATTTCGCGCATCGGTCCTAACAATGGTTCGCCGATATGCGACGCGCCGCCGCCAAGAATGACCACCTGCGGATTCAGCAGGTGGAGGATGCTCACGAGCCCGATGCCGAGGGCTCGGCCCGCTTCGCGCAGGATGCCGCTGGCTTCGGCATCCCCTTCCGCGGCTGCGGCCGCGACCAACCGCGCATCCACGCGGTTCGGGTCGCCTCCCGCGAGCCGCACGAGGGCGCCGTCTGCGCCCTCGCCAGCCCGGCGCACGTAGTCGGCGCCGCGGCGGCCAATGGCAGTGCCTGACGCGTATAGCTCCAGGCACCCCACATTCCCGCAGGGACAGAGCGGCCCATTGCCATCAATGGAAATGTGGCCGAGTTCCCCTGCGTTATGGTTCGTGCCGGCGATCAAGCGCCCGCCGGAAATGATACCCCCGCCGATCCCCGTGGAGATCGTCACAAACACACAGTCCGGCGCGCCTTCACCCGCGCCGGCCAGCCATTCGCCGACCGCCGCTGCGGTGGCGTCGTTCTCAAGCCTGACCGCGCAAGCGAAGCGGTCAGTCAGCACGGCGGCGACGGCCACGTCGCGCCAGCCAAGATTGGTGGCGAAGGTGACGACACCGTTCGCCGTATCAAGCGTGCCCGCGGTGGCGACGCCAATCCCGCGGAGCACGCCGCGACCGCCGGGCGCGGTCGCGAGCAGTCCCTCGATCAGGCTGCCGAGCCGATCGAGCACAGCCGCCTCACCCTGCTGCGCCAGGGTGGGGATCTCTTCCTTGGCGATGATGCTGCCATCGCCGCTAATGAGCGCGGCCAACATCTTCGTGCCGCCAAGGTCCACCCCAACATAGTACTCCCGCAGGAACACGTCTTGTTTTATTCTCTCCCCACTCATGTCAATTCTCTCCTCACTCAAGTCTTTTCTCTCCTCACTCACCTCTTTTATCTCCCCTCTCATGTGTTTTATCTCCTCACTCAAATCCTGCCCCTCCTTCAATTCCCGCTCACTCACGTCCTGTCCCTCCATCCATTTCATCTCCCCACTCCTACCTCCTGCCTCCATCCAATCGCATATTGTTCCGACAAAGTAACAGGCAACCGTCCAACCGGCTTTTCACGCCCCAGCAGCACATTCGCCAGAGATACCATCGCCAGCGGACGATTCTCATAACAGGCCAAATACGTCTTCACCTCAGGAAACTCAAGCAAATCATATGGATTTCTACCTGCAGCCACGACGAAATGCCGATCATCTTTGACCGCCAGAGCCTTTACCAACTGAATCTGTCCTGGCGAAAATGTAGCATTATAAGTCACCATCACCACTTGCTTCTTGCCTTCGGCAGCTTGAAGTATCGCAGCAATCTCTGACTCCGAAGGGGATAATCCCAAGTACACCTCCTGGACATCTTTCCCCGTAAGTTCAGACAATGTGCTGCCCAGTGTCCCCTGCCGCTCCACGACCTCATCGATTTCCGTTCCCGCCTGCACTTCCGTCCAAATCACTAGCAGCGACTCGTTCATATTCAGAACCTTGCCGACTTCGTCCTTCACTAACGTAATGCTTTTACGGCTTAGCTCCTTAGCCAAAAGCTGATGCTCCGGCGTTGAAATAGGTCCTTCGGGAATCGGCGCCAGCTTATCAAACTGGATATCTCGTTTATATTTGTGAGTCATTACTCGCAGGACAGACTCATCAATGCGAGACTCCGAAATTCGCCCGCTTTCAACAGCTGCGATTACGGCTTCCATGGCGGATACTTGGCGATCCAACGTATGGCTGACCAGGATGATATCTGATCCTGCCTCTATGGCACGAACTGCGCCTTCAGCTACTCCGATCCCTTCGGAAATCGCCTTCATTTCCAAACAGTCCGTAACGATAAGGCCTTTGAAGTCCAGTTCCTCACGCAGCAACTCTGTTAAAATCCGATACGATAACGTTGAGGGCACACCGTTTTGTTCCAATGCCGCGAATACGACATGCGCGGTCATAATAGCGTCAACGCCGCCTTCAATGGCTTTGATAAAAGGAGCAAGCTCAAGCTCCATAAGCCTCTCCATGCTGTGTGGAACAAGCGGCAAATCATGGTGTGAGTCCTCTGAGGTATCTCCATGACCTGGAAAATGTTTGACCGTCGCAATAACGCCCATGTCCTGCAAGCCCTTCACTGCATGCGTACCCATATCGCCCACGATGGCCGCGGTCTCCCCGTAAGAGCGTACCCCGATGACCGGATTCAAGCGATTATTGTTAATATCGAGGCATGGAGCAAAGTTCATGTTTACCCCCATCTGACGCAGTTCCTTGCCCATAATTTTGGAGCTTGCGTACACGCCTGCTGGCGCAAAAGCAGCCCCAAGCGCCATATTCCCTGGCAGCAAGGTGGCTCCTTTTTCTATACGGGACACCATTCCGCCCTCTTGATCTACCGCGATAAATAACGGTTGTCCCCCGCTGTGAAGGCTCATCGCTTGCAATTCTGCGGACAAATGAGCTAATTGATGCGCGTCTTTCACGTTCCGCCGGAAATAGATAACGCCGCCAAGCCCATACTCCTCAATTAGCTGAGTAATAGCTGCATTTGGCTCCAGAGCATCAAAGCCGCAAACAAATAATTGACCAACTTTTTGACGCAGCGTTAACGGTTGATGCGGGTTGCTGGATGTCGATGACATAGTGGACACGCTCCTTGGATAGTGGTTAAGCTTTAATGCATGCAATAATTCGTTTCTGCAAAAGGACATACATCAGCACGACTGGGATAAGGCTGAACATGATAGCTGCGCAAAGCGAGCCATAGTTCATATTCAACTGGTCATAAAAAGCCACCATGCTAACAGGCAGCGTTCGAAATTTCTCTTTTGTCAGGAAGAGGTTCGCCATCATAAACTCGTTCCAATTGCTAAGGAAATTGAGCATAAACACGGGAATAAGCGGCGGTACGGTAATTGGAACAATAACACGGCACAGCAGCCCATAGATGGATAACCCATCCATTGTGCCCGCTTCCTCCAGCTCACTTGGGATGGACTTAAAAAACGCGCTAATCATGAAAATCGTGAGCGGAAGTCCCACCGTAATGTAAGGCAAAATCAGGGCGAATGGCGTATTATACAGCTGAATGCTTCTAAGCAACATATACAGAGGGACAAGCAAAGAGCCCGCAGGCACAAGTAAAGCTAGCAGCAGAACTCGATTAATGACCTTGCTCAGTCTCGGGAACTTCATTCGTGTCAAGGCAAAGGAGGTGCTTGTACCGAGGATTACTGTCATTATAGCCGAAATAACGGAAATCACGAGACTGTTCGTAAAATAGAGCGAGACATGCGCGCCTGTCCATGCGTTCCAATAATTGGACAGCAGCCACTCTTCCGGGAAAGACCAAGGGAATGCGATGATTTCTTTATTCGTTTTAAAAGATGAATTGAGCACCCAACCCAGAGGGAACAGGATGATTCCTATGTATGCCATAAGTACAGCATGCGGGACGGCACCGCGGAGGGAGATTGCTTTTCGCTTGGTCAAAATTTTCAAAACCGCGCCTCCTCTTGCTTCGCCGTCAACCAGCCAAACACGGAAGTGAGCACACCCGTAAACAGAAGAATGAGTAAGGCGATGGCATTCGCATAGCCGTATTCGCCGATTCGGTAGGCCTTTTTATACATATAAGTTGCCATCACTTCCGTTATCCCGTACGGATTCCCCCCTGTCATCACAAAGACGATATCCAGAGCTTTCATCGCGCCAGTAATCGAAAGCAGGATCATCACGATAATCACAGGACGAAGGAGGGGCAACGTAATTGACCATGCTTGACGAGAGTTCGACGCGCCGTCAATTTCGGCTGCCTCCAGGATGGTTTTGGGGATCGCATAAATGGCTGACAAAACTAGAATCACATAAAAGCCAACCCACTGCCAGGCGTTGGTGACGAGCACGGAAATCATAGCTGTCGATTCATCAGCTAACCATGCATGCTTCCATGCCTCCAAGCCAACTGCTTCCAGCAGTTGATTCAGCAAGCCTGCTTCAGGATGATAAATGAATCCCCACAACACACCGACGACCGCCGTCGATAGAATGGTAGGAAGGAATATCATTGTTTTATAAAAGCCAGTCCACCGCCGGACTTTGCTCACCACCAGAGCTAAACAGACAATGAACGGGATCTGTAAGCCGATGGAAAAAGCAATAAAATATAAGTTGTTTCGCACAGCGATCCAGAAATATTTATCCTGAAACGCTTGGATGAAATTGTCCAGGCCATTCCACTTTGCAGGTAGGATTCCGTTCCATGCCGTAAATCCGTAACGCATCGACATCAGCATCGGATAATAGAAAAAAATCACTAGCAGAAGCAGTGTAGGCACTGTAAAAATGGCATAAGCAAATCGATTTCTTCCTACTTTGTTCATGGTTCATCCTACTAATTCGTATGAGTTTCTTCCTTATTCGAAGCGTCCTGCTGCTTTTGTATTTCCGTCATCAGCGTGACCGGATCTGTTCTCCCGCCGACTAATTCCTGCATACCGCGTTCCAATTTCTCACGGACCTTGGTTTGAATGCGTGAGTCAAAAGCAGGGAAAGCCCCTTTGCTGTTTGCAAACACATCCAAAATTTGCGTAATCAATGGATTCACATTGCTCGTATCCTGCAGCTTCATGGCAGGCGGCATACCTTCCTCCACCAGCTGTCTTTTTTGCATCGACTCCGTGTACATCTGTCTGATGAATTCCTTAATGGCATCAAGCTGCGCTGGGGTAACTTTCTTCGAGAAACCATAGGCGTTCGACCACCCGCCGTTGATGAAGCCGTCTCCAGGGCCGCCCATGTCAGGGAAGCTCATGAACCCTACATCCTTCACGATGGCAGACTTCTCCGGATCTAGCAGAGGCGTGTTAGCCCAACTGCCGTCAAACATGAACGCTGCTTCTCCGCTGCTGAACTTGTTTTGCTGCTCGGCATATGAAAGTGCTAAGCTGCCCTCTTGGAAGTACCCTTTTTTCACGAGGTAATCATATTTCTCAAAAGCGTCCACGACATCCGGATCTGTCCAATGCTTGCGCCCATCCAGAAACCCTTCGACGGAATCGGGTCCCGCCGTTCGGACCCACATGGTATTGCTCATCATGTTAATGACCCACGAATCTTTGGCAGCCAGCGCAAATGGTGTTACTTTTTGAGCTTTCAGCTTTGCCGCAGCGTCAATCAGCTCATCCCAGTTCTGAGGCAGTTTGATTTGATGCTCCGATAAAATCTTTTTATTATAGTACAAGCCCTCGACATATCCGGCCATCGGGATTCCATATATGTTACCGTCGACTGTAAACTCTTCAAAACTGTAGAACTTGTTCGTTAAACCCAGTTCACTCAATATGGGCGTCAGATCAAGCAGCCTATTCGCTTTGACATAATCCTTCGTATCCGTACCGCCGAACAAGTCGAAGATCTCCGGTGGATTCCCGGCAGCCATCTCGGCTCTCAGCTTTTCAAACCGATTCACCTTGTCCTCTACGCCATCCAGTGTAATCGACAGGCCAGGCACCTTCGCCTCCGTAGATTTCACAACCTCCTGAAGCATCGCCAAACGCTTCTTCTGCGTATCTTTCACTTGCGTGTGACGGATGGTCAGCTGGACCGGTTCGCCTTTTGCCCCTGGGGGAGGCGCTTCGTTGTTTGGGCTGGTCAGGTTTAAGCTGCTGCAAGCGGACAGGATGAACGATACGACCACAACCCCTGTCACCGGTAACAACGTTCTAATTTTCATCTTCCTAGATCTCCCTTAGCTTGCATGTTAAGTATAAAATAATGGCTAGTCGTCCTAAAGACCGATAAATTCCTTAAATAGGGGCAAAATTCTCTACTTCGGCTCCATGCGCTTCTCCCGATACTCCGATGGGATCTCACCAGTAAACTTCTGAAATACTTTTGTAAAATAACGGCGTTCCATATAACCAACGGATCGTCCGATATCGGTAATATTTTTATCGCTATGCAGCAGCATGGATTTCGCCAGCTCCATCCGATGCTTTGTCACATATTCAACGAAAGTTTCCCCGAAATGCTGCTTAAATAATAAACTGAAATAACTCGAGGAGATGCCGAGGGAGCTCGCAATATCTTCAATTCCGAAATCATTCGAGTAATGGGTTCGAATATATTCCTTCGCCGCCGTCATCAGCAGCTCGCTATTCTTCTTCTTATTCGTCCCTTCCAGTCCGATAGCTGCGAGCTGCACCATCACTTGAAGCAGGTGCTGAATGCTCTCGCTTTTATCCAACTGGCGCCACACTTGTTCTTCTTCCTGCACATCAAGGGAATTCATCTCGCGCAATTCGCGAAGCACATGCAGGATCAAGAAATGCAGCATTTGGTACGCTCTGGCAAAGGAACTATTCGGCAGCCCCTCCAGCAAGAGTTTCAGCCGATTCAGAGCGTCCTCCGTTTTCACACGATTCAGCTGCTTGAGACCTGTCACAATCTCCTCAACCAAATACCATAAGGAGCTGTTTGCATCCGAAGGCTCTTTGGACTCTCTATATAGCAGCACAGACTCCTGTTTATCCAGATTTAATTGCATGAACCGCTGCAGTTTCCGATACGTATCAGAGAGCGCTCGCAGTCCTACAGCACTTGGATAAAAGCCCACGCTAATGCCTAGTTTGACGGATTCACGTACATCCTTTTGCAGTTTAATCGCCACTTCGTATAAGTTAGCCTGTATATGGGCTTCCTTATCTTGGGTTCCATCCGTCTCTTCCCCACAAGTGTCCCATTGAATAAGCAGGCACCATTCCCCTTCACGCATTTGGAGAACGGAATATTCCGCTTTGAAATCGGCCAATGAATCTTGCATAACATTTCGAACGGCGAAATTCCACAGCTTCCGCTCTTGCTCTGACCAAGGCAGCGACTTTTGCGAATAATCATCCACATCGATCATCATGAACGAATACTTCATGGTTTCCAAATCCATATTATCTATCGGAAGCAGCGTATACGTAGAAATTTCTGTATAGTTCATGAGGACATCCTGCAGGATTTTCTCATAAGCCAAATTTTTCATTTTACCCCACTTTTGCTGCTCCTGCTGCTTAATCGCCTTGTTTTCCCTGATTTCGCAAGCTAGCTTACGTATACAGTTTTCTAACTCTTCATAGTTAATCGGCTTTAATATGTAATCACTGACCCCAACCCGCATGAGCGAGCGCGCATACTCGAAATCCTGATAGCCTGTCACCATCAGCACCTTGCATGTCCCGTTGATTTCACGGAGCTTTTGGACGAAAGTTATTCCATCCATCAAAGGCATCCGAATATCGCTCATCACCAAATCCGGCCCATGCAGACTGGAAAGCTCCAGTGCCTCGACTCCGTTCTTGGCAGTACCTACAATATCAATCTCCAGCTCTGCCCACGGAATAACCGCCTGTAAATTACGTAAAATGTTAGGCTCATCATCCGCCAAAATCGCTTTTAGTCTCACAGGCCTGCCCCCTTTGTTTTGGGAATTACGATCTTTATTGTCGTCCCGTGCCCTTCCATACTGCATATAAACATGCCGTAATGCCGGCCGTACTGGATCCGTATGCGGTCAGCCACATTGCTGACGCCTAGGCCCCTGCGCTCTTCATTGACATTGGCGTCTAAAATTTCGTGAAAAGGCGTTTCCAGCTCTGTTTTATAATGAAATTTAGCTAATTTCTCATTGGAGATGCCTATCCCGTTATCCGTGACATACAGTCCGATTTGCTCCCCTTCATCTAGGACTTTGATCGAGATTACACCCATATAATCGATAGGCTCAAAGCCGTGCTGCAGAGCGTTTTCTACTAAAGGCTGGAGCGTAAGCTTCAGAATGCTGTAATCCAAAATCTCAGAGTCCGAATCAATCTCATAACGGAACTGATCTTCAAAACGGAACTCCTGAATTTCGAGATAGCTCTTAAGATGCTCAAGTTCTTGTTTAAGCAAAATCTCTTCCTTGCTCTCCATGCCGATCCGCAGCAAATTACCAAGTCGATACACCATTTGACTGACTTTCTTCCCTTGGTTTTGGATCGCGAGCACATTGATAGACTCCAGCGTATTAAAAAGAAAATGCGGCTTAATTTGCGCCTGCAGCAGCATGAGCTCAGCCTTGTTTTTACGATCCTGCTGAAGTTTGACTTCTTCCAGAAGGTCCTCGATCCTCACAACGAGACTATTAAAACCCCTAGCTAACGCCGTAGTTTCATCCTTGCCGCTTTCCTCCATACGCGTTGTCAGGTCGCCGCGTTCGACTTTTTTCATGGAATTGAGCATACGCAGAATTAACTGAACTATACGGCGAACAAACACTAAATTATAGACGAGGGCAAAAAATAAACAAACAAACGTAATTCCAGCGACTAGCTTCATGATCGTTTCGATTTCTCCCGCCACATACTTCCAAGACGTAATCGATACGACACTCCAATCCTGCACACCCATTTGATTAATATTTAAATGATAGAGAGAAACTAGGCTTCTTTCATTTTGAAAATTTGCTTGAAAGCTTCGGTTGCTTTGCTGTAGATCCAGCTTGCCTTGCAGCAGCTGAAGCACATTGGCGCCTTCCAAATGCTGCTTATTGTCATAGAAAATAAGTCCGCTCTTATTCACGAGCAAGTACCGCTTCGAGCTATCTTCGTTCGTATTAAACGATTTGAAAATTTGATCCAGCTCATTAAACTTAAATTTCAGCAGCATGTAGCCGAGATTGTCCATCGTCCAGAAATCCTTAACGATCCTCGCTTGATAAAACTCCCCGCGGCCGGCGCCCAGCTCCTTATATTCAGAGGGGCCAATCCACATGGGACTCCCGTTCAATTCCTTTATGTGTTCAAAAGCCGTGCTGCCCGACAACGTCTTCCATGGCAGCGCATTTCCGCTCGTTCTCCCCGCGCTGAAGGATTTGCCGGCATTGTTATAAATAACGACCGACTGAATCGGCGAGTAGGTCAAAATCGAGCCGCGCAGCAGCGTATCGAACGTATTCAAATCATAGGACGACGGAGCTTCTTCGTTCGCCCTAACCTCATCGATCGTTCGATAAATGCCTTGAATGCTATCCTTGACCATCCAGAAGTCTGAGAAATAATTTGCTTCTTTGAACATGTAATAAATATTACGGGAAATCGCCTGCAGCGTAACTTCGGTTAAATCACCGTATTTCTTCTCAATTAGTTGTTGGGATACGGTATAGACAGCTGTGCCCAGCACAAACAAAGGGATAATAATAAAAAATAGAAATCCGATAAACACCTTTTTGTTCAAATTCATCGACGTTTGGCTGACCCCTTCTAACCCGAATCAGGCACCATCCTTTGTGCCGGTGCCTTGTACCTGCTTTTTCACATTATAATTGACCCGTCTCTTTATCGGATCGAATTTCGGGTTCTACCGTGACTTCTACGTTGCCTTTAAGTGCTTTACTGATCATGCATGCCTGCTCAGCGCGATAGGCTGCTCTGCTTATTTTATCCAGTTGATCTGGGAGAGTATGAGCGGGGACTGAAATGAGCGGACGGTGTATAATGCGATTTACCTTCATTGCCGGGCTGTTCTCAACGTAAATCTCCGATTTCAGTTCAAGCGAGGTAATACCCTGACGCTTCACCAGCATGCCGAGCGTGATGAGATAACAGGTTGCTGCGGCCCCAAGCAGGAGTTCTTCTGGATTTGTGCCTATGCCAGGACCGTCTAGCTGTGTTGGTACCGAAATCTGTGCACCCAGATTACCCGCACGTATATAGCCTGTGCCGTCTAGTCCGCCGGTCCACTCTGCTTTCAAATCAAATTGATGCTCGCTCATCGGTATCGCTCCTTTTTAATGTTGCCTCGGATGGCACTTGTGACTTGCTAGACTGCTTCCCTTTCGTTTCATCTCCGCCGCTTATATGCAGTCCAATGACTCCTAAAATGATGAGAATAATGGAGATCACCTTCAACGTGGATACGGATTCATTGAACCACCAAATGCCGATGATCGTAATCAGCGCTGTCCCTGCCCCGGACCAAATCGCATAGGCCAAAGAAACTTCAAGCTGCTTCAAAGCTAGCGTAAACAACGTGAAACATACGATGTAACAAATCCCCATCACAACCGCGGGACCAACCTTTGTAAAACCAGATGACATCTTCATCGCCGTCGTGCCTATCGTTTCAAATAGGATAGCCAACAGCAGAAACGTCCAATTCAAATTCCAAACCATTTCATCCATCCTCTGCACCACTCTTGTTGTTTTCATTGTAAAGGAATGGAGGGCGTTTCACCAGTTCGTTAGGCAAGAAGTTGTCCAAGAATTAACCTTAATCAAATCAACAAAAGGCTGCACGCGGCAGCCTTTGATATTTTGTTAATCGAATCAAATCTCAAGCAAATTTGATACGAAGCCTTTCGGCCATTCTTAGGCATACCTCCCATAAATCGGACACGGGCTCGTTCGAGAACGGCAACGTATGCATGTAACCCGGAGGTCCGAATTCCGGTGTAATCGATGTAGAAACAAAACCCCTGCTCGTTCGAGCGTTCAAGATATTCTCCCACCACATCTCGTGTGTCTCTAGTTCTCGCTTGTACTCTGGCGCATCTGGATGGGGAACTTGCGGTCCTTGTGCGTAACCTACTCTGGCATGGATATGAATCGTCCGCCCGAAGGCGATCTGCAAATTATCCTCTTGATCTTCAAGAAGCGATTCACAGACGCAGCACCAGTGACTGAAATCCGCTGTGATCTTCAAATCAGGAATGGCTTGGAGCAGCCTCGCCGTTGTCCATGGCGTAAACATGGCGCGATGCCGGTGTGTTTCATGGCCAACTGGAATGCCAGCTATTTTGGCAATTGCTTCTCTATAGGTGTACGCTTCCATCCCCCACAATGATTTAAACAACTTCGTATGCATGGCAACTCCTCCATCACTCATTTATTGAAAGTTTAACGAATAGGAAGAAATGAATCCATGGATGCCCGTATTCTTTCATGTATAATCGTACATCAAATTAAAAAACCGCCCCCGCCCTGTGTTCAGGGCAAGAACGGTTCTATTAGCGCAATGGATGAAGGCTGCTCACTTCGTGTGCTAGGCTCTTCTTAGAATTGCGAATATTGATCTCTATGAAATTGCATACTTCATGTGTTGGAATCAAAACAATGAAAGCCCTACCTCTCTTCCATCCTTGCGGCTCCAATGACCGCGCCAGTACGAATTGCTTTACAAACACCTGCTGCCGAAACACGATGACACTGCCTCGGGTTTACCAGAAATGAGCTGATTTTACTGCGTCATTGGGAGAAATATCAAACAAGGAGAGGGGGTTACTTTCTACTCGCTAATCGTCCGTATGGGGGTAAATGAGGTTTAGCCTAAAGTGTTTATATGGTTCACTTCAATCAATCTATCTAATATACACGAATGATACGGAAGTGTCAAGACTATTAATTCAACTACTTCCTATAACCCAGATGTGATATTATGGAATTAATTAACAATTATATCATTCGGCTGTGAAGCACACGCCGCTTTTCTAGATCCAGCATGGACTGTTGCTGATCTAGGGAGGCGGCTTATTTTATTCATATATCCATTGGAGGGTACAAACATGAATGAGCAATTTCGCATTGCATTAGAGAATCTCCTTACCAAACATCTCGCGAAAAGGGATGGAGAGAGGTATCGCAGACTCAAGGAGGGCCTTGGTCATGCCGAACAATTATTTCTTCAACAGGTTTGGTGGCCTGCCTTCGGCAGCTTTATGGATTTGCACCCTGAGTATGAGGTTAAGGACTTTCGGGATGGGACTCGATTTATTGACTTTGCTTTTTTCCGGCACTCCCTGAAGTTAGCCATCGAAATAGATGGTTACGGACCTCACGCTTCCCAAATCAGTCGAACCCAATTCGCCGACCAATGGATTCGCCAAAACCATCTCATCATCGACGGCTGGAAAATCCTCCGATTTTCCTATGATGATGTCAAAGCCCGCCCGCGTATGTGTGAACAAATGCTGCAGCAATTCATGGGACGTTATATAGGCCACGAAACTCATTCGGATATGAGGTTGAATTATGTGGAGAAAGAGGTGATTCGTTTTGCACTCAATATTGGAAGAGCCCTAAAACCAAGCGACGTATGCGCTTTGCTAGACTTTGGTTCACGTAAGTCCTACCAAATTCTGAAGGCAATGACCGATAAATCATTACTCAAGCCTTCCGGCGACGGTAGAAAGTGCATTCGCGGTTATAATTTGCATGAACAAGCCTATGCAATCTGGGAGAAAAACAATTGCTAACCCTCCAGCAAATCCAGCCTTTTTGGCTCTCTCGTGCGCCGTTGGCACACGGCCGACTGACGTTCACTGCTGAGACGGCCTTTTCGGACGGCTCACGCTTCTTTTCCTCCGCCTCACCTCCGGAGGCGGCCTTTTCGGCTCTCTCGTGCGCCGTTGAAACACGGCCGACTGCCCAGCACCGCTGAGACAGCCTTCTCGGCTGGCTCGCGCTTTTTTCCTCTGCCTCACCTCCGGAGGCGGCCTTTTCGGCTCTCTCGTTCGCCGTTGGCACACGGCCGACTGCCCAGCACCGCTGAGACGGCCTTTTCGGACGGCTCGCGCTTCTTTTCCTCCGCCTCACCTCCGGAGGCGGCCTTTTCGGCTCTCTCGTGCGCCGTTGAAACACGGCCGACTGCCCAGAACCGCTGAGACAGCCTTCTCGGCTGGCTCGCGCTTTTTTCCTCCGCCTCACCTCCGGAGGCGGCCTTTTCGGCTCTCTCGTGCGCCGTTGGCACACGGCCGACTGCCCAGAACCGCTGAGACGGCCTTTTCGGCTGGCTCACGCTTCTTTTCCTCTGCCTCACCTCCGGAGGCGGCCTTTTCGGCTCTCTCGTGCGCCGTTGGCACACGGCCGACTGCCCAGCACCGCTGAGACGGCCTTCTCGGCTGGCTCACCTTTTCCTCCGCCTCACCTCCGGAGGCGGCCTTCTCGGCTCTCTCGTTCGCCGTTGGCACACGGCCGACTGCCCAGCACCGCTGAGACGGCGTTTTCGGACGGCTCACGCTTCTTTTCCTCCGCCTCACCTCCGGAGGCGGCCTTTTCGGCTCTCGCGCGCGAGGCAGTGCCCGCCGCCCACGCCAAACAAAAAAACCGCGAGCCAAAGCCCGCGGTTCCAAACTACACCGTAAATTTCTGCAACGAAATTTGCAGTTCCTCAGCAAGTCCTGCCAGCGACTTAGCTGAGTTCTCAATTTCCTCGGTCGTGGACATCTGCTGCTGGCTGGCAGCGGACGTCTCCTGACTAACGGAAATGCCTGTTTCCGAAACGCTGCTGACAATGCCCATCACCTGCTCAATGCGCACATTGGCATCCACCAGTTGGTGAATGTTCTGATTCACACTCTCCACCTTCGCGTTGACTTCATCTACGGAAGTCTCAATGTGAATGAACGATTCTTGAGCCTCGCCGGAAATCGTTAATCCGGCCTGCACTTTGCCCGCTCCGTCTTGCATGGAGCTTACCGCGTGATTGATCTGTCTCTGAATCGTCGAGACCAGATTCGTAATGTTGCGCGCTGACGAAGCAGATTGCTCCGCAAGCTTGCGCACTTCACCAGCGACAACCGCGAATCCGCGGCCCGCTTCTCCCGCGCGTGCAGCTTCAATCGCCGCGTTCAGTGACAGCAAATTGGTCTGCGTGGAAATCTCATTGATGACATTGACAATCTCGCCAATTTTATGAGCATTTTTCCCTAATGCTTCAATGACTCCATTCACTTCTTGCACCGCTTCCGAAATCTGGCCCATCTGGCCTGCGATGGATACGACAGAACGTTTACCGTTTTGCGCGGCAGCCGTGGCCTGTCCTACAAGCTTGGCTACTTCTTGAGCAGATTCATCAATCAACTTCGTACTTGTAAGCATTTGCTGCACAGCCTCATTCGCTTGATTCACACCCGCAAACTGCTTCTCGAAATCTTCCGAAAGCTGCTGACTGGACGTCGCGACCTGTTTAGCAGCTTGCGAACTTTGCTCCGAGCTCGCTAGAAGCTCTTCGGAACTTGCCGAAAGTGTTAGCGCATTGTCAGCGATTTGAGACACCAAGGAGTGAAGGCTCCCCGTCATAACATTAAACGAACCAGTTAATTTACCGACTTCATCCTCATACGGATAGTCCCCTTTAACGGAGAGATCTCCGCTAGCCGCTTTCTCCATATGCTCCTGTAATTTACGAATCGGAGTTGTAATAATCATATTCAATGCCAGAGCATTCACCGTCATAACAACAATGGCGATAATAACCGTAAGTATGATGACCCAGTGGGAAGTTTTTGAGTCGCTGCTGCTCGTTTTCTGAAAATTCTCAGCTGCTGTCTCTTTGAGCTGCACCAACTTATCGAGTGCTGCGATGGTTTTATCACCATGTGGAGACACTTCATTATTATAAACCTGGTAGGCAACTTGATTATTCTTCGTAGCATGATCGATCGTCATTGTGACGATTTCGCGGTACTTCTTATTCAGCTCTTCAAAATCTTTGAAAGCAGCCGTTTCTTCTTCCGTTAACCGGATGCCTGCCAGCTTCGTAACAAGCTCCTGATTCATTGCACTGTTTTCATCAAGTTTGGCCTTCAACTTACCTTTATATTTCACATCAACAGATAGCATCATTTCAAGCAAATTCGATTCGGTTTCATTGAAGTTCGTTTTTAATTGATTAATCCATTTGACAGATAACAGGCTTTCCTCGTACATTCTAGTAGAATTATTAGACATCTTATCCATGAAGAAATAACCCGTAATACCTACAATTAGAAGGAATAAAATAGCAATAGCATTCATGAATAGCAGCTTGTAACGAAGTTTAAGGTTGCGAAGGATGGACAGGTTGACTTTCCTATTTCTTGCGTTCTTTCGTTGATTTACATTCAAACTCTCGTTGAATTTCAAAGTCCAGTTCTCCTCCCCACATGCAGATACTCTAACCAAATGTTAGATTACCTTACACAGAAAAAATAATTTACCTATGGTTTATTTTACAAACAAGTGAACATTATGTAAAGACAAAATTCGTCACAAAACGTATATCTATAGAACTTTCCTCCTAGTAAATTAAGACCACTTTATCTATAGATCGGGGATATTTGTTATGCAATTAATAGGAATTATTGTGAATCCGCTTTCTGGTGATGGCAGAGGAGCTAGCATCTGGAAGGAGATTGAAACGTATCTTCAGTTGAACCAAATTCCCTATGTCGCTAAAATAACGAAAAAAGCTGGCGAAGCCAATGAGCTCGCCATCTCTATCATTCAGGAACATTCGGTAAGTAAACTCATCTTAATCGGAGGGGATGGAACGATACATGAGGCCGCCTGCGGGCTAGCACATTTGCAAAAAGAAGGAATCCACTGCAGCCTTGCTGTCATTCCAGCGGGAACTGGCAACGATTTCGCGAAAGCCTACAGCATTCCCAAACAGCCGATTCAAGCACTGAACATGGCCTTATCGGAGAAAAAGAAGGTGCAAATCGACCTCCTCCGCGGCCTTAATGAGCTCATTGCTGTAAACAGCATTGGAGCCGGATTCGATGGCATGGTAGCCAAGCTAACGAATGAATCCAGCTACAAAAAATATTTGAATCGCCTCGGACTTGGCAAACTGTCCTATTTTCTGACGATTCTTCGTGTATTCGCCACCTATAAGCCGTGTACCGCTTGGCTAGAAGTGGACGGAACCGTTCATGAGCTGCCTCATATGTGGCTCGCTGCAGTCGCCAATATTCCCTTTTATGGAGGCGCCATTCGAATCTGCCCTTCTGCCTCGCCTCACGACGGTATTGCTGATATCGTCATCATTCAAAGCAGAGGGCGCTTCCGGCTGTTACCTGTTCTATTCACTGTGTATCAAGGCAAACACACTCATCATCCTGCTGTCTCATTTTATAAAGGGACATCCATTTCACTTCGCACACAAATGCCTTTGCTTATTCAAGCGGATGGCGAATACGCGGGGGCTACACCGCTGCATGTCACTTTGGAACCGGCGTCTATCACTGTTATTTGCTAAACGGATAATTTCAACCGCTCACGCTGTACAATCAAGTACACGACGAAACCAGCAAGGATACAAGCAATCCCTGTAATCGACAAGTCCGGTGACAGCCCATCCTTGGATATTTGCGTATAGAGACCGACGCCAGCAAGCATCATCGCATTTTCCAGGAAATTTTGAACAGCTATCGTTTTCCCAGCTCCGACCATCCCCTGGCCTCGATCTTGCAGCACGGCATTCATAGGTACAATAAACACGCCGCCGCTGAATCCTACAAGTAGGAGCAGTCCTATTGTTGTATACAAATTGGTAATTAGCGGGAACAGCAATATGCAGATGATCATGAGAATACCGAATATGAATGAATTGTAATAACGCTGAGCTGGAACAAGCTTCGGTGTCATCAGCGCCCCAATCATGATCCCTACCCCAGTTACAGCGACAAGCATAGAAATTTGATCGACTGACTGGATGCCGAGATGAGCCGGTACCCATGCGATGATCGCCAATCGGACGACCGAGGACGTCATCCAGAATGAGCCAGTGCCAACAAGCGAGAAACGGGTTGCAGGGTCTTTTAACAAGGACCTCATGTCGGAAAAGAATAATCTCGCTGACTTCCCATAACGGATCGTACTATCTCCTTGCATCTTCGGCATTTGCAGCGTCAATTGCAAAGAAATCAAGTAAAGTGCGAGACAGGCGATCATCGAACCGGATACCGACATTTTAGCCAAAATACCGCCGCAAACGGAACCAAGCAAAATGGCCATTATCGTATAGCCTTCCATGCGTGCATTGGCTTTCAAAAGCCCATAATCGGAATGCGTAAGCGCAGGCAGAATACCATATTTAGCCGGTGAATAAACTGCGGCTCCTATGCCAACGATGCCATAGCTGACAGCAGGATCAACATGAAGGAACATCGCGATAATACCAACGCTTTTGATCGCGTTTCCGACGAGAAGAACC
Source organism: Paenibacillus sp. J22R160 (assembly GCF_059692135.1). Taxonomy (NCBI): domain Bacteria; kingdom Bacillati; phylum Bacillota; class Bacilli; order Caryophanales; family Paenibacillaceae; genus Paenibacillus; species Paenibacillus sp. J22R160. Next base: position 72,778 of record NZ_JCAUAU010000019.1, on the reverse strand, counting down.
CGTGATTTGGAGTTTTTATCAGCCAAGGCACCGACAAAAGGCGCGAGCAGGACGAAAGCAACTAGAAAGGAAGCTTGAACAACACCGATGTAATAGTCGGGATACGCATTCTGTTTAATAATCGCCAAAGTAATGAAGAGGATCATATTATCGGCAAAAGCGGAAAGAAATTGGGTCAAGTTTAGCGTCTGAAGCGGTTTCATTTTCATATTATTCTCTCCCTTAAGATGCATGATGCTCCTCTAGCGCAATTCGCTTAATGGTTACATAGTCTACTTTCCCACTGCCCAAAAGCGGTAATTTCTCCACATATCGGAGCTCGGAAGGCATATAAATCCCCGGATGACCTTTCTGTTTCATCGATTCTCGAAGAGGTTGGAGCTGCGTATCCGCGCTGTTGTGGTACACTACAATCCGCTCTCCTTTTCGCGCATCTGGAACTGCAACGGCTGCGCACACAGCTTGTTCCGGCAAGCTGGACGACACGAGCTCCTCGACCATCGGCAGCGACACCTTTTCCCCGCCAATCTTGGCAAAGGACTGCATCCTCCCCTGTATCGACAGGTAGCCTTCTTCATCGATTTGTACAATATCGCCGCAGCTGTACCAATCCGGACAAGGAACAAATCCCTGACCATGAATCAAATATCCCTTCATCACATTAGGACCTTTGACAAGCAAATTGCCGCCAAGCTCGATGCCATCCACCTTCTCGATCCGGACCTGAATACCTGGCAGTACACGGCCTACTGTTCCTTTTTTAACATGCATAGGCGTATTGAGTGAAATAACAGGCGCTGTCTCCGTCGTGCCGTAGCCTTCCATAATCCGAATGCCAAATTTATCGGCCCAGGTTTGACGGACTTCCTCCTTCAACTTCTCGGCGCCAGCTACGACATATTTCAACGAGCAGGCAAAGTCATAAGCATGTGCCGTTCTCGCGTAAGCCGATAGAAACGTTGACGTACCGAACAAAATCGTAATATTCCGATCGTACACAATCTCTGGAATAACTTTATAATGCAGTGGATTGGGATACATGACCACCTTCATGCCAGAAAGAACCGGCAGCATCGTCCCCGCTGTTAAGCCGAAAGAATGGAACATGGGCATCGCCCCAAGAAGGATATCAGCCGCATTGAAAGCAATCACAGCCTTAGCCTGCTGGATATTAGCAAAGATATTTCGGTGAGCCAGAACAACCCCCTTCGGTTTACTCTCGCTCCCTGACGTGAAGAGAACAACCTCGTTCTCTCCTTCGCCGGCAGGACCTTGCGCTTTCATCAAGAAATGACGGATTCCTACCCATTTATGCTGAAAAGCGATGCTCTCTTTAACCTCTTCAAGATAAATAATTGAATAAACTTCACTTGCACTATGGATAAAATCAGTCAATCCCGCCTTCTCGATAAAAGCTCGAGATGTAACAATCGTCTTCGCAGACACGGTTTCACAGGCGTCCAGCATGGCTTGTTTTCCTGCGGTATAATTCAGGATCGCCGGGGTAATTCCTAAACGAAATAATGAAAATAAAGTGACGACATGCGCCGCCGCATTCGGCAGCAGGACAGCTGTGCGCTTCTGATTACCAAGCAGCTCCTTCAATCGCTCCGCCATTGTATAGGTGGTTAGCAGCAGCTTGCGGTAGCTTATTGACGTATCCGATAGGATGTCTTCACATATCATTTTTGAGTAGCCATGCTGCTTGGCTGCAATGAGCATTTCATTGAATAAATTAAGCTCCGGCTTCATACGGCTGTCCACCAAATGACTCTGCATTCGGCTGCAGATGAGGTCCGTTGCACGCTCCTTCTGAACTCTCCTAGTAAGGCGCTCATTCACAGGCACTTGAAAGGATTCGCCAACTGTGATGGTTACAGCCGGAAACCATATCTGTTTCAATTTGCCACGAAGATACGAAAATTTTGAATGCTCCAGCCCGTTAATCGCGACCGGTACCATGTGTGCCTGAGATTTTGATGCAATGTAACCTATGCCGCCGTATAACTTCATCATGCTGCCAGTGGTCGATATACGCCCCTCCGGAAAAATGACAAGCGGCGTACCGCTCTGCACTGTTTTGAGCATTTTCCGTACGGAATAGGGATTCAAGGGATCTACTGGAATATGAGTGCGAAAATGGAGCGGCCAAGCAAAACGTTTGGCCATTCGTGTATTCACGACGAAGGCCACTTCCTTGGGCAGGATCAACGCAAGCAGAACAGCATCCAACAAGGAAACATGGTTAGGTATGAGCACCGTTTTATGTGTAAAATTAAGCCGCTGCATCCCCTTCACTTTTACACGAAAACTAGCTAGTATGACAGGGCGCAGCAGGGGAAGCAGAAGCCTTAACAGTACAATAAACAACCATTTGATCATGGTGACTCCTCCTAAGCGTTCGCATGGCAAATCTGAGAATACCTTGGTAAAACGGATGAAGAGTCCATTCATTTATTGGGCTTCTCTTAATACCAGGTCATAATCCCATTGTATGCATTTGCTGCGATTCTGATAGTACTAACTTTACCTAGTACTACGACCAATCACCCGCTGGATTCGCGCTACTGCAGCCTTCGTTGACCTCCTTCCCACTGTGAAGTTTATTAAAAAAGGACCACAGCATCCGAAATGCAGTGGCCCTTCTTGTAGCTTTTATTCACTTCTAAACTTCACTCGTTAAAGCTAGTGTATTCCCCTCGGAGTCCCGGAAGAACGCCATCTAAATATCCGCATTACCCATTTTTGAAACAAATCGATCTGTTTTCTGTTTTCCGTGACCGCTTACTCGCCTTTTAATAACTGCTTAAGTCTGGCTGGATAGTCTGTAATAATGCCCGTCACGCCAGCATCGATCATCTTCTGAAAATCCCTTACAACGTTCACTGTCCATGGATACGTGGCTAATCCTGCTTCTGCCGCCGATACTCCATCTTCTTTTTCAAAATGATGATGTTGAGGGTGCAAAGAGTGCACCTCGAATCCGATTTGCTGTGCATAGGCAGCATGGTCCAACAGGTTGGCGGCATACAACAATCCTACTTTTACCTCAGGCTCTGCCAACTTGATTCGATGAATCACCTTGTGATCAAAGGATGAAATGACCACGTCTTGCATTCTGCCGCTTTCACGCAAAAAGGCGAGCAGCGCATTCTCCATTCGACCTTCATACGCATGCTTCACTTCCACATTGATGAGAAACCCAGGCGGCACTAGTTCAAAAACCTCCCGCAATAGAGGCACTCTTTCCCCAATGAAAGCGTCAGAGAACCATGAGCCAGCATCGAGTCCCTTAATTTCTTCCCAGTTTTTTTCGCAAATAAGGCCAGAACCATTCGTCGTGCGATCAAGTGTTGTATCATGACAAACGACAATTTCGCCATCTTTCGTGAGGTGCACATCCAATTCAATGCCTTCTGCTCCCTGCTCGAATGCAAGTGCAAAAGATCTTAACGTATTTTCCGGTGCTTCCCCGGCTGCTCCTCTATGTCCTATTACAATCGGTTGATTTGTGCTCATTATACGTAACACGCTCCTCACATCATTAACAGCTTTATTCTCAAATTATAGTAGAGTAGATCCGTTTTTGCCCAGTAGATATTAGTAAAAGTTATGTAAACAAGCCGTTGAAATTAACAAATGATTTATATCTATTTAACATTGGTCAAATAAGCGGGCGTTAAGCTAATAGAGATCGAACCAGTCTAATAATCTTGTGGAGGGCAATAAATGAGTACGCTGGATTCAACTGCTCCAAAAAAAATAACAACACGCACTGAGCTTCCTACCCGTTCCATCTTTTTATCGAAATGGTCGGAGACGCTGCTTGGTTATATTTTCTTATTCCCGTCACTGCTGATCTTTGGCATTTTCCTGTTCTATCCTTTGATTCAAACCTTTTATCTCAGCATGCACGAAACTGACCCTAGAGGCAGGGTAGCTTCCTTCGTAGGCTTTGATAACTTTACGGCTATTTTCACGTCAGAGAAGTTTTATAAAAGCTTGGAGGTCACTGGCTTATTCACGATACTGACGGTACCGACCAACATCGCCCTTGCGCTTCTGCTCGCAGCTCTCACACACAATCATCTAAAAGGGATGCGTTTCTTCCAATTTATTTTCTCCTTGCCTGTCGTTCTGTCCGTAGGAACATCCTCTGTCATCTGGATGATGCTTTTTCATCCGAGTGTCGGCATGCTTAACTACCTGCTGCAACTTGTGGGACTAGAGCCTGTTGCTTGGCTAACAGATCCAAGATGGGCGCTGCTTTCCGTGTCCATGATGACCGTATGGATGAATCTCGGCTTCAATTACATCGTCCTGTTCAGCGGCCTGCAAGGCATTCCTGATGAAATCTACGATAGCGCAAAAATCGACGGATCCGGCCCAATTCGTACGTTTGTGCAAATTATTATGCCACTGCTTTCACCAACGGTGTTCTTCGTCACGATTGTATCGATCATCGGTGCTTTCCAGTCCTTCGGACAGATTCATATTCTTACCAAAGGCGGCCCAATCAACTCCACCGATGTGCTCGTTTATAACTTGTATCAAGACGCTTTCATTAACTTCCGGTTTGGAACTGGAAGCGCGCAAGCCCTTGTTCTGTTCACAATCATCCTGATTTTCACCTTTGTGCAATTCAAAGTGTTCGAAAGGAATGTGCATTATCAATGAACCGTCCCTTACAAAAAACAGCTGTTTATATCCTGTTGGCTATTGCAGCCGCACTTGTGCTTTATCCGATCTTTTACACGTTTTCAGCCACTTTCATGACACCTGAGGAAGCTTCGGCTTATCCGCCACGCTTCTTACCGAGCGGATTCTATGTGGGAAGTATTCTAGCCGTCTTTCAACTCGTCCCAATAGGTACATTTATTACAAACAGCTTGATCGTCTCGCTGCTCATCATGATCGGGCAACTGATGACCTCCTCAATGGCGGCTTATGCTTTTGCCAATATTCGTTTTAAAGGAAAAGCTTTCATCTTCTCATTGTTCATGGCGACGATGATGATTCCTTGGGAAGTCACGATCATTCCAAACTATTTGACGGTCAAAAAGTGGGACTGGCTCGATAGCTTGCAGGGCCTAACAGTTCCTTTCTTAGCGACAGCATTCGGTACCTTCCTGCTGCGCCAATTTTTCCTGCAGCTGCCCAAAGAATTATTCGAAGCAGCCCGCATCGACGGTTGTGGTCATATCCGCATCTTTTTCCGCATCGTGTTGCCTTTGGGAAGACCCGCACTTGCGACTCTAGCTGTCTATGCCTTCCTGAACGCATGGAACATGTACCTCTGGCCGCTGCTCATTACGAACAGTGAAGAAATGCGGACTGCACAAATCGGCATCGCCATGCTGCAATTTGAAGAATTAACCGTGTGGAACCTCGTTTTGGCAGGCGTAACAATTGTCCTTTTGCCATCTCTTATTCTGCTCGTACTTGGTTTAAAGCAGCTCGTACGCGGACTCACCGCTGGGGCTGTGAAAGGGTAATCTTGTTGGCTGCTCTGCGCAGCTATGAAGCTGTGTCAGATTTCCATAAATAAAAATAAAGTTAAAAAAGGGAGAGAAACAAATCAATGAAATCCGTAAACATAAGAGTCTCTGTTCTTACAGCGACAGCAGTCATGATGATGATAACTAGCGCATGCGGCAAGGCAGAAGTAGCACCAGCTAACAGTACTGCACCTGCAAGCACAACTGCCGCTACAACAGCACCAACTAAAGCAGCAGAGCCAGTTAAAGTTATTTGGTGGCACTCTATGAGTGGTGAGCTTGGCAAAGCTGTAGACAAACTAGTCGCAGATTTCAACGCTTCCCAGAAAAATGTGCAAGTCGAGGCTGTCTTCCAAGGTACTTACGACGAAAGCTTGAACAAAATGAAGGCTTCCATGGATACAAAAAGCGGCCCATCCCTCATTCAAGTCTACGAAATCGGTTCCCGTTTCATGATCGATTCCAAGGCAATTACACCGGTTCAAAAATTCGTTGATGCCGACAAATTCGATCTTTCACAGCTCGAAGAGAACATTTTGAATTACTACAAAGTTGACGATAAATTGAATTCCATGCCTTTTAACACATCAAACCCAATCCTTTACTACAACAAAGACATGTTCAAAGCCGCTGGACTAGATCCAGAGAAGCCGCCAACGACTTATGAAGAAGTCGCAAAAGCGGCACAAGCATTAAGCAAAGACGGTAAAGCTGGCTCATCCTTCGCCATTTACGGTTGGTTCATGGAGCAATTCTTCGCTGGTCAAGGGGCAGAATTCTTGAATAACGGAAACGGCCGTACAGCTGCAGCAACGGAAACTCTCCTGAACAATGAGGCAGGCGTCAAAACATTGACTTGGTGGAAGGGCATGGTTGATAACAAATCTTCTATGAATCTTGGACGCAAAACCGATGATACGAAAAAAGCGTTCCTCGCTGGTCAAGTTGCAATGACATTAGATTCTACAGCTTCTTTACGTGGAATTGTTACAGGTGCAGAAGGCAAATTCCAAGTTGGAACAAGCACAATGCCTAAACCTTCTGATGCGAAAGACGGTGGTGTCGTTGTTGGTGGCGCTAGTCTTTATATCTTGAACAACAAATCCGAAGCTGAGCAAAAAGGCGCATGGGAATTCATCAAATTCTTGACAAATCCGCAAACGCAAGCATGGTGGCACGTTAACACTGGCTACTTCCCAATTACGAAAAAAGCCTATGATGAGCAGCTTGTAAAAGATAATTTAGCGAAATACCCGCAATTCCAAACGGCAATCGACCAACTGCACAACACGAAACCTAACAAAGCAACACAAGGTGCGGTCATGGGTGTATTCCCTGAAGCCCGTCAACTCGTTGAAACGGCTATTGAAGAAGCACTCACTGGTAAAAAAGCACCAAAAGAAGCCTTGGATGCAGCTTCAAAAAGCATAGCTGAGAAGCTTGCCGCTTATAACAAAACAGTAAAATAAGGCATTGACCTTTTCGATCAGGAAGCATATACTTTAATTCAACTTCTATATTCGATCGTGCCTATGATGAGAATCCAACTCGGAGGCGTTATCGCCAAGCATGCCTGTTAGGCTATGGTCATGCTAAGTTAACCGGCACCGCCCGTTACCGCGGAACCAAGTGGAGAAACATTCACGTCATGTTTCTTAAATTGGGTGGCACCGCGAGCAAACGCTCCTCGTCCCAATCGGATGAGGAGCGTTTTTTTTGTTGGCCAAAAATCGGTTACGGGAGGCAACACACATGAACAAAACAAAACGCAGGTACAATTTCAATCCAGGTCCGGCTGCATTGCCTTTAGACATTCTGGAAGAAGCTCAGCAGCAATTTGTCGATTACGATGGAAAAGGAATTTCTCTGCTCGAAATGTCGCATAGAAGCCGGACAGTTGAGGAAATGAATAACGAAACACAGCTCCTCCTACTCTCACTGCTGGATTTGTCCAAAGGGTATGAAGTGCTCTTCATGGGCGGAGGGGCAAGCACGCAGTTCGCCTTCCTTCCAATTAATTTCTTAAAACCCCATCTAACGGCAAACTACGTCCTAACTGGCAGCTTTGCAGAAAAAGCTTATAAAGAAGCTGCGTATCTTGGTCGTACCCATGCCGCGGCAAGCTCCAAAGAACAAGGTTGGCGCGGAATTCCTGCCTTGGGCACAAAAGACCTAAGCGCAGACGCTGCCTACTTGCATATCACCATGAACAATACCATCGAAGGCTCGCGTTACGCGGAGATTCCTGAAGTCGGCGATACGCCACTTGTTGCTGATATGACCAGCGAAATTCTGAGCCGCAAGCTGGATCTCCAGAAATTCTCGATGATCTATGCCGGCGCCCAGAAAAATCTTGGACCCGCTGGTGTCACGGTTGTCGTTATCCGCGAAAGCTGGCTGGAGCAAGCTTCCAACGATATTCCGGAAATCATGCGTTACAGCACATTTGTCAAAAACAAATCCCTGTTCAACACACCACCTGTCCACGCCATTTACATGACAAATCTGGTGCTCAATTGGGCACAAAAGCAAGGTGGCGTGGAACAATTAGAACGTCGTAATCTTGTAAAAGCCGATCTCATTTATGAGGTTATCGATGCGAGCGGCGGTTTCTATCAAGGGATTATTGATGCAAAAGACCGTTCCCCCATGAACATCACTTGGCGCATGGCCAATGAAGAGCTTGAACGCCGTTTTATCGCGGAATCCGAGACTCACGGCTTCGAGGGCTTGGCCGGACACCGCAGCGTCGGCGGTCTGCGCGCTTCCGCATACAATGCGGTCCCTTATGAATCCTGCCAAGCTTTAGCTGAATTCATGCTTGATTTTGCCCGTAGAAACGGGTAAACATTTACAAAATAAAAGAGTCCCGTAGAGTGGCTTGCGCCATGCTCTCGGGACTTTTTATCTAAAGGTAATGGTAACCGCTCAAATGGTGCTTATTTACCAAGTTGGTGAATAGGGTGTCCAAGCGCGCCTTCAGCTGCATCCATGATCATCTCTGTCAATGTTGGATGTGCGTGAATCGTAAGCGCGATATCTTCCAGGTTAGCACCCATCTCAACCGCAAGAGCAAGCTCGCCAATTAAGTTTGATGCTTCTGGACCAACAATTTGACCACCAAGCAATTGGCCTGTTTCTTTGTCGCCGACAAGCTTCACGAAACCTTGTCCTGCGTTCAAAGAGTTAGCGCGGCCATTAGCTGCGTAAGGGAATTTACCGATTGTTACGTTGATGCCCTTTTCTTTGGCTTCCGTTTCACTCAAGCCAACACCAGCAATTTCTGGATCGGAGAACACTACAGCAGGAATCGCTTTGTAGTCTACAATGCTAGAGTGACCTGCGATTGCTTCTGCAGCCACCTTTGCTTCGTAAGAAGCTTTGTGAGCCAAGGAAAGACCAGGTACAACATCACCAATCGCAAAGATGTGCGGGATGCTAGTTCTACCTTGGTTATCAACTTCGATCAAACCACGGTCCGTCAATTTCAAGTTAATCAGATCAAGACCAAGCTCGCCATCTGTGTTCGGACGACGACCCACTGTTACAAGTACGTAATCAGCAGTTACTTGCTTCTCTTCGCCTTTAACTGTGAAAGTTACGGTTACGTCGTTCTCTGTTTTCGTGCAGGATTGTGCTAGCGCTTCTGTATGAACCTCAACGCCAACTTTCTCCAGGTTGCGTGCTACTAGCTTCGTCAGTTCTTTCTCGAAGCCTGGCAGTACGTGATCCGAACCTTCCAGCACGGTTACTTTGGTACCGAACTTCGCGTAAGTTTGACCAAGCTCGACTCCGATGTAGCCGCCGCCGATAACGATCATGCTTTTCGGAACTTCAGGCAAGTTCAAGGCTTCCGTGGAAGAGATAATTCTTCCGCCGTAAGGGAATGCTTTCAGCTCAATTGGACGGGAACCCGTCGCGATTATACAGTGCTTAAAGCGGTAGCGCGGAGCTTCTGCATCATTGAACACACGTGCTTCGTGCTCGTTGATGAACATCACTTCGCCCTGGAATGTTTGGATCTTGTTGCCTTTGAGCAGTGCGCCAACGCCGCCCGTTTGTTTAGCAACAATGCTGTTTTTCCAAGCTTGTACCTTTGCAAAGTCTACTTTCACGTTCTCTACAGAGATACCCATGCTATCCGCGTGCTGCGCATGCTCATACGTGTGAGCAGCGGAGATCAACGCTTTGGAGGGGATACAGCCGCGGTTCAAGCAGACGCCGCCCCACTCCGATTTATCTACAATAAGTACATTTTGACCAAGCTGAGCTGCGCGGATGGCAGCTACGTAACCACCTGGTCCTGCACCAATGACTAGCAAATCAATATCTAAAGAAGCATCTCCTACTACCATGCTGTTACACCTCCAAGACGAGAAGCTCTGGATCAGCCAGAAGCTGTTTGATGTAGTTCAAGAAGCTTTGTGCTGTCGCTCCGTCTACGATACGGTGATCGAAACTTAAGGAAAGAGCCATTACCGATGCTGCAACGATTTGACCATTTTTCACGACAGGCTTTTCAGTAATGCGGCCAGCACCCAGGATTGCAACTTCAGGGAAGTTGATAACCGGTGTGAAGAACATACCGCCAACGGAACCAATATTCGTAATGGAGATCGTACCGCCCTTCATCTCATTCGGAGATAATTTGCCATCGCGTCCGCGAGTAGCCAAGTCTTTGATAGAAGAAGCGATCGACCATACATTTTTGCGGTCTGCGTCATGGATAACAGGTACGAGCAAGCCGTTGTCTGTATCTGTTGCGATACCGATGTTGTAGTACTTTTTGTAGACAATCTCTTGTTTCTCTTCGTCGATCATCGCGTTCAAAGCCGGGAATTGACGGCAAGCCGCTACCAATGCTTTCACGATGAAAGGAAGATAAGTCAGCTTCACGCCTTTTTTCTCAGCAAGAGGCTTCGTGCGCTCACGCAGAGCGACTAACGCGCTCACGTCGATTTCGTCCATCAGTGTCACGTGCGGTGCCGTGTACACGGATTTCACCATCGCGTTCGCGATCACTTTCCGGATTCCCTTGAACGGAACCCGCTCTTCTACGCGATCGCCCACAGCGACCTGCGTGCTAGCCGCAGGTGCTGCGTTGCCAGCTGCTTCCGCTGCTGCTGGCTCTGTTGCTGCCGGAGCCGCGGCGTTGCCCGCTCCGTTAAACCCAAGCACGTCCTCGCGTGTTACGCGGCCGTGCTTGCCTGTAGGCGTCACCTCTGCGAGTGTGATGCCTTTTTCTCTTGCTAGCTTGCGCACGCTAGGCGTCGCAAGCACTTCACGGCCTGCGCCTGCGCTTGGCGCGGCTGGTGTAGGTGCTGCAGCAACTGCTGCGGGCGCTGCTGCAGGAGCCTCTGCTACGGCTACCGCTGTAGCAGCAGGTGTCGCTGCGGGAGCAGGCGCAGCGTTGTTGGAGCTGCCGTGATGCATGGACTCAGCCGGCATCTCGCCTGTTACTTCGATTGTCATCACGAGCTCGCCAATCGTACAGATTTGACCGTCTTTTACAGCAACGCTAACGACTTTACCTTCTACAGGACAAGGAACTTCAACAACAGCTTTGTCGTTCTGTACTTCCATAAGAATTGTTTCGTCCGTTACAGTGTCACCCGCTTTAACGAGCATCTTAACGATTTCGCCTTCATGTATGCCTTCGCCAAGCTCTGGGAACTTGTATTCAAACAATGCCACGTGTACTACCTCCTGTTACCTTCGACTGTGAATTAGAATTCGAGTACTTGTTTAATACCGGCAATAACACTTGCAGGGCTAGGCAACCAAGCATCTTCGATTTGTGCGAACGGATAAACGGTATCCGGAGGCGCAATACGCAGAACTGGAGCTTCCAAGTGAAGGATTGCTTTTTCATTAATTTGAGCAATAACCTCTGCGGCTACTCCAGAAGTTTTTTGCGCTTCTTGTACGATAATTGCACGGTTCGTTTTCTTGATCGATGCGACGATCGTATCGATATCAAGCGGAAGCAGGGTACGAAGGTCGATAACTTCCACTTTCACACCTTGTGTTTTCTCGATCTCTTCAGCTGCTTTCACAGAAGTGTGAACCATTGCTCCATAAGTAATGACTGTTACGTCAGAACCTTCACGAACAACGTTCGCTTTACCAAGTTCAATGGTGTATTCACCTTCTGGTACTTCTGCGCGGAATGCGCGGTATAAGTTCAGATGCTCCATGAAGAAGACAGGGTCATTATCGCGAATCGCGGAAATGAGCAAGCCCTTCGCATCGTATGGGTTGGAAGGAACAACAACTTTAATCCCCGGAGTTTGCACCAACAAACCTTCAAGTGCATCCGTATGAAGCTCAGCCGCTTTAACACCGCCGCCGAAAGGCGTGCGGAATACGATTGGCGAGTTGTAACGGCCGCCGGAACGGTAACGCATACGAGCTGCTTGCACGCAAATTTGGTCAAGCGCTTCGTAAATAAAACCTACGAATTGAATCTCAGCGATTGGACGGAAGCCTTGAACGCCAAGACCTACAGCAAGTCCGCCGATAGCAGACTCGGCAAGCGGCGTATCGAATACGCGGTCTTCGCCGAATTCTTTTTGTAAACCTTCTGTAGCACGGAATACGCCACCAACATGGCCAACGTCTTCGCCGAACAAAATTACATTTGGATCTCTTTCCAGTTCAACGCGCATTGCGTCTTTAATCGCTTGAATCATCGTCATTTGTGCCATGACTTCTCCGTGCCTCCTAAGAGTTTTTGCCAGATTTTATTTATACGCTTGCTTCTGTTCTTCGAGATGTGCAGGTGTAACTTCGAACATGGAATCGATTAAGCCTGGAACTGTCATTTTCTCAGTTTCTTCAGCTTTTTTAATGTGCTCAGCAACTGTTGCTTTCGCTTCTTCTTTCACTTTAGCCTCTTCTTCTTCGCTCCACAGACCTTTTTTGGTCAGGAAAATACGCATGCGCGTAAGCGGATCTTTAGGCTCCCAATCAGATTCCTCGTCTTTGGTACGGTATTTCGTCGTATCATCGGCCAAGGAGTGCGGACGGTAACGGTATGTCAATGCTTCAATCAATGTAGCGCCTTCGCCTTTGCGCCCTCTTTCAGCAGCTTCGGACACGGCTTGAACAACAGCTAGAACGTCCATTCCGTCTACTTGAACGCCTTTGATACCTGCAGCAAGTGCTTTATGCGCAACAGATAGTGCGCCTGTTTGTTTGGAGTAAGGCGTTGTGATCGCATACCCATTGTTTTGAACAAAATAAATGGCAGGCAGTTTGAATGCTCCTGCAAAGTTCAACCCTTCGTAGAAATCTCCCTCGGAGCTTCCTCCGTCCCCTGTGTACGTAATCGCTACACGCGGTTGGTTACGTTTTTTGAATGCCATAGCAACACCAGTTGCGTGCAGAATTTGTGCACCAATGATGATTTGCGGCATAAGAACGTGAACATCCTGCGGAATTTGACCGCCATGCTGGTGTCCGCGGGAATATAGGAATGCTTGGTAAAGCGGAAGTCCGTGCCATACGAGCTGCGGCATATCGCGGTAACCCGGGCAAATAAAGTCATCTTTATTTAAAGCAAATTCACTACCGATCATGGAAGCTTCTTGACCGGATACCGGCGCGTAGAAACCAAGACGTCCTTGACGACCGAGATTTACTGCTCTTTCGTCCCAAACACGTGTGAATACCATTCTTCTCATTAACTCTCTTAATTGGTCATCGCTAAGTTTAGGCATTTTGTCTGGATTTACAACTGTGCCGTCTGGAGCCAGTACTTGTAAAGGCTCAACCTTTTCTGTGGTCACTTCGTAATTTGCTTGGCTGACAAGTGGCTTACTCATACCATTTCACCTCTTATATGATTTTGATGCCTGCTAGCTACACTTCTGTTATAGTATTATTATAAACCTGTTTTTGTGAATTGTACACCGTCATCCTTATGATATATGACCTTTTTTCGTAGAATCGAATAGTACAGTTTAGGAAAATATATAATACAGTTAACATTAAATTAACAACTGATATAATACACCTTACCCAAACCATTACCAACTTACGCTTCACATACCATTTTTCCCCACTAGGATACAAAAGGAGATTACTTGATGTCTGATGACGCTCGCTACTACCAAAGAACCATTGTGAAAGATGAACTCACCTCTGTCCTGCTTCAAGAAACACGACCGCTTCGCATTTATTTGCCTCCCGGTTACAATGAACTGCTCTCCTACCCGGTTATCTATTGCCAAGATGGCGAGCAATTCTTTAATTTCGGACGCATTGCCACAACGATTACCCGCTGCATTTTAGATGAAGACCTCGAGCCAGCTATTGTGGTAGGTGTGGATGTGAGCGCAGCTAACCGCACTTCCGAATATGCGCCGGAAGGTGAGCGTCATGACGCTTATTGCCGCTTTTTCGCAGAAGAGCTGCTCCCTTATGTGGAAAGCCGCTATCCTGTACGTACGGAGCGCAGTGAACGGATTGTCGCAGGTGATTCTCTCGGTGGGACCGTTTCCTTGCATCTCGCCTTAGATTATCCTAGCCTTTTTTGCCGCGTTATATCCTTATCTGGCGCATTTTTCGACATTACCCGCGAACGCCTTAAAGCGGCAGACGATTTATCCTGGCTTGAAATGTATATGTTGATTGGTTTGGACGAAATGGATGTCAAAACCGAGCGAGGCACCTTTGACTTCGTCAGAGAAAATCGTTTGGCCAAAGAGGATTTGGAAAGAAAAAATGCGGTGCTACATTATATCGAGAAACCTGGCAAGCATTTGTGGGGGTTCTGGCAAGGGGAATTGAGCGCGGCGCTGCATTATTTTCTGGGGTAAAATTGAGCGAGGGGTTCCCTTGCAAATAGCGCCGATTTCTCCAGTTATTCCATGCAATTCCTCCACTTTTGGCGAAATAGCTGGATTTTCTACCTCTAATTTCGGTAAATCTTGATGTTCTCGTGCAGCTGCCGACGATTTAGATGGAGTTTCTCCCGCTATTCCGTCTCCTTGCCCTTTGAAGCATGAATTAGCGGGAGATTTTCCATGTATTTCGTTCCCGCTACCTTGGCCATGGGGTAGGCGCCTTAATCGCCTTCCCCATGGCCAGTAGGTGAAGAGACAACTTCGTGCTATTTGCGGTTACTTGGAGCTACTTGGGCTACTTGGGCTACTGGGAGCTACTGGGAGCTACTGGGAGCTACTTCATGCTACTATGGCCTACTTACGGTTACTCGGAGCTACTCAGAGCTACTCAGGCTACTTAGAGCACATCAGGCCAAATAACGCCGATTACTCCAGCTATTCCATGCAATTCCTCCACTTTTAGCGTAATAACTGGATTTTCTACCGCTAATTTCGCGAAATCTCGCTGTTCTCGCCAGCAGCTGACGATTTAGATGGAGCTTCTCCTGCTATTCCGTCTCCCTGCCACTTTGGAGCATGAATTAGTGGGAGATTTTCCATGTATTTCCCCCAGAAGGTCGAAAGTATGGGCTGGCGGCAGTTGCATGGAGGTGTGCTACAAAAAAAACGGTCCCGCTTGCGTCAAATGACGATGTCAGACTGTTTTTTTATTGCTTGATCGCGTATCGCTCCTTCATCAGCTCCACCATGTCACCGATTTGTCCTTCCGTCGGATACCCTGGGATTGCTTCAGGACTCCTTACCTGAAGCCCTCTGGCAACCATGACTTCAACTAAGTTCGCTGTAAATTGTTCTGCCGTTATAGGGATATTCAAGCATTCCGCTAAACTCGCCATGCTCCCCGGTGCCACGTCAGGATAATCCCTTGGGTCTGCCGATTCAGCCGCGCGCTCATAGAAGCCTCTGGCCAGCGCTGCTTTGGCCTCTCCTTCACCTTCGACGATAATAAACGCCTGAACCGATAAAGCAAGCTGCTGCCTGCGCTGTGCGATCCCACAGAACTTACGACCACCTACACTCAAGTCGAACTCTCCCGGACAAAAGGAGCCCATCACTTCACCTTGATCGATATGTTCGGTAAGTTTACTCATCACTTCACGGATCAGGGCCACCATCACTTCAAAATCCTTGCGATGCTCCATGTCCCCTGCCTCTTTCGGCAGCAATAAAGAGACATTCACAACGTTCAGATCCAGCGGAACCGCTGCTCCTCCTGAATTTCTTACAGCCGTATCATACCCTTGATCGAGCAACCACTCGTTAGCAAGTGCCGCTTCCGGGAGTCGGCTATCTCTAAGTCCCATGACAAAAGCTCGCGGGTGCCGCCACATGTGGAGGATAGGAGGTGCCATTTTACCAATCGATCGGCACAAAAGTTCCTCCAGCGCAAAGGCATATAGAATGGATCTTGAGTCTGTTTCCTGTGTTCGGTCTAGGATGACCATGGAAGAAGAAAGTGGTGCATTCGTCATTTACATATTCTCCTGAGCCTGCTATTTAAGTTCATCATCCGAATTGTAAGCGAATCGAGCGTTAGCCGCAATGTGAAAAATCGGTTCTTTTCGTCAAAAAACATCAAATTTTAGAATACAATTCGAAGGAATTCCAAGTTTTCTGTCGAATAAAAAGTGGAACATCAAATTTTTGTTAAGTAGGCGAGATCTTTGAACATATTTGACGACTTACTCCTTAATATCCTTGTTCTAACCGTCCCCATTGTTTTAACCCACATCTTTTGGCTCGAAAAACCCGGCTCACTAGACAGTTATGATAAATATCGACAGGTATTTCTCCTATTTATCTGCTCGCTAGCCGCCATTTTTTGTGTGACCCATCCTTTTTTTAAACCCATAGGCAATCATTTCGATCTCCATATTATTCCCGTGCTCATTGCTTTCCTATATGGCGGCATACGCTCAGGACTAGCGGTTTCTGGATTCATACTCGCCTATGTGTACATCATGAATGGCCCGAATTTCGTGTGGATCGTCACCTTATTAGCTCTTCTTGTCCCCTTCATCCTGGCTTTCATTGCGCTAAGCAATTGGAAGCACCTAACCCCCAAAGTGATGTTTCCCACCCTGCTTGCTTTCATCAGTGCTCTAGCAACTTTCTGCATCACCCTGCTGTATAGAGTCGGTTCTTTTGCCGCGGTAGATCGTACTTTCTTGCTATACGGGATATTTTATTGTCTCATTCACTTATTTACGATGTGGCTGCTCACGTATTTAATTGCCCGAATCCGCGAAAATATTACATTGCGCCAAGAAATACAGCGCTCTGAGAAACTGAATGTCCTCAGTGAATTGGCAGCTTCTGTCGCTCATGAAATTCGCAACCCCATGACGGTAGCCAGGGGATTTATGCAAATCCTCAGTCAATCGCAAGTCACTGAAGAGAAGAAACATGTATACACATCCATGGTCATCGAAGAAATTGATCGGGCCCAAAGTATCATTACCGACTATTTGTCCTTTGCCAAACCCGAGGCTGAGAAGCTTGAACCGCTTAACCTATCTGACTTGTCATCCAAACTAAACAATCTGATTCTTCCATATGCCACTATGCGGGGGGTTGATATTCAAATCGACATGAAATCCCCCCTGATCATCCAAGCTAATGAAGAAAAAATCATGCAATGCCTGCTCAATTTAACTAAAAACGGTATTGAGGCTATGACGAACGGAGGCGCGTTGCAAATCATGGGCTTCAAAAGGGGCCCCCGCGTTATTCTACAAATAACAGATACTGGCGTGGGTATGACAGCTGAACAGATCAATCGCCTTGGAACCCCTTTTTATTCCACCAAAAATAAAAGCACAGGACTCAGCATGATGGTCTCCTATCGGATCATCCGCACCTTTGGAGGTCTCATTGAAGTAACGAGCGAGCCCAATCAAGGTACCTGTTTTACAATCTCACTGCCTGCTGTTTGATTCACTTGCAAGAATATCCATAATCCCTTTGAATAACGGTATGGCTTTGTTGCTTTCGGTTGGATCCGTGTTTTTGATAACAACGGATACCGCATACTTGGGAGAAGCCACAGGGCCATATCCGATAAACCATTGGTTCACTTTTTCCTGTTTGCCGACCATCGTTTGAGCCGTACCGGATTTCCCTGCGAGCTGCCACTTTGCAGCCTTCAACCCTTGGCCTGTCCCTTCGGTCACGACTTCTCTCATCCAGCTCAAAAGCGTACGGCTTGTCGAGGCAGACACGTATCCCTCTTTGTCCTTTACCGTTTGCGGTTCAAACTTCTCCATCACTCGATCGGTTTGGTACCGGATTTCTTGGACCACTCTCGGCGAATAGCCTTTGCCATTATGCAGCAAGGTAACAATCATATTAGACGCCTGCAAAGGGGTCATCATGACATCTCTTTGACCGATGGCTGTCTGCATAAGCACCCCTTCATCATCATGCGGAGTATGGGCGCCAAAGAGCTGTCCGCTCTCTTCGCTATCTAATTGATGGAGCAGGAGCTTCGTGTCCGTCTTCCCTGTCCATCCCACCTCATCAAGCACGCCAAGCTTATGCGCGAAGCTTTCTAGTTGACCAGCAGTTAAGCGCTGCATGACTTTGGCAAACACGATGTTGCAAGACTGTGCGAACCCTTGCTCTAAGGTTAAGGGGCCATGTCCCTCTTTTCTCCAGCATGTAAAACCATACTTGCCAAGAGCTCCTTCACAAGTGAAAGTCTCTTTGGGATCAACCACACCTAAATCCAGAGCAGCGGCTGCCACAATTGTTTTGAAAATAGAGCCGGGAGCCGTTGCTTTAAGCGCATAGTTGCTCCAGCTATTGCTAGCAAGATCCACAGACGTAGGATCATAGTTGGGCCTGCTCGCCATGGCGACGATATCCCCTTGATCGACTTCCTGAACGACGGCAGCTCCATCGCGTATTTTCAATTTATCCATCAGCGTCTCAATTTGCTGCTGCACACTGACATCAAGTGTCGTAACTAACTTGACGGGATAAAAGGCATTATTCGGCGCAATCATACGCGCATCCAGTCCTGTTAGCGGCCTTTTTCCAGCGTCCATAAAATAAGAGATCGATGTCTCTCCGATGCCGCGAAGCCAGAGATCGAAGGTTTTCTCAAGGCCTGCTCCGCCAATCTTCGTTGTCAGTGCGACCTTGCCTTTCTCCAAATCCGCGCCGTATAGGTTCATCACGCGATCCGGATTTTGCCCAATGAATCCAATCAGCTGCCGCGCAGTCATTCCGCTCGGATAGCGATCTTCCATCTGCACCACCTTCACATTTGGCAAATCAAGCGCTTCAATCTGCTCTTCCTGTCCCTCTGTTAGCTCGACCGGCTTGCCCCCAATGGCAGTGCTCCACACTTGCGGCTCTTTCAGATCTTTGGTGAATAAACGCCAAGACACTGCATTCGTCCCCAAAATCCGGACTAGCTGATTTACTTCCTGGGGCTTTGCTTGCAGATCACGATGAATGGGAAACACAACCAGGGATTTCACAATCTTCCCTGTCATCGGCTGCAGATGGCGATCCAGGATTTCTCCTCGGCCGCTTTCGAGCACTAGCGCGCGTTGTCTTTGAACGACCGAGTTTTTAAGCAAGTTAACCCCGTGTGAGCTGTAGTTTTCCGTTGCTGCGATCTGTATCCAGAATAGCTTACCAGCTATGCCAATAAACAAGAGTACGATGATAAGAAGAACAAGAAAAATACGACGTTTTTCGAGTGCAGATAACTGTTTGACCCTCATACATCTAACTCCTAACCATGTCATTCATCCTAATCTCAAGATGTTCTCAGTATCGTCATTCCTGCACGTAGACAAACCGTCCTTGCGCCCTCTCAGAAACAAAAAAAAGCCCACCCTCTTAAACAGAGAATGGACTTCGAATTGTATACAACTAGACTTCGAATTTGGATAAGGTGTCGGTTAGTGATTTGGAAAGCAAATCTAGCTTGTCCGACAATTTTACTAAACCATCGCTAATGCTAAGCTGCTCAGAGCTCAAGGATGCAACTTCCTCTGAAGTAGCAAGAGATTCCTCCGCTACCGCACTTACATTCGTCATGGCATCCGATAGAACGACTTGCGATTGTTCCAATGTTGAGATCGAGTCGCTTACCGTGCTCAATTGCTCAATGAAACCGCCCATATGGTTCGTTACTTGTTTGAAAATAATATCGGCTTCTTTTACCGCTAGAATCTGTTCTTTGAAAATAGGTGTAGCTGTTGAAAGCACCTTCACCGTTTCATCGATTTCTTTCTGGATCGTTTCTGTAATTTGACCTACGACATCAATCGATTGACGGGATTGGTCAGCCAGCTTCCGAATTTCATCCGCAACAACCATGAAGCCTTTGCCCGCAGCTCCGGCACGCGCAGCTTCAATTGTCGCATTCAAGGACAAAATATTCGTTTGCTTCGTCATATTATTCAATACATCTAAGATTTTGCGAATCGAACGCGTGCTGTCCTTCAAGTTGTCGACTTTATCAACCATTGAGCGGATCATTTCTTCGGTCAAATTCGTCTTCGAAATGAGCTCGGACATATATTTCGTTCCTTGCTCACTGGAGCTCTGCACATCTGCCGCAGCTGTCCCCATCTCGAGGTTTGCCTCGATAACCTGCTTCATCTGAATGCCGATATGATGCGTCAGCTCATTTCCTCTTTCGGACTCCGTCGCTAAGCCTCCGGCACCGTTGGAAATTTCATCCGTAGCCACCGCAATTTCTCTAGCCGCTGTAGCTGTCACCTTGGAGGAATTCGTCAACTCTTGCGCTGTTTCAAAGACGGCCTGAGCAGAGGAGCTGGTTTGTTGAACCAATGTTGTAATTTGCTGCATCATAACATCGAAGCTTGCGCCCAACTGTCCAATCTCATCTTGCGTTGTATAGTTTGCGCGCACTGTTAATTTTCCTTTTGCGCCTTGCTGCATCAAGTTGCGAAGATTAATCAGCGGCCGTCCAATCATTCTGGCAACGAATAATCCGATTAATACTGCCGCAATAGCCGCAAATAAAGCGATTAGAAGCGTATAGTTGAAGATTTTCTTAGCATCCTTCACAAGTGAACTAACTGGGATATCCCCAACTAGATTCCAGCCAGATAGAGCTGATTTATAATAGGCTACTAGATGATCGTCTTTCGTTACAAAAGAGCCATGTTCTTCTTCCCTTTGCTCTTTCGTCAATTGAATGGCTGCATCTTTTTCGAGCTCTGCAATTTCTGCAACTGCAACGTTCTTATTCTCTGCATTCGTAATGACAACCTTACTGTCATCTCCCAGAGACATGCCCGTAATTTCTTTATTCAAGAGATCTGTGCTAAGCTCCAACATTAACACGGCAGTCGTGCTGTTCGTTAGTGTATTTCTCATAAGACGGCCAATGGCAAATGTATTGGTGGAAGAGCTGGAATATCCTTTAACTTTACTATCCAACCACGCTACTTTTCCCCCATTCTCCACGATCTTCTTAAACCAATCACTCGAACCGGAATTTTCGCTTAACGTACTTCCGCCAGAGCCTGTAATGACAATAAGTTTGCCGTCCGGTCGATAAAGATGAAGCGTTTTAATAGACTTGTTAGCAAAGGTCACCACATTCAATTTATCCGTTAATTGGCGAACAACCTCTAGCGATTCGTACGAGCTTGGATCTAGCGTAGGAACTTTCTCAAGAAGGTCCTGCAGCTCTTTGTTTAGCATAATTTGTAAAGATGTGTCTTCAAAGGTCTGATAAAGAAAATCCAGCTTTTGACCTGCTTGTGTGACAGTTTGCAATGAGGATTCTGCCACTTTGTTCTTAATGACACTTTTGGACACGCTGTAAGAAATCATACCCACAATGAGAACGAAGAACAAAATGCTGATAAAAAACATTAAAAACAGCTTCATGCCTACGGACTTCACCGGATTTTCCAGCTTAACCTGCTTCATTTCTTTAAAAGCGACTGTGCCCATTTGCTTAGATGTCTTGCCTGTCGCCCCTGCCATACGATTCCATGGAACAGTTCGGATTGTTTGAACGACAATTTTGTTTACAAATGCGAGAATACTTTGGAGTCTCTTCTTCATCTTTTTCACCGCCATTAGTTTCTGTTCATTGTTCCCCATACTTTCGTCCTAAAATGAAAAGGGTTACAATTGATCTTTTTTATTCATTTCGACAACATGTAACAATTTCCTTTAATATTCGTTCTAAAAGAAAATAAAAAAAAGAAACTTTCTCCAATATAACCCAGTCTGGAGAAAGCTTCCATGGTACTATTTTCCTGTTTTCTTACGCATCATATCCCATTTTCTTACAGGAAATTCCGTTTTAAGTTTAATCACTTGAAGCGGATGCCTCGCTGCATCCAGCTCCTGACCCTCTTCATTCCAGATTACGCCAACCTTTTGTTTAAAATGCGTGCCTTCTGGTCCGAAGAACTCAATTTCCTGCCCCGGTTTGAAATGATTTCGTTGCTGAATCAGCGCGGTGCCCGTTGCCTCGTCATAGGACATCACAAGACCGACGAAGTCAAAACCGACTACTTTATCCTCTGGTTCAAAAATGTGATCTTCAGGACCTGGAGCTTCGTAGAAGAAGCCCTCATTCAAAGGTCGATTGGCCGCTTTATGGATCTCCTCCTGCCAAACAGGATTGAGTTCGAAATGTTCCGGATCCTCAAAGTAAGCATCAATGGCTTGTCGGTAAGCATTAACAACCGTCGCCACATAATGAATGCTCTTCATCCTTCCTTCAATTTTGAAGCTATCTACACCGGATTCAATCATATCGGCAATATGTTCAATCATGCTGAGATCCTTCGATCCCATCGTAAAGGCATCATCTTCATCGGCAAACAAAGGCAAATCCGTCGCCAGCGGCGATGATTCAGGCTGATCTTTGGCAAATAGATCATATTTCCAACGGCATGATTGCGAGCAGCCTCCGCGGTTAGAGTCGCGATCCGTGAAATGATTGGAAAGCACGCATCTGCCGGAGTAAGAGCTGCACATCGCGCCATGAATGAAAGCTTCAATCTCAACATCGACATGCGTTTTAATCTGATCAATTTCCTCCATGCTCACTTCGCGGGCCAGAACCACACGTTCAATGCCTTGCTCTTTCCAGAACTTCACCGTTTGCCAGTTCATCACTGACTGCTGCGTGCTCACATGAACTTCCAGCTTAGGCGCCACTCTCCGGCATGTTTCCATAATAATCGGATCCGCTGCGATGATAGCCGAGATGCCAACCTCTTGAAGTCCCCGTAAGTACTCATCCAGCCCTTCAATGTCCTCATTATGCGCGTAAATGTTCGTTGCAACGAACACTTTAGCCCCGTACCCGTTCGCAAACTCAACCGCTTCACGCATTTCTTCAAGCGAAAAGTTGTCTGCGCTAGAACGGAGACCATATTTCTGCCCGCCAATATATACCGCGTCGGCTCCGTAGTGGATGGCGAATTTCAATTTTTCCAAATTGCCCGCAGGGGCTAGTAATTCCGGCTTATGCAGTCTAACACGCTTTCCTCTCGCTCGTGCTTCTAATGCTGTCGTCATCTCGAAAACGCACCTTCTTCCATCTATCAATATACCTGTTCTTTATAGAAAAACCCGTACGACAATTCGCGTTCAGGGTCTTGCAATGCTGCTATAGCATCCAGCCATTCCTGCTGGAACTCAAAGTTTTCAGGGTTTGCCGCATAAGCGTCAATCACAGCACGATAGCTGCGAACAACCGTTTCGTTATACTCGGGTGATTTCAAAAGACCTTCGATTTTGAAACTATCGATACCGCCATCCATAAGCTCAGGCAAATTTTCCAGCATGCAAAAATCCTCAGAACTCATGATATGCGTGCCATTACCATCCTCATACACAGGATAACGCTGATCACGGCGTTCATGCTCAATTAGGAACAGTCCGCGTTCAATGGAGCGATCCTCCGTGGATGCATCTTTCCCTTGGTGTTCGATATAATTTCTCACTAACTCTCGCTTAGAGTGATAAATATTAGTGATACCATGTACTTGAACTTCAACGGCTAACTCCGTATTCTCCTTAAAAGCCAATACCTGCTCCATGTTCAGCTCTCTAGCCAGCACAACCCGGGTTGCACCTTGTCTGCCCCAATAATTCGCTGTCGCGAAATTGGTTGAAGTCATCTCAGCATTCCAATGCAGTGCTAGCGGCTTGGGTAAAGTGCGCGCAGCCATAAGCACTGCGGGATCGCCGAAAATAATGCCATCTACGTTATACTCCTGCAGCTTGCTTAAATACTCTGACAGCCCCTCCAAGGAGTCGTTGTCAAAAATTTTGTTCACAGACACATACACCTTTACCTGTTTCTCGTGGGCCCAAGCTACTGATTCTCTGATCTCCTCTAGCTTAACGTCTCCAGGCAGACGCATAGCGTAGCGCTCTTCTCCAATGATCACGCTGTCTGCGCCGGCGTCAATCATTCTTTTTAATTCAGCGACAGTGCCGCAGCTAATTACTAACTCTGGTTTTTTCACTTGCTTACCCTACCTTCTGTCAGCTTCCTAACGTGGTATTAATTCGCGGCCTTTTTACTTTCCGCAATATTCTTCTTGTGCTCCTCAAATGTCTCCGCGAACAAATGCCCTTTCGTGCCGTCTTTCTTCGTTACATAAAACAAATATTTCGTTTCTTGCGGATAGATCGCAGCTTTCATAGAGGCAAGGCTCGGACTGGCAATAGGCCCCGGGGGCAGCCCTGTATTCAAGTACGTATTATAAGGGCTTTGTATTTGCAAATCCTTTTCCAACAACCGGTCCTTGGACTTATCAAATAAATATTGTACCGTAGCATCAATTTGCAGGGGCATATTCTTTTTCAATCTGTTTTGGATAACACCAGAAACAAGAGAGCGCTCTTCGTCCTGAACAACCTCTCGCTCAATTAAAGATGCGATCGTCAGCATCTGATGCACGCTAAGTCCGCGCTCCTGGAGCTTATCCTTCCAGTCTGGCGGCAGCGTTGCAAGCTTTTTGTCCAGCTGCTGCAGCGTTCGCTCAATGAACTCTTGTTCCGTCGACCCCTTCTTAAACTCATAGGTTTCCGGGAACAAATACCCTTCAAGCCGGTGCTTCAAATTCTTGTTGTCCGGAATGGCGCTCGCGGCGGTTTCATCTGTCAGGCCTGCAGGTGCATCTGCCAGCTTCAGAAAAACATCTTTGTCCCACGGTGTCTGTTCACTTAACTTAGAAGCAATTTGATCAACGGTGTATCCTTCAGGAATCGTTATACGAATAACCTCTTCCTTAACGGTTTCCCCTTTATTCAGCTTTTCAATCATCTCATCAAACGTTAAGCCGGGCTTCATCTCGTATTCGCCTGCTTGAAACCTGGAGCCCTGCTTCTTAACTTTTAGATAATACGTAAAAATGGATGAGTTCTTAATAAGTCCCTTCGTTTCAAGCTCTTTCGCGATTTGTACAGATCCAGCTCCTTGGGGAATAGACACCCTCACTTCTTGCTCAGAGGCTGCAACTGGCTGCAGTGCATTTGCAATATATAATCCTATACCGCCTGCTGTCCCGATAATGATGAGCAGAAACAGACCCGCAATCAGAAGAGTTAGCTTCAGCTTCTTTCGTTTCGTCGTATTCCCTGCGCTTTCTTGATCAAACATGTTGTTCACGATGATCCTCCTAAACGTTTTGCAGCACCAAAACCCTGCTATCGCAAACTCTCCAAGCAAACAAAAACGAGCGGATGCGCTCCGCTCGGTTGTTTACTTCTTACAAGTCATCCTGATCTGGAAATACCATCTCGTCGTAAAGCTCCGAAACGGTTTCGAATTCGTCGTCATCTTCGATGGTTTCCAGCTCGTATTCGCCGTCCGCATTCTGCGTCACTCGGAAAACCGCAACCTCGTCTTCCTTCTTGAGTTCATCGGATTGCAAAACCGCATACGTTCTATTATCATAAACGAATTCTTTAAGAAGATGATAAACCGTTGATTCATTTTGCTCATCAAACAAAATAATATCATCCCCGTAAGCTTTACGCAATACGTCAGAAAGCGTCGTACTCATGCTTCTTCTTCCTCATCGAATTCTGCCATTAATGTGTTAAAAGTTTCTTCCACGATATTCCACTCTTCTTCATCGTCGATGGTGAACAGCTTCAGATCTTCGCCGTCGTCATCTTCTTCATAACGGAATGCATACACTTCGTCGGATTCTTCGTCTCCTCCGTCAGTAGGCACCACCATCATGTACTTCTTGTCAGAACCGTCCACTTCGAATTTCATGATAACCTCGAACTCTTCTTCGTTGCCTTCATCGTCCGGGATGTAAATGATTTCTGGTTCCTCTTCACGCAATTCTTCTTTGGACATGTTCATTCACCTCTTCATATTGGCATCCATATACCCTTGCAGGATGATCTGTGCGGCCATTTTATCAATGACCTGCTTCCGTTTCTTCCGGCTCACATCTGCTTCAAGCAGCGTGCGAGTCGCCGCAACGGTCGTTAAGCGCTCATCCCACAAGTGTACGGGTACACTTAATTTTTGTTCTAATTCTTTCGAGAACTGGGTGGCCAATTCGCCACGAGGACCGATCGTGTTGTTCATATTTTTGGGTAAGCCAACGATAATTTTCGTGACACCATACTGTTCGACAATCGCAACCAGTCGGTCAATGTCTTCTCCTGGCTTACGACGATGTATAACTTCCAGCGCTTGTGCGGTCCATCCCAGCTCATCGCTCATCGCTACACCAATCGTTTTATCCCCATAATCCAAGCCTATCCATCTCATGCAATTCTCATTTCCTTCTATTTGTGTTGACCCAGATAAGCACGAACCAACTCTTCAATCAGTTCGTCCCGTTCCCGTTTACGAATGAGGCTGCGCGCATTATTATGCCGTGGAATATAAGCAGGATCTCCGGAAAGCAAGTACCCGACAATCTGGTTGATCGGGTTATACCCTTTTTCCTGAAGAGCATCGTACACCGCTAATAACACATCTTTGGGCGATGTCTCAATTTCTTCTGCTTTCACGTTGAACTTCATCGTTTTATCCATGGAACTCATCAGGAGCACCTCACTTTCCTTGTGATACCATTTGTAAAAATTTGAAAACTGTTCCTTGTATACTGGTTTATATTCTCTATGGGTTTAAAAATTCCTGTCCCCCAAAAAAATAATTATGCAAATTGTGACAGAAGTCCCTCAACACCGGATAATGCAGCCTGCAATTTGGAAGCGTCTTTACCGCCTGCTTGTGCCATATCTGGTCGGCCTCCACCACTTCCGCCTACTGCTGTAGCTACCTCTTTAATGATTTTACCGGCATGGAAGCCTTTTGCAACAAGATCTGGTGTAACGGCTGCAACTAAATTGACTTTGTCGTCAGCCACTGCGCCTAGAACGATAACAGCTGAGCCTAATTTTGTCTTCATTTCATCGACAATGTTGCGAAGAGAATCCATATCTGCTGCGTTCACTTGGACAGCTAGCATCGAAACGCCAACAACTTGCTTCACTTGATCCGTTAACGATCCTGCTTCAATACGGCCCAGCTTGCCGCGCAGCGACTCGTTTTCACGTGCTAGCTCCTTCACTTGCTGCAGAGCTGCTTCTACACGTTTTGGAACGTCCTGAACGTTCGTCTTGAGCATGCTTGCTGCTTCTTTCAACAATTGCAGCTGCCCGTCAAGGTACTCGTAAGCGCTGCGGCCAGAAACAGCTTCGATCCGACGTACGCCAGATCCGATTCCGGACTCGCTCACGATTTTGAATAGACCGATTTGCCCCGTGTTCTGAACGTGACAGCCGCCGCACAGCTCTAAGCTGTAATCGCCGACTTGCACAACGCGCACGATATCGCCGTATTTCTCGCCGAATAGTGCCATAGCTCCCATCGCTTTTGCATCAGCAATTGGTTTCAATGAAATATCGACATTGATGTTATTCCAAATTTGTCGGTTCACGCGCTGCTCAACATCCTGCAATTCTTCGCTGCTAATGCTGCCGAAATGCGAGAAGTCAAAACGCAAACGATCCGGTTCTACCAGGGACCCAGCTTGATTAACATGCGAGCCCAGAACTTCTTTCAGCGCTTTATGCAGCAAGTGGGTAGCCGTATGATTCTTAATGATATCCCCACGCTCAGCAGATGCTACGATAGCTTCTACCGTGTCACCTTTGCGCAGAACGCCAGACTCCACTACGACCTTATGAACATGCTGCCCATGAGGTGCTTTAATGACATCTTCTACCTTCAGCGTAACTTGACTGTTGCGGATTGTTCCGAAGTCGCTCACCTGACCGCCGCTTTCTGCATAGAAAGGTGTACGGTCCAGGACAACCTGGCAAGTCTCGCCTACGCCTACGATGTCAACAAGCTCATTCTCATGTACAATAGCTTCAATACTAGCAGTAACTACCAATTCATTATAACCAACAAATTCGCTTTTAACCGTCAATTCAGACAGCGGGCCGCCTTGTACCTTCATTCCGCCTTCTTTTTGACTAGCTGCTCTTGCGCGGTCACGCTGTTCTTGCATGGATGCGTCGAATCCTGCACGATCAACCGTTAAGCCTTTCTCTGAAGCGAAATCTTCCGTCAAATCGAACGGGAAACCATACGTATCATATAGTTTAAAAGCATCCGGTCCACTGATTTGATTCGTGCCGGCTTGACGCGTCTTTTCAACCATCTCCGCGAGGATGACCAAACCATCACTTAACGTTTCATGGAACCGCTCTTCTTCCGTACGGATGACCTTCTCGATAAACTCGCGTTTGTCTACTACCTCTGTGTAGTAAACGCCCATGATTTCACCGACGGTAGCAACCAGTTTGAATAGGAACGGTTTATCTTGACCAAGCACTTTCCCGTAACGCACAGCACGGCGCAGCAAACGGCGGATGACATAGCCACGTCCTTCATTAGAAGGAAGTACACCATCGCCGACGGAGAAAGCAACCGTACGAATGTGATCGGCGATTACTTTAAGCGCCACATCGTGGTCATCGTTCACATGATACGTCACACCTGTAAGCTCACAAGTCTTATCGATAATCGGTTTGAACAGATCCGTGTCAAAGTTGGAATCTACGTCTTGCAGAATCGAAGCGAAGCGCTCCAGTCCTGCTCCTGTATCAATATTTTTGTTAGGAAGCGGTGTGTAGCTGCCGTCCTTATTATGGTTGAATTGTGTAAATACAAGGTTCCACACTTCCAAGAAGCGTTCGTTTTCTCCCCCTGGCCAGCACTCAGGATCGGATAAATCGCCGTATTTGTCGCCACGGTCATAGAAAATCTCTGTACAAGGGCCACATGGACCTTCGCCGATGTCCCAGAAATTATCTTCTTTGAGCTTGTAGATACGCTCTTCCGGGATACCGATTTGTTTATGCCAAATCTCAAAAGCTTCTTCATCATCTTCGTGTACAGTAACGGAAATACGATTCGGATCAAAACCGATCCATTGTGGATCCGTCAAAAATTCCCATGCCCATGGAATGACTTCTTTTTTAAAGTAATCACCGATAGAGAAGTTGCCTAACATTTCGAAAAAGGTATGGTGACGGCGCGTTTTCCCTACATTCTCAATATCGTTCGTGCGAATACATTTCTGAGCATTGGTAATACGCGGATTCTCCGGGATTTCCCGTCCGTCCAAATAAGGCTTTAAGGGCGCAATACCGGCGTTAATCCATAGCAACGACGGATCATTATGCGGAACAAGCGAAGAGCTGGGCTCTACTTTATGCCCTTTACTTGCGAAGAACTGCAACCATTTGGAACGAATTTCACTTGCCTTCATCTCTCTCAAGCCTCCATATTTACCTATAATGTTTGAAAACAAACAAAAAACGCCCCTGTAACATACAGGGACGAATCATCGCGGTACCACCCTGGTTATTGCGTTTCCCTTCCACCCAGCTTGCGGCAGAGGAAATCAAGCAATCTCCTTGTGCGGATCTGTAACGGGTCCATCCGGTGGAGTTCATCCACACTCCGAAATTAGCGTTCAGCCATCCTAGCACCGAGAGGTTCTTCCAGCCGGATTCGCAATGAAAGCTGCATTCCGGAACCTCATCTCTGACAGTGGACTATGACTTACTTCAATTTCATCAACGCTTTTGCAGTAGATCTAGATAAGGCAAATTATAACTTTATGCCTGAACCGTGTCAATATTCATAAATGATCACGGAACCAGTTTGGTGTGGGCATCGTAAGTACAATACAAGAACGTTCCAACATATTCGCGAGGAAGTGATGCTAATGGATTTCTCAACACTTACGCTGCTAGGGTTAATTACACCTGTTTTTGTAATCGTGATCTATATTATGGCTAAAGCGCTCATCAAGAAGGAAATTCCGGATAGCCGATATAATCCTTTCGATTATATAACAGGTCAAACCCGCGTTGAATTTCAAGAGCAGAAGGAAGAAAAAGAAGAAAATACCGATCAAGGTGACGACAAAAATAAAGGTCTAAAAACGTAGTTGACAATCGTTCTCAACGGAGATATACTAAATTCATTGATAATGATTTTCATTATCGAACGAAGCAACATAAGAATCAACGTAACATTTATTCCGTAGCCCATTCGATGGTTTACGTACGCCACACCCTTTAATATCCTCAACCCTCGTGCAAAACCCCTGTGTACCATGATCCCGCAAGTCATGATGCACGGGGGTTTTGTGCGTCTATTTGTGCATTTACCTTAAACAGCTATGTCGTGGGCCTATGAACATAATGCAAGAACACGTGCTGAATAATAACCTTCATGACCGCGAAGAAGGGCACCGCTAATATTAATCCGACAATACCCGCTACTTCCCCGCCTACCAATAAGGCAAAGATAATAACCAACGGATGCATATGCAGCTTTTTACCCACCACCTGCGGTGAAATGACATTCCCCTCAAGAACTTGGACGGTTAAATTCACAAGCGCTACGAACAGCACCATTTTTAGCGAAATCGTTGAAGCCATGATGATCGCCGGCGCGGCTCCAAAAAATGGTCCAAGGTACGGAATGATATTGAAAACCGCCACAACGCTAGCGAGCAAAAGCGCATAAGGCATATCAATGAGCCAATACCCCAAATAGGCAAGCCCTCCAATAATGACGCAAACCAACAGTTGGCCGCGAATATAATTCCCAAGCGCAGTATCGATATCGATGAGGAGCTTAACCGTTTTCTTACGATGCTCCTTCGGTACGATAGCAAGCGCCGTTTTCTCGATAATCTGAAAGTCTTTCATCATATAAAAGGCCACGAACGGCACGATAAAAGCGATAAACAACATGCTGATCGTGCTTCCAATTTGATTCATGTAGTTTGATATGGCCATGGAAATGCTATTTTCCAACTTCGTTAATGAGTGGTTAAAGCCCGTTCGCACACTGTCAGGCAGCAGCCGATTCTGATTAAAGCCATCCACAATCGATTGTGCACGAATTTCCATCTGCGGCATGTGCTCATTCAACTCTGCGATTTGAGTCATAAATACGGGGGTCATATTCATGATAATGACAGTGAGTGATGAAATAAAAACGCAATAAATCAGCAGCACGGCAATCGTTCTCGGCACTTTGCGCTGGTTCAGCTTGTTCACTATCGGATTCAAAATGTAGGAAATAATCACCGCGATGAAAAATGGCGCTAATATCGCTTTTAAAAAGGTAAATAAGCTTAGTAAAATTGGTTTAATTAGCAGCAGCATATACACACATGCCAGTGCCAGAAGCAGGTACACCAGCCCTACAAACCAGCGATTTCTCCAAAAACGTTCCATCTCGTTCACCCCAATGATTCTAAATATGTCTACGCTCATACAGTATATGTACATGCTGGTCAAATTAACCTTGTGAACGAAAACAAAGAGACGCTACTTCTTGGGCACAGATGTGCCTAAAAGTAACGTCTCCGTTTGCTATTATGATTAATTAGCGTGTTCTTGGATCAATGGCATTTCTTCTTCAAAAAATAAATCATCCAGAGAACTTAGCGTACCGTCTTCCTCTACTTGATACACGGACATTTTCTCTCCGTTAACGCTGAGTTCGATAAAGCAACCCCAGCAATAAAATTGATGGGAACCGATCTTTCCAATATCTTTGGAATTACAGTTTGGACAACGCATCTTGCTCACCCTATTCTTCTTTGGATACGAAGAGTTCTTCTACTTCCTGAGAGCAATGTACAGGCACTATAATGGCATCTTCACCTTTGGTTGCCGAATCCGGCATGGGAAGCCATTTACGCCCTTCCTTTAAATCAGAAATAAACCCTTCGGACAATTCATAACCTACTATTTGTTTACCCCAATCTTGGTTTAAATAAACATCTTCTACCACGCCTAATTTGTCTCCACCGACTGTAACGACTGGAAGACCTTTAATTGGGTGGCTTCCTTCCAGAAAAGCATGGCATTCATCTGCCTGCTCAAACTCGACTATGACATTTTGGTTCGGTATGGTAACGGCATCTTCGCCTGCAGCGACAACTCCATCCCACGGTACGTACCGTAAGGAGGAAAACCACATCTTTGCTTCTAGAATAATGCCTCGTATGTTCCATTCAGGGTCAATCATCAAATCTTTTACTTGGCCAATTTGTTTACCGGAATCTACCGTCAGAACGGGAAGTCCGATCAAATCATGCGCTCTGCGCAAGGTGTTTTCCTCCTAGAACCACCCGGTACTAATTAGTACGCAGCCGTTTGACAATGGTTGCAATTTTCTGGGCAGCTGTTTCAATTTGATCTTTAGAATTCCCCATTCCAAAGCTAAATCGAACGGCAGAGGCTATAACATTTTCTGGGAGTTTCATCGCTTGTAGAACGTGAGACACCTCAAGTGAACCTGAGGTACACGCAGAACCGCTTGCTGCAGCCACATCTGCTAGATCAAGATTCATAAGCAGCGTCTCTGTGGATACGCCAGGAAAGCTGATGTTCAGAATATGCGGAGCTTGATGCTCGGCATGTCCATTTATCGTAAATTGATCACGGCCTAATTGCTGCTCCAAACTAGCAACCATACACTGTCTAAGCTCAGCAGCTTGCTCATAAAGGGTATCTGTCATAGGGAGAAACATCTCAATTGCCTTGGCAAACCCTGCTATAGCAGCTACATTCTCTGTTCCCGCACGACGCTTTCTTTCTTGTGCGCCACCATACACATGAGGAACAAGCTTCGTGTTCTTGGACACATACAAGGCACCCACACCATTAGGACCATAAATTTTATGAGCAGATAAGCTTAGTAAATCAATCGGCAATTCATGAAGATTCAGCGGCAATTTACCTAAGGCTTGAACGGCATCAACGTGAAAAGGAATGTTCCGGCTTCGCGCTAACCGGCCAACTTCTACAATCGGTTGAATCGTACCAATTTCATTATTCACATACATGATGGAGATGAGAGCCGTATCGGGACGAATAGCCGACTCCACATCTTCGACTTGAATAAGACCAGTCGGACCTACTGGAAGGTAAGTGACCTCGTAACCGAGGTTCTCCAGCCGTTCACAGGGATGCAGAACGGCATGGTGCTCTATCTCTGTCGTAATGATATGTTTCTTGCCATTATTGCTCGCATGGATGATCCCAAAGATCGCCATATTGTTGCTCTCAGTCCCGCCGCTCGTAAAGATGAGCTCACCAGGGAGGCAGTAAAGCGACTTCGCCATAGCGTCACGAAACCGGTTAAGTGCTGTTCTCGTCGCTCTGCCGAAGCTATGCGTGCTGGAAGGATTGCCAAAATAGGCTGTATAATAAGGAAGCATCGCTTCCATAACGTCGGGATGCACCGGCGTGGTCGCCGCGTGATCAAGATAAATAGGATTCATAAAATCACCTTTAAATATAAAACATGTAATTGTCGTGCTGACCTGCGTCTTCGAAAGAGATTAGGTTCGCAAGCGTTGTAGAATCTAGTACTTCCGCAATGCTGTCACGGATACGGATCCATAAGTCGCGCTTAGCCGGGTCATCTTCTTCCGTAAAGTCAACAGGACTAATCGGTCCTTCCAACACGCGAATCACTTCACCTGCTGTCACTTGATCAGCAGCCTTGGAGAGAATATATCCACCGTACGCTCCACGAATGCTTTTGACCAATCCCGCGTTACGCAAAGGAGCAACAAGCTGCTCGAGATAGTGCTCGGATAGCTGATGCTTTTCGGCAATACTTTTGAGTGAAGTCGGACCTTCACCTACTCGATTGGCCAGCTCCATCATGATCGTTAAACCATAGCGGCCTTTTGTGGAAATTTTCAAAATTACACCTCATTCAACATTTATGCCATCAAGGGGGCTAATTGATATTACGAGAAATTGTGAGTTGTTTACCTTCTGCTTTGTCCATATTCAGACATCATGCTCGTCCCTATCTAGGTAAACAGCGTTTCCATTTTTAACAAAAACATTCCTAAACATCCGTATATCGTATCTATGGTATCATAATTCCTTGTTCTGTGGGGGAAAAACAATGACATTCTCATGAAATATTTTAATTTTTAACTAGAGAGATGTATAATAGGAAGAGTTTCAAGGATAAACGACTTCGCCGGCCTTTTAGGACGAGCGCATTTGTCAAGGTAGAGTGAAGCAAAAGTAAAATAAGTATACTTTCTTATCTACTAAAAAAGTCTCACAGGATAGAAAAGAGGAACACAAGCCATGAATAAAAAAACACGTGTCATTCTAGGTATGTCCGGGGGTGTCGATTCTTCTGTTGCCGCACTGCTCTTGAAAGAGCAAGGATATGAAGTCATCGGCATTTTCATGAAAAACTGGGACGATACTGATGAGTTTGGACATTGCACAGCCGAAGAAGATGCAGAGGATGTCCGAAGAGTATGCGATCAGCTCGGAATCCCTTTTTATACAGTTAATTTTGAAAAACAGTACTACGATAAGGTGTTTGCTTATTTCTTGGACGAGTACACCAAAGGTCGTACGCCGAATCCGGATGTCATGTGCAACAGAGAAATCAAATTCGGTGAATTGCTCCAGAAAGTCCTAGATTTAGGCGGCGACTACATCGCAACTGGCCACTATGCCCAAGTGAAAGAACAAGATGGCGAGTACGTGCTCCTGCGGGGCAATGATCCAGGCAAGGATCAAACTTACTTCCTCAACGTGCTAACACAGCAGCAGCTGTCCAAAGCGATGTTCCCGATCGGTCATCTGCCGAAACCTGAGGTTCGTAAAATTGCCGAAGCAGCTGGTCTTGCAACAGCAAAGAAAAAAGACAGCACGGGCATTTGCTTCATCGGCGAGCGCGACTTCAAAGAGTTCCTCAGCCAATACTTGCCTGCTAAACCCGGCAACATGGTTGATATCCGCAACGGCGAGGTAAAAGGCCGCCACGACGGGCTGATGTACTACACGTTAGGTCAAAGACAAGGTCTTGGCATTGGCGGTTCAGGTTCTGGCGAACCCTGGTTTGTTGTGGATAAAAATTTGGAAACCAACGAGCTTCTTGTCGTTCAAGGCGAGCAGTACCCTGGAATTTACTCCAAGGGGCTTACAGCGACAGATGTCAACTGGATCTCTCCGAAGAGACCCCAAGGTGCTTTCACCTGCACAGCGAAATTCCGCTACCGTCAGCCTGACCAAGGTGTTGTTCTAACCTTTATGGAGGATGGGACGGCCCAAGTCGTATTTGATTCCCCGCAGAAGGCAGTAACACCTGGACAATCCGTTGTTTTCTATGATGGTGAGGTTTGTTTAGGCGGCGGTGTGATCGATAAGGTTCATAAATAATACGAGGTAAAATAGATACTTCAAGAAGGAAGGATGATCAGTTTGGTTAAAATGAATGAAGTGACTCTGCAGGCTGCTACGTACGAGGATGTTACAAAAATCGTGAAAGAGGTCGGCATTCTACCTCTCTCTTCTTTCATACCGGATCATCCTTCACTTGAATCCATGACAACAAAAGAACAATGGCATACGGGCCTAGACACGGATCCTTGGCTTTGGCGGGATCGTCTGCCAGGTGACGGACTTGCAGCTTATGGACGTTTTTTTGCAAAGAAACCATTATTAATTTCAGCGGACCTCTTCCCGTTGTTGAAAAATTTGTTAGAAGACCCTTACTCCGTGGAAGAACGCTATGAAGATGGGCAGCTTCCCAAATCTGCCGTCGAGCTGTATCAAGCTGTTGAAGCGAACGAAGGTATTGATGTCAAAGAACTTCGATCCAAAATTGGGATGAAGGCCAAAGAATCCAAAAGTGATTTCGACCGCGCCCTCATTGAACTGCAAAGTAAAACAGACATTGTCATAGCAGGAATTACTGAGCGTTTGAATGCCAATGGGACCAAAAACGGCTGGAATAGCACCTGCTACATGACCGCACTTCATTGGATGGAGCTTCATCGCCTAACGGTGAATTCTTCACCTACTCCTGAAGCGAAGAATCAGTTTAGAGCCTATATGCACGAGCGTTATAGCTCAAAAGCTGTTCAGTATCTTGGAAAAATTTTTAATTTATAAGGGTTTGGCAAACAAGACAAGGGCCTCTTACGAGGCTCTTTTTTTATCCCCTCTATCTGCAAAAAGTACCCTAATTTACCTCAGCACCTGCAAGTATGCAGCCTTGCGCCTACGCGAACCATAAAGACGAAAGGTGTGAGCGAATGAGAAAAATCTCAGCCGTGTTTCTCCTGCTTGGACTAAGTTGGTGCGGCGCAGCACAAGCGAGCATGGAAACAGATATCCTAGAAGCTATAGCCCGACAACCCGCTCCATCTCAACAACCTGACCTCCTCTATGCCAAATGGAGCCGAATCGCTTTTCATGAAGCCGGCAAAGTATACACCTTGCTAGATTACAAGTATTTGGGACATTCTCATGTAGCACCTGGGGTGGATCAGCAGCAATTTCGCTTCTGGGTTAGACATCAAGGCGTTGAATTTCCGCTAATCGTATCCATACGGTATGACCCTGTGTCTGAAAAGCTTTTTACCATTGAAATGGAACAAGAAAGAAGAGGGAACTTACAGATCCTATAGATCTGCAGGCTTCCCTCTTCTTTTGTGTTGATTCTGCCGCATTTTATCTTCTGTTCCCTGCTCGTTGGCCGCAAAGATGATTTCATGTTTAATCTCATCCGGTAAATACTGCTGTTGCACATAATGACCCGGATAATCATGCGGATACATATATCCTTTGTGTCCGAGCTTCTCTGCTCCCTTATAGTGCGTATCTCGCAAATGAAGCGGCACGTCCGCAGATTGTACGCGCTCCATCAACTGTTCCGCTCGAGAAATAGCGATTGGGATCGAATTCGATTTCGGACTCTCTACAGCGAATAAAATTGCCTGGGAAATGACGTACTTCGATTCCGGCCAGCCAATCTTGTGGTACGCGTCCATGGCCGTCACAGACTGCACCATGGCCTGCGGGTTGGCCAGGCCGATATCTTCACTGCTGGCGACGATAAGCCGCCGCAGGAACGTCATAGGGTCCATGCCGAGCTTCTCGACGGCATACAAGAACCAGAACAGCGCGGCGTCACTGGAGCCGCGCACGCTCTTGTGAAAGGCGGACAAGACGTCATACTGCGTCGACTCGTCCGCTTTCACGATAGGGCGGCGGATCGACTCCTCCGCCACCAGGGGCGTGATCCTAACCGTACCATCCGGTTCGGGCGAGGTCGTCAGCGCTGCCAGCTCCAGCGCGTTCAAAGAGCGGCGGATGTCGCCAACGGCCATCTGCGCAATATGCTCTAGCGCCTCCTCGTCCACTTGGAGGCGCATGAAGCCGAGCCCCTTATCGGGATCGGCGATGGCTCTTCGCATGGCGATGAGCGCATGCTCCGCCGTGAGGGGCTCGAGCTGAAACAGCGTCGAGCGCGACAGCAGAGCCCCGTTCACATGGTGAAACGGGTTCTCTGTGGTCGCCCCGATGAAGATGAGGATGCCCTGCTCTACGGCAGGCAGCAGCGCATCCTGCCGCGAGGTGTTGAAGCGATGCACCTCGTCCAGGAACAGGATCGTCTTGCGGCCGTACATCGCTTTATTGGTCTTGGCGAGCTCGATGATTTCTCGCACATCCTTGACCGAAGCATCGACAGCGTTCAGCTTCATGAACTCGCCCTTTGTCCGGTTCGCGATGATATTCGCGAGGGTGGTTTTCCCTGTGCCTGGTGGACCATATAGCAGGATAGAGCTCACCTGATCCGCTTCAATGGCTCTGCGCAACAGCTTGCCTTTGCCGACAATTTGCTCCTGGCCGATGTATTCATCCAGCGTTGTAGGACGCATGCGGTCGGCGAGCAGCTTGCCGGTCGGTTCTTGCGATGAGGCATATGTAAACAAGTCCATGTTGGTTATTCCTTTGCATTGGGTTTAAATAGACATTTTCCATTATACCCTTCATGGGATAGACTGTCATGTCTTACGGCTTTGATGAGTGCTAGGCATGGCATAGGCGCGATGGGAAGCTGTATTTTGTACAGTAAGTTTGATACGAAATGGATATTTCGAGATAGGTTACTGTATTACCTACAGTAATAATCGCGAATTGGTTGGAAATCGGGCAATCACTCGGAATTTGCTGCACATTTTGCAGGATCTGAGCGGTTTAGGGTTGGAGTACACATATTTGATGTACAAAATACATCAAACTGGGACTAGCACGGGTCGAGTTGGGTACGGCTCAATGGTAGGGGGAGTCAGGTCAAGTCGCAGTCTACAGGATGGGTTGGGGTTGGGGTTGGGGTTGGGGTTGGGGTTGGGGTTGGGGTTGGGGTTGGGGTGGCGCCCTGTAGTTCCCTCGCACGATGTTCCGACAGCAGAAAGGGGCTATCTCAATAGGTCATTTCTGACCTGTTAAGATAGCCCCTCTTCCGCTCTTTCTTACTTCTTCAAACCAATCTCCAAAAGATCCTTCACGGCGACGCTCACCATGATCAATCCTGCCACCGGAGGAACGAAAGCGTTGCTCGCCGGAGGCTGCTTCGCTTTGCGAATTTCTGGCGCATTCGCTGGTACGATTTGTTGCGTGACGTCTTCACGCGGTTTCATCGGCTCTTCGGTCGAGAAGACGACTTTGACACCTTTTTTGATGCCTTCTTTACGCAGTTTCTGACGCACGACCCGAGCGATCGGATCCATGCTTGTTTTGGAAATATCCGCAACCTTAAACTGCGAAGGGTCCATTTTATTAGCGGCTCCCATGCTGGAGATGATCGGAATTTTCCGCTCCAGGCACTGCTTAATCAGATGAATTTTATAAGAAATGGTGTCACTTGCATCAAGCACGTAATCGATGTGATGAGCGAACACTTCCTCATAGGTTTCCTCTGTATAGAACATCCGCATGGAGATAACATCGCATTCCGGATTAATCAATTTGATGCGATCGCGCATCAGATCGGCTTTAGGCTGCCCTACGGTCGTCGTAAGGGCATGAATCTGACGGTTGATATTCGTGATGTCGACAACATCCTTGTCGATCAGAATGAGCCGTCCGACCCCTGTACGCGCCAACGCTTCAGCAGCGATTGCACCAACACCGCCGATACCCAAAACGGCGACGGTGCTGTTTTTCATAATATCTAGACCTTCAGGGCCAATGGCTAGTTCAGTCCGCGAAAATTGGTGAAGCATAGAAACACGTCCTCTTTCAATGTTCTTAGGCTTTAGCAGGCTGCTTAAGCGCTAAGCGAATCGACAGCTGATCAAGCTGTTTGTCATCTACAGTTCCCGGTGCATCCGTCAACAGGTCAGTCGCGCTCGCTGTTTTCGGGAATGCAATCGTTTCTCTCAAGTTGGTACGACCTGTAATCAGCATCACCAAACGGTCGAAACCGAATGCGAAACCGCCGTGTGGAGGCGTTCCATATTCGAACGCTTCTAGCAAGAAGCCGAATTTCTCCGCTGCTTCTTCTTTGGAGAATCCAAGTGCTCCGAACATTTTTTCTTGTACATCACGTTGGTAGATACGCATGGAACCGCCGCCTACTTCATAGCCGTTCAAAACAAGGTCATACGCTTGCGCACGAATTTGACCTGGGTCAGTGTCAAAGAAATGAAGGTCGTCTTCATTAGGACGCGTGAACGGATGGTGTTCTGCCACATAACGTTTTGCTTCTTCGTCGTATCCAAGCAGCGGGAAATCTACGACCCATGCATACTTGAACTTGGAATCGTCGATAAGTCCAAGTTGACGACCGATTTTCAGACGAAGATTCCCTAGAACGTCGGCTACGACTTTCTTTTTATCAGCGGAGAAAAGAAGTAGATCTCCTTCTTCAGCGCCAAGACGCTCAGTTAAAGCAGCAATTTCAGCTTCGTTAAAGAATTTCACGATAGGCCCTTTGAATTCGCCGTCTTTAACTTGAATCCACGCTAAGCCTTTGGCTCCGTAACGCGCCGCGAAAGGCAGCAGGTCATCGATCTCTTTACGGCTCCAAGTACCGCAACCTTTGGCATTCAGCGCTTTAACTTGGCCTCCGCCTGTAACCACATTGGCAAATACTTGAACACCGGAAGTTTGAACAATATCCGATACATCTTCTAGCTCAAGTCCGAAACGCAGATCCGGTTTGTCTGAACCATATTTCGCCATCGCATCTGCATGCGTAATACGTTGGAATGGACGTGGAATTTCGACTTGCGCAGTCTCTCTCATCAAGTTAACGACAAGCTCTTCCAAAATGTCCAGCAGCTGATCTTGTGCTAGGAATGAAGTCTCAATGTCGACTTGTGTAAATTCCGGTTGACGGTCTGCACGAAGGTCTTCATCGCGGAAACAACGTGCGATTTGGTAGTAACGCTCCAAACCACTAACCATCAACAGCTGTTTGAAAATTTGTGGAGATTGCGGCAGTGCGAAAAATTCGCCAGGGTGAACACGGCTTGGCACCAAGTAATCGCGAGCGCCTTCCGGTGTGCTTTTCGTCAAAATCGGTGTTTCAACTTCCACAAATCCTTGGTCATCCAAGAAATTGCGGAAAACTTTGGACGCTTTCGAGCGAAGCATTAATGTTCTTTGCATTTCCGGACGACGAAGGTCCAAATAGCGGTATTTCAAACGAACGGCTTCATCCACGTCTACACCGTCTTCAATGAAGAACGGAGGTGTTTTGGCTGCGTTCATGATTTCGATTTCCGTTACTTGAATTTCAATTTCACCTGTTGGGATGTTTTTATTAATGGTTTCCGCATCACGTTCTACGATTTTCCCTTTTACGGCAAGCACATATTCGTTACGTGCACGGTCAGCAATAGCTAGCGCGTCCCCTGAGAAATCTGGGTTAAATACAGTCTGTACAAGCCCGCTGCGGTCACGAAGATCAATAAATAGAACGCCGCCTAAGTCACGTCTTCTTTGTACCCACCCGTTTAAAATAACAGTCTGTCCTACCTGGGCTTTCGTAAGCTGCCCGCAATGATGTGTTTTGAGCATCATAATATTATTGCCTCCTCATGAGTAGTTAAATCATTCAAAGCTATCTATTCGAATAGTGTCTTTGCAGCATTTGAGGCAAGATCCACTAGACTTACAATGACTTGAGAACCTGTTTCCATTTGCTTCAGCGTAATTTCGCCGTGGGCCAACTCATCGTCTCCGAGAATCCCCACATACTTCGCTTGAAAACGGTCTGCTGATTTCATTTGCGCCTTCAATTTGCGCCCTTGGTAATCCTTCTCAGCTTTGAGGCCTTGAATCCTTAACTGGTGCAGC
This sequence comes from Paenibacillus sp. J22R160, assembly GCF_059692135.1. Taxonomy (NCBI): domain Bacteria; kingdom Bacillati; phylum Bacillota; class Bacilli; order Caryophanales; family Paenibacillaceae; genus Paenibacillus; species Paenibacillus sp. J22R160. The sequence continues at coordinate 31,683 of NZ_JCAUAU010000019.1, read as the reverse complement.
AGCTTCGTGACTTCTTTCTCGGCAGGCTCACCTAATCCGATGAGGTATACATCGAGCGGCTCCGGTTTCGGGATCTCAACACCTTGCGCTTGCAGCACTAGCAGAATGCGCTCAAGTCCTAATCCCAAACCTACGCCTGGCTGATCTGTACCATGACCGCCAATTTGCTCAACGAGACCGTTGTAACGGCCGCCGCCGCCAATTGTATCGATAGCTCCAATGCCCGCTGCTTTGTATTCAAAAGCAGTGTGTGTGTAATAATCAAGTCCGCGCACTAGACGAGGATTAACCCTATATGGAATGTCCATAGCGGTTAGGTGCTCTCTAACCAACGAGAAGTGTGTGGAACATTCTTCGTCCAAATAATCCAGAATTTCAGGAGCGCCTTCCCCGTACTTCTGATCGGTTTTGCAATCAAGAATTCGCATAGGATTGCGGTCAAATCGAGACTGACAATCTTTGCAAAGCAAATGTTTCACTGGCGCAAAGAATTCCTGCAGCTTCTCGCGGTAAACCGTTCTAACGGATGGTGTGCCCACTGAGTTAATTTCCACGGTTACTTCTTTTAATCCAATTTCTTTGTAAAAGGTGTACCCCAGCGCAATAACTTCTGCATCGATGCTTGGATCAACGGATCCGAAAGCCTCAATCCCGAACTGATGGAACTGACGGTATCTTCCTGCTTGCGGCTGTTCGTAGCGGAACATAGGTCCCACATAGTACAACTTCGTCAAATCTGGCACTCCGTATAGCTTATTTTCTACATAAGCCCGAACAACGCCAGCTGTCCCTTCTGGACGCAAGGAAATGCTGCGATCGCCTTTATCCAGAAATGTGTACATTTCTTTCTCGACAATATCCGTAGTTTCTCCAACACCTCTGGAGAAAAGCTCCGTACTCTCGAAAATGGGCGAACGGATTTCTTTGTAGTTAAATCTTTGACATAAGTCTCTTGCCTTACTTTCCAGGTACTGCCACTTTTCCACTTCGCCGGGAAGCAGGTCCTGCGTGCCTTTTGGCTTTTGAATGCTCATGTGTTCAACCTCCCTTTATCTTGATCTTGGTTATATAACAAAAAAACCCCCCACCCCCGACGTTTGTCAGGGACGAGAGATTTGATTAACAAATTCACCCGTGGTACCACCCACATTCAGATCGTCCGCTCTTGCGCCTTAGGCACAACAAACAGAAATCTGCTCTTTACGGTTAACGCCCGCGAATACGCACAGCCGCTACTAGACGTTCGATATAAGTCGACATGTCGTTCCCAGCAGGTCCTCGGGGAGGTCTTTTCATTCGCTCATCATAGGAAGCTCACAGCCAGGACTTCCTTCTCTGATAATGTGGGGGCGAAATACTTTATCCCTTCAACGGATCACAAAGGTATTGAATTATTGTTTATTGTAAACATTGGCAGAAGTAAAGTCAAGAGATATACGTCCATTCGACTTACTGCTGCCTTCATTTAATTAATGAGTGTCCGCCCATTTTTGCAACTCGTCCATAACAGGCTTAAGCCCTTTTCCTTTAGCTGTTAATTCATATTCAATACGAACTGGAGTTTCCGGGTACACATGTCGGACAATGATCTCTGCAGCCTCAAGTTCTTTAAATCTCTCCGAAAGCATGCGATCGCTCATACTTGGTATAAGCACGGATATGTCTTTAAACCGCTTCGGTCCAGTCAATAAGACATGTACGATGAGTCCCGTCCAACGCTTTCCCAGAAGTTCAAATGCATTTTCGAATTTCGGGCACAGTTGATAGTCTTCCATATAAATCATCTCCTTATAACAATTTTAGCATAGTCGCTTGACAAAAGTAAGTGCTAGGTAATAATATACTAACATAAAGTAAGTTATTAAATAAAATTTATTTAAGGAGGAGTAGTTAGCCATGGCTTTAGGTCTTCTTATTATTCGTTTGGTGTTAGGTTTAACAATAGCCGCGCACGGCACACAGAAAGTATTTGGATGGTTTGGCGGTTATGGACCAAAAGGCACAGGAGGCTTTTTCGAGTCGATTGGAATTAAGCCAGGTGTTATGATGGCAGTTGTCGCCGGTTTGTCAGAAATTGTAGGCGGCTTGCTCATTGCTGCTGGACTTTGGACACCACTTGCAGCTGCACTTATTATCATTACTATGCTTGTTGCTATTGTAAAGGTTCACTATAAAAGCTATTGGGCAACTTCTAATGGGTACGAGTACAACTTGCTTATGATTGCAGCTGCATTGGGCGTTGCGCTTATTGGTGCAGGCGACTATTCACTGGATGCTTTATTCTAAAAGATAAGATAAAGGGCTATCTCCTTAAGTCAGAAATGACTTGATGGGTGATAGCCCTTTTCTATTTCGATGGCGAAGTAGTGGACAGGCGAAGCCCACAAAGAAAATAGCCTGCAGCACGAGTGGCGGCAGGCCTCTAGACAATATATAAATTAAAGGGGGTCGAGGTTTATTATAACCACGGTTAATTAACGCCATGTCAAATTTAAATTACAATTTCATTACAAGTGTTTTCCCTGTATTTTCAATCATTTTCATTTGCTCCCCCTCGTATATTCAGACTTTTTTCCACATATACATGTACAACAAGGCAAATGGCCTTGAATTTATCACCAGGAGGCTGTAACAATGACAACACAAAACGAGTTTCAAGAGGAACGGCAGGATCTAGTGGTGCTCTTCTCTGAGGAATCCGAAACCGAAGCTGAAGTTGAAGATGACGTAGCCGAAGAAGCAGAAGCAGCCGAAGAAGAGGCCATTGAAGATTCGGACGAAGCGGATGAAGCTGAAGAAGAAGCAGCTGAAGAAGAAGAAGTCGAAGCGGATGAAGAAGCGGAAGTTGATGCAGACGAGGAAGCCGAAGTAGATAGTGATGATTCTGCCGAAGATGAAGCGGAAGAATCTGCGGAAGCCGAAGAGGATGCCTCAGAGACTGACTGAAATTTGTAAGCGCAGTCAAAAAAACTTCCATTGGCTTCGAAAAAAAGGGTAAGAGCCTTATCGCCACATGCAACTGCGGCGTAATAAGGCTCTTATTTGTTATTTATTAAGGCTTGCCTGTTAAGCCAACCTTTAAATCTTTGATGATTACATAAGTGTCAGCATTCGTTAATTTCTGCTTGTCCTCGACTAGCTTCAATGAAGCGTCTGTTAGCAGCTTATTCTCCATCAACTTTGCTTGCGCCTCTTTTGGCGAAGCCGTCAGTCCCAAAGCTTGCGTTATCGTATAAGCAGCCTGCTCAAGAGATAACGCGATTTTGTCGGCATTCTCCAGATTCGCAATCGCCTGGGATACATCGCCTTTGAAAGCATCCGGCTTCATTTTCTTCGCGCCGCTAACGAGGTTGACCATCCGCTTGGGATTCGCTGGGTCATCCAAGTGGAAATTGTTGTCGTACGCACCGGAAGCCAAACCAAGCATAAGAGCGGATTTTAAGCCCTCATAGGCTTTGTGCTCCATAAAAGGCTGCGGCTTGAGCGTCATCGGATGAATCTCCATGCCTTGCTTGTTCAATTGCTCCTGCAGCTTCGCAATCACTTCTTTGGACGCCGATAGCTGGCGGAACGTCATCTTCTCCTGCTTCGCAAACATCGCTGCAGCTCCTGCCGCTTCCCCTTCGGCCATGCCTGTAGGCATGACGCGGGCACTTCCGTGCGGCAGTGTATCATAACTGGCCGCTCTGCCTACTACAAGCAGTCCATCCACTTTCTGCGGCACTAAGCTGCGGAAAGGGATCGCGTACTGCTTCGGTTTACAAACAACGTTGCCGGAATCCGTCGGTGAGATCCTTTGGATATCCACGGGATAAGAACCGAAACCAATGCGGTCCCATTGATCATTGTTCGTACAAACGTCAACAATATTCAGTCGGTATTCTCCCTGCATATGTCGCGTTTCGCGAACATATAGCTCTGGTGCGGATCCACCCAGCTCAAGGCTTGCGAATTCAGGGAATGTTTTTTGCATATAAGTTAAAATATTAGGCAGCTCTTTTTTCCCAATGTCGAAAGCTTCTTGAACAGACTTCGGATCAAGGGTATCTACCCCAAAAATTTGCAAAGCATTAATAAGGACGGTATTGTCATTTTCCCTACCCATATTAAGCCCTCTCATCTTAGCTCTTTCTTTGTTAAGTGGCGGGTATTTACTCATTTCACCATAGCCAAATACGCTTACTTCATTTACTCCTGTATCCGGATTGTTATCGCCGTTCAACCTTTTGGCCATCAGGTTCCAAACTTCCGGTGTTACATTTTTCAGACGAAACGCAAGCGTCACAGCCATTTTGGAATTCGGGTCCCCGATATCCTCATGCCCGATCGTAAACGGAACCCCTGCTGCTGCCGCGAAATCCCCATCCTGCGTCGCATCAATGACAGAAGCAGCCTTCACAACTTGCGTGCTGCCATTTTCGAGGGTAATTGTAGCGCCTTGCACCGCTTTTTTATCTTGGGAAAGGAGCGGATCGATCTTCTTCGTTTTGAGCAGCAGATCGATTTTAGATTCATTTTTAACCAAATCATAGAACGCATTAGCGGCTGTATTCACATCGAAGGAATCCCCTTCAATTTTGGCATACCACTCAGAGAAGAAGCCTTTATTAAACACATCATCTTTCCCTATAAGGTTCTTGTTTGGGGAATAATTCATATCAATGGAGTTAATCCAGCCGAGTGTCATCAGTCCTCCCAGAACCTCACGATTCCGTCCATCCACCAGAAGGGTACTAAGTCCATTACGCGCAGCTGAAACGGCCGCAGCAACCCCCTCAGGGTCGGTACCAACGACAATGACGTCATACGACTCCTTCGTTTTCTTCACGGATTTCACTTCTTCAATTTCTTGCTTAGCCTGACTTTGCCCACCGCTTATGTGGTGTTTATATTGATAATACAATGACGCTGCAGCTGCCAGCACCGCGAGCAGAATCAAGATCCCCATCAACCAAAGCCATCCTTTGGAAGCGGAATTGTTACGATTCGGATTTGCCATTAAAACGAAAGCACCCACCTTGTCCCCTGCTTTTCATACAGCTTACCGGTTAAAGGTTTGATAAGCTTTCTTTAGCAGTCGATTAATTTGTCAGCCAAAAACATCACTTGTTAGTTTACCACATTTTAAAGTTGTAGAGAAATCTTGTATCCTACAACAAATAAAGCCTCGCATTGCTGATGAGGCAACGCGAGGCTTTACGATTAACGATATGATTTCTTGGGAATGCTTTTCATCTTTTCCTGCTCGGATGTGAACTCTGCGCTAATTTCAACGTCCGCTAGCGCTGGTGCCTGACTCATCCGCTCAGCAAGTGTTGTATGCAGCAGCTGCTGCTCTGGCGCCGTCATGGCTTTGTGCTTGATCGATTGACGCATCTGGATGCTCCTAACTGCAAGAATATACAGTTTTAGTATATCCAGGCTGTCTGCATCTTATCCTTTACGCCATTTACGCAACTCGCATCCACAACTATTTGCTATCGATAATTAAAGTCACAGGTCCCCAATTTGTAAACGAAACATCCATCATTTCACCGAATGCGCCCGTTTCCACTTGCAAGCCTTGTGCGCGGAGCAGTTCATTGAACTTATCATACAGCGGCTGCGCGATCTCAGGCCTAGCGGCTGCCATGAAGTTCGGACGTTTCCCTTTGCGGCAATCCCCATACAACGTAAACTGGGAAACGGATAAAATTTGACCGCCTGTCTCCAGTACGGAAAGATTCATTTTACCGGTCTCATCTTCAAAAATGCGCAGTCCGGATACTTTGTCCGCTATATATTTCGCATCCTGCTCGGTATCCTCGTGCGTAATGCCGACTAATAGCATTAGACCGTGCTCGATCTGACCGACAGATGCTCCATTAACAGTTACTTCGGCGCGTTTGCACCGCTGAACGACTACTCTCATGGCTTCTCTAGATCCCCTTACGTTTGTTCGCAGCAGCAAGCAGCCTAGCTTTGCATAATGCGCTGAACGGAATAAACGTCTTTCACACGTTTAATTTTCTCAACAACCGATTGTAAATGATCAATATTTTTAATCAAAATGGTCATATGAACCGTTGCCATCTTGTTTTTATCCGATCGGCCTGAAACTGCCGAAATGCTCGTTTTGCTCTCGGAAACGGCCTGAAGCACCTCGTTTAAGAAACCGCGGCGGTCATGTCCTGTAATTTCAATTTCCACATTGAAATTAGACTCGACGGCTTCAGCCCAGTCGACCTCGATCACCCGATCCTCTTCTCCCATGCTCGTCGGGATATTCGTACAATCTGAACGGTGCACAGACACACCCCGACCTCTAGTGATATACCCAATGATTAAATCACCTGGCACAGGATTGCAGCAACGGGCAAAACGCACAAGGAGGTTGTCTACACCTTTCACCCTCACGCCGTTTGTAGGTCGGCTTTTGCGCTCTGTCGCGGATTGAGACTTAACTTCTTTAACCTCCGTAGAAAGCTGAAGCACTTGCGCTTCTTCCGCTTCCTTACGCAGCTTCTCAGTTAGCTTCGTGCAAATTTGTGCAGCTGTTATACCGCCAAAACCTACTGCCGACAGCATATCTTCAATATCGTTAAAATTGAACTTCTTCGCCGCTTCGATCATCTTATCATCGCTCATCAATGTCGGCGGATCGATGGCTAGACGCTTGAGCTCGCGCTCAATCATGTCTTTCCCTTTTTCGACGTTCTCTTCCCGCTTCTCTTTCTTGAACCACTGCTTAATTTTACTGCGGGCATGCGATGATTGCGCGAGTTTGATCCAATCCTGACTTGGTCCGTAAGAGTGTTTGGACGTCAAAATTTCAATGATGTCCCCTGTCTTCAACTTGTGATCCAACGGGACAATACGGGAATTGACTTTGGCGCCAATGGTCCGATTCCCAACCTCCGTATGGATGCGGTAAGCAAAATCCAAAGGTACAGAACCAGCCGGAAGCTCAATGACTTCTCCTTTTGGCGTAAACACAAATACAAGATCGGAGAAGAAGTCCATCTTCATAGATTCCATAAATTCAGAAGCATCATTCGTTTCATGCTGAAGCTCCAAAATTTCACGGAACCAGCTCATCTTATCTTCAAAAGTGCCCGATGGGACAACGGAACCGCCTTCTTTGTAGGCCCAGTGTGCAGCAATACCGAACTCGGACGTTCTATGCATTTCCCAAGTACGAATCTGAACCTCTAGAGGCTCTCCCTTGGGACCGATCACAGTTGTATGAAGAGATTGGTACATATTCGGCTTTGGCATGGCGATATAATCTTTGAATCGTCCAGGCATCGGTTTCCACAATGTATGAATAATGCCCAAAGAAGCATAACAATCCTTGATGCCATCGACAATTACGCGCAGTGCCATGAGATCATAAATCTCATTGAACTGTTTGCCGCGGGAGCTCATCTTTTTATAAATACTGTAGAGATGTTTGGGCCTTCCGGAAATATCTCCTTGAATTCCCATCTCATCTAGCTTTTCTTTGATGCTATGAATGACGTCTTCAATATATTGCTCACGCTCGGTCCGCTTCTTCTGCATCAGATTCACGATCCGGTAATACTGCTGAGGATTCAAATAACGGAGGGCAATATCCTCCATTTCCCACTTGATGGTGGAAATCCCGAGCCTATGGGCAATCGGACAGAAAATTTCCAGCGTTTCCTCCGCTATGCGGCGCTGGCTTTCCTCCGATTGGTATTTCAATGTGCGCATGTTGTGCAGCCGATCCGCCAGCTTAATCAAAATAACGCGAATATCTTGCGCCATAGCGACAAACATTTTGCGGTAGTTCTCGTTCTGTTGCTCTTCCTTGGACTTGAACTTAATCCGTTCGAGCTTCGTCAAACCATCTACAAGCATTGCGCAAGTTTTCCCGAATTTATCTAAGACAGTTTCAAGTGAAACTGTTGTATCTTCAACGACATCATGCAGAAGCGCCGCAATCACGGATGTGACGTCCATCTGCATGTTCACCAGTATATCTGCAACAGCGAGCGGATGCAGAATATAGGGCTCCCCCGATTTGCGCACTTGGCCATGATGGGCTTCATCCGCGAACTCATAGGCCTCCCGTATCCTCTGCAAATCATTCTCTTTCAGATAGGTGGCTGCCTTCTCTAACAGCTGCTCTATACCCATGCATCTACCCATTCCCTTTAGAGGTTGTTTAAAAAGCGAACTTTTCAAACGCTCATCTTTAGTCGATTTTTATTCATTATGCCTGCAAGGCAGGCTCCGCGTCAACTATGCCATGCTAACCTTTCGACAAAAAACATCATTTTGCCTCAAAACCTATGAAATATTACTTCCTAATGACCTATACCTAAGTGCAAAAAAGAATCGAATAAAACATTCGATTCTTCGCTTTATTTTAATATTGAACTAAGGAAACGACATCTATACCCTTAAACTTATTTCTGCCTTCCAAATAGGAAAGCTCGATCAGGAACGCCGCCCCTACGATATCTCCGCCAAGCTGCTCAATCAAATCAATCGAGGATTGAATCGTTCCGCCAGTTGCCAGCAAGTCATCGGCAATTAGAACTTTTTGACCAGGCTTAATGGCATCCTTGTGCATCGCTAATTTATCTTTGCCGTACTCCAAGGCATAATCCACTTCAATCGTCTCGCCTGGCAATTTACCGCTTTTGCGGATCGGAATAAAACCTACGCCAAGTGCATAAGCAAGCGGAGCGCCGATTACGAAGCCACGAGCCTCAGGTCCCGCAATGACATCAATTTCTTTCTCTTTTACCATTTCTTTCAGTTGATCAATTGCTTCTTTATAGACCGCACCGTTCTGAAGCAGCGTGGTGATATCTTTGAAACGGATTCCTGGTTGCGGAAAGTCTGGGATGACGCGAATGTACTCTTTGAAATTCATATAATTTCCTCCAATATGTGGTTTTCTTTATTGATATGCTGGGCAATCCACTGCTCTAATTCTTTGGCTGAAGAATACATCACGATGGATTCAACTTCCTGACGATTCATTCTATGCTGATAAATGCGAGATGCCGTAAGATCTTTCTTCGCGGGTGATGCGTGCAGCTTAACGAAAGCGCCTTGTCTTTCAATAAAAGCTAACTCCTCAAACACGGATAATATGAATTGAATCATAGCTGGCGACAGGCCCGATCTTTTGCTAAATGAGGTCATTAAGCGGACATCCTGCACATTGAGTGATCCCTCTTTTTGCAAAGTGCCGTACATCATCTTGAACATGTCGCGAGAAGGCAGTGTGCTTCCACTGTCAGGTCCTAACTCTGCGAATACAGGATAACAGCGCATCATGCCAATGGCTTGCTGCAACACGCTTTGTAAGCTAGTTAAACTCCTTGGGATCGTGTACAGAATGATATCCTTCATATGAGCAAAAGCCAGCTGACTGGCTGTTTCATTGCCTGGTCGTAATTGGCCGCTGTCTTGAACGACCCAGTAAGGGATAGAGTCGCCAATTTGGAACGCCGTGGCCGCAAAAGCTTGCACATCCGCTTCGTCAAAGAGCACGATACCAGGTACTTGATTGTTGGCGCTGCTTGCAGCCAGGTTAGTTTGAAGCATACTTAGCTTGGCGCTTAATTGCCCCGCTCCCCGCCAATCAAAGAGCTGCATATGCGTTATCTTCAAATCCTGCATGACGATTTGTGGCTTGCGGACCCCGTTCCACTCATTGATGGACAGCTCGCCAAGCACATCGACCTTAGCGGACTGCGTGATGAGTCCTGCCAGACTACCTTTGCCGAATCCAACGGCTTCCACCGAGCAGCTTACTTCATCTATGGCTTGAGAGAGCGCAAGCTTCAGATGCTGCTTCTCTTTGCCCATGGTCCGGATGTCGTCAAGCAATAAATCGGTGAACATGAATCTAGGTGACGGATTGCCCATCCCGAATGGAGCGAGCTTATCCAATGCTTCAATGCTGGCAATCGGAACCTCTGGCAAGCTGCATACAGCGTCAGCCTTCAAAAGCGGGATAAAATCTTGCTCCGTCAGAGTCGCAGCTGCGAGCTCATTCAACTTAAGTGTGAAAGCCTCCAAATGGCTGCTGCTTAAGCTCATTCCTGCTGCAGCTTGATGGCCCCCGTAGTGGTCAAGCCACTCTTCACAGACTGTCAGAGCCTTGTGTAGATCAAAGCCAGCAATGGAGCGCGCTGAACCTTTGGCAATGCCTGTCTGCGGATCTATACTGAGCACCAAGGTTGGTCGGTAAAATCTCTCTACGATTTTGGAGGCTACAATGCCGACTACGCCAACATTCCAGCCTTCCTTTGCAACGACAAGCACTTTGTCCAAACCTTTGGTCTGCTGCTCCTCTGCCAGAACAAAGGCTTCTTTCACCATGTCTTCAACGATAAGCTGACGTTCTTTATTCAGCATATCCAATTCAAAAGCAATTTGCTCCGCTTCGGTTTCATTGGGCGTCGTCAACAATTTAACCGCAATATCCGCTGCTTCCAATCGCCCGCTTGCATTAATTCTTGGCGCGAGCGAAAAGCCGATGTGACCTGCTGTCACTTCCTTGCGTTCAATGCCCGAGACGCCAATTAGAGAACGAAATCCTACGTAAGCCGAATCCTGCATGCGCTGCAGCCCTTGTTTGACGATTAATCGGTTCTCGCCATTAAGCGGCATTAGATCCGCCACCGTGCCAAGTGCCGCAAATTCCAGCAGCTCCTCTGGCAACCTATCCAGCAAAGCATGTGCAAGCTTTAAAGCAACACCAACACCTGCAAGATGCTTAAAGGGATAAGGGCATCCGGGCTTCTTAGGATTGATAACGGACAAAGCCTGAGGCAGGTGCTCAGGAGGCTCATGGTGATCCGTTACGATTACATCTATGCCTAACTCTTGACAGTAGGCGATTTCTTGAACGGCACTAATGCCTGTGTCAACAGTAATTAATAGTTCTACACCTTGCTCTTTGGCTAAGTCAATCGCTGAACGATTCAGACCATAGCCTTCACGAATGCGATGCGGGATATACGTATCGAACCGGGCGCCTAAGCCTTTTAACAAATGATACATCAGCGAAGTGCTGCTAACGCCGTCCGCATCATAGTCCCCATATATTCGAATAAATTCATTGTTCTGAAGTGCTTTCCGGATACGTTCAACTGCCGGGAGCATTCCGTCGAGCAAATAGGGATCATGGTAATACTGAACCCCGCCATGCATAAATTGCTCGGCTTCAGGTACCGTCCGAATGTCTCGGAGAACAAGCAGTCGGGCCACAAGCGGGTCGATCTGCAGCTCGCGCACAAAAGTTTCTATGAGCATTTCATCCGCATTGCCAATGCTCCATCTTGCCTTTGGTGCTAGCACTTGAGTGTCCTCCTCAGAGTTTTGCTTTTGCAAAACTTTCTTCGTAAGCATTAGCTTAGAGTATTGCGTAATACAAAATTAATGAATAACGGACGGGAGCTCGCTGAGCTCTGAATCCGTTGAATGCTTATAAGGATAACCTGCATCATAAGGAGCTACATGAACAAACACATCCGAAACATGATGGAATCTTTTCATCACCTGCTGTTTGACCCTTTTGGAAACTTCATGCCCTTCCCAAACGGTTACCCTTGGATTCACGCTGATTTTGACCGTAATTACCACATAATGTCCGTGCTCTCTAGCCCTTAAGTCATCTACGGTGATTACACCTTTAATCAGTTGCACAACGGCAATCAGATCGTCAGCATCTTCCTGCTGTAGAACGTACTCTTTCTTCCTATGTAAAGCTTCCTTGATCAGCGAATACCCCATTTTCAAGATCAAAAGAGAAACAATGATTCCTGTGAGCGGATCCAAATAGGAAAGGAATGATACATTTAAAAGATTAGCCAACACGTCGCCGAATACACCGATAAGAGCCACAATAGTTGAGTATATATCGGAACGATGCCCTCTGCTATTAGCAATTAATTCCTGAGAGCCTATTCGTTTGCCCAATCTGTTCATGTATTGATACATGATTTCTTTGACGACAAGTGAAAGTCCGAGCGCAGCGAGCGCGTAATTCTTATTGGTATGTTCCTCGGCGGACCATAAGCCATTTATCGCTGAAATCCCCATCTCGACTCCTATAACAAGAACGACGATAGCTAGCAGAATGCTTGCGACAGAAATATTCTTTTCGGGGCCTTGGGAATCCAAATCCTCTGGTGGCAGCTGATCTGATTTCAATTGAATTAGTGCAGCAGATGAAGCTATAGCTCTGGATGCCGAATGTGCGGCATCAGCTAACAGGGCTGAGCTCTGCACCATAATTCCAACAATACCTTTCAGACACGCAAGAGCTGCATTTCCGGTGATACCACCCCATACTGCGAGCTCCGTTTTTTGAAAACGCTCGTCTTTCACGCTGACACTCCCCCTGAACGGATACAAAGGCCGCGCAACATTCACGCGGCCGGTTATTATGGTTATTACGCTGCAGCTTTCTTTTTAGAACTCCGTAACGATTTTCTTTTCAAGAGGTACCATAGAGAACAAGCAATAACGATTGAGGAGTAAGCACCGCTCGTTAATCCGACTAGCTTCGCAAGTGCGAACAACTTGATCGACTCGCTTCCGAAAATGTACAAGCAGCCAGCTGCAATTAATACCACTAGAACGGTATTGATATTACGCGCCATTGTCTGCCAAATACTGTCGTTGACCAAGGCAACGAGATCTTCGTCCGTTTTGAGCTTAGCGAATCTCAGATTTTCACGGATACGGTCAAAAATAACGATTTTATCATTAATGGAATAACCAATTGTCGTCAAAACCGCCGCCAGAAACGGAAGGTTAACCTCTAGACGGAAAATCGTGAATACGGCGATAACCATGAATGCGTCGTGTAGAATGGCAATAATGGCAGCAATCGCAAAACGCCATTCAAAACGGATGCTGACGTACACACAAATCAATACACTGGCAATAGCTATCGCATATACGGCTTTTAACAGCAATTCTTTTGCTAATTGAGGGTCAACAGTATTAATCTCTTTGGAAACATCAACCCCGTAAGCTGTTGCGAACGCTTTTTGAATTTTATTAACCGCGTCATCGTTAAGCACGTCATCGAAGCGGATCGAGACGCGATCACTATTATTCCCGCCGATTGTCGGGTCTGCATGGCGTGACTTCAAGTCGCCGCTCGTTGCAAGACCATTCAAAATCTCATCGACTTTGGCTTTATCCAACTGCTTGCCTACCACTAGATCGATATTCGTTCCTGCTTTGAAATCGACCCCGAAGTTCATCCCCGAGAACAGCATAACAGCTAATCCTATGACAAGAAGAACAATCGAAATACCAAAAAATTTATTGCGTGATCTTACAAAATCAAATTTATTCTTAGAGTCCACGGATTTCTGCCTCCTTCACACCGAAATAACTTGGCTTTTTCAGCAAGTTGCCTCGTATGATCAAATGAAGCAGCCATCTGGAGAAAAGAACGTTTGTTAAAATACTGATAATAATACTTAACATCGTGATAACCGCGAAACCGCGAATTGCGCCGTTCCCTACATAGTAAAGAACAATACCTGCAATCAAGTTAGTAACGTTGGCGTCCATGATAGTACGGAAGGAATGCTTGGAGCCCGCCTTCAAAGAGGAAAGAATGCTCTTGCCCGCACGAATTTCTTCCCGAATTCTTTCGTATGTAATAATGTTCGCATCAACCGCCATACCTGCTCCTAATACAAGAGCCGCAATACCCGGCAACGTTAAGGTTGCATTCATAAAGTCGAAGACCGCGAGAAGCACCCAAACGTACGTGATTAGCGTGAAAGCCGCAACAAGTCCTGGGGCGCGATAGTACAGAACCATGAATAGGAAAATCAGAATCGATGCAATCAGCCCAGCTCTCGCTGTTTGGTGCAAGGATGCTTGTCCTAGCGTCGCATCAACACGTTGAATATATTTTTCGGTTAACTTTAGCGGCATTGCCCCCAAGTTAATCATTTTCGCTACTTTAGTCGCTTCCGTTACACTTGTTTGTGTAATGATAGCGGAATCACTGTCGATCGGGAAATTCACGGATGCTGTCGATTGCACTTGATCATCCAAATAGATGGATAATGTGCTGCCCACTAGCTTAGTCGTAACTTCCTTGAATTTCTCTCTGCTTTTCATTTTGATCTCTACAATCGGCTGCTTCGTGTTCGGATCGTAGCTTAATTTCGCTGCGTTTTCCACGAAGTCAGTACCATTCATGTAGACTGTCCCGTCCGGACCTCTGAAGGTAAGAACAGATGGTTTGGACATCAAGGTTCTAACTTCTTCTTCGTTCTCCACGCCTGCAAGACGCACACGAATTCGATCTGATCCTTCCGGGTAGACTTCAGGCTCTGCTACACCAAGGGAGTCAGCCCGTTTGGCAAGACTTTCCGCCGCTTCAGTAAGCGTTTCCTTCGTTAAAGGTTGCCCAGCCGTTAGAGGCTCCGCGGTGTACAAAATTTCAAATCCGCCTTTTAAATCTAATCCAAGCTTGATTCGTTCTACAAGTCTAGGGCTTGTTGCTCCGATTGCGCCGAGAACAATAACAACCGTAAGAAAAAAGAACGATATTCTTTTCCAATCCAGCATCTCTTGCTTGTCTCCCTTCAATACTCAATATGCCTATTATATACAGGTCTGAAAATCGAGTCAATTTAAGTCGTTTCATAAAAAAATAAGCCCTATTCTTAGAATTGGGCCCCTTTATACATGCTTATCGTCATCCAGTTCATAAACTGGGTCGATTTCAGTGATAAAATGTCATTCACGATTTGATGTAGGGAAGGGACACCCGTTTTACGGTATTTGTCACTCACACAATCCCAGATCTCTTTTCCAGTGACATGTTCATAGCCAAGCAGTACAAATTCTTCAACTTTACTCAAGCAAAGATTCTCGATAATCTCATTCAGTTCAAGATCAGAAAGTGCAACTTCAGCTTCCTCCTCGTTCGCGTTATGGGGGGGTGATTCACTTTCCTCGAGCTGTGTATTCGTCTTGTCCTCAGGATGATGAGGAACTTGATCATTATCTTCTCCATTCATAGAGAGATCCTCCTAAGGTCAGTTTATCATCGTTAACTCGACATTTCATTCGATATTCACCTGCCTATTTCCTGCCTAGCTTTAACCTGTCCATAAAATGTTAGCATGAGCTTGACCAACTCTCGCATATTCATAGTGTAAGACAAGTATCGGAAGAGGGTATGGCATGACCAAGCAGTCGTTTATCAGGGGCACGATGATTCTTTTGGCCGCAGGCATTTTGAACCGTATTCTCGGCTTCATACCTAGAATTACTTTGCCGCGTGTCATCGGCGCAGAAGGCATTGGCATTTATCAGATGGGTTGGCCTTTCCTTTCCGTTATTCTGACGATCATAACAGGAGGAATACCTATTGCGATTGCCAAGCTGATTGCCGAGGCCGAAGCCGAACATAATGAATCGAGAATTCGCAGTATTCTTCGAATTTCTTTAACGATCACAATTGGCCTGAGCATCCTGTTTACAATTGCTTGCGTCGCGGGAGCCTCTTGGATCACCTCCCATCTGTTAACCGATTCACGCGTCTATTATACGTTCCTGTGCATGAGCCCAATGATCCCGATTATCGGGGTCTCCGCTGTTTATCGCGGATACTTCCAAGGCAGACAGAATATGATTCCCACAGCTACGTCACAGATCATGGAAACGCTAATTCGCATTGTAATGGTGCTTGTATGCTCGTATGTAATGATCCCTTACGGGATCGAATATGCCGCCGCCGGCGCCATGATAGGCGTTCTTGCCGGGGAAATTGGCGGTCTTGTCGTCCTGGCCATCCATTTCAAGTATGATAAGAAATCGTCTCCAAAAATACCAGCCGCTCAAATCGGGACAACGAAAACGAATGGCCGGTTAGCTAATTTCCGCCGTATTATGCGCATTTCCATCCCGATTACCGGCAGTAAGTTAATTGGGGCAAGCTCTTATTTGTTCGAATCTATACTAATTGCACAGAGTCTAGCTATCGCGGGCATCGCTACTTCGCTGGCAACAGCGCAGTATGGCGCATTGCAAGGTATGATCATCCCCATTATCCTGCTGCCAAGTGCACTAACAATGTCTTTATCGGTCTCGCTCGTCCCTTCCTTAAGTGAAGCCGCTGCTCGCAAGGATATGAAAACCATCCATGCGCGCCTGCATCAATCCTTAAAACTGGCTTTAGTCACCGGTGCTCCGTTTGCTGTCATCATGTTCGTGCTGGCTGAGCCCATCTGTCGGTATATGTACAATCAACCCGATGTAGGTGTCATGCTGAAAATGATGGCTCCTATTGCCATATTCATCTATTTCCAAGCACCCCTGCAATCAACTCTGCAAGCTTTGAACAAACCCGGGTCCGCTTTGATTAATACTTTGATAGGCTCCACCGTCAAGCTCATTCTCATTTATTGGCTGGCAAGCAAGCCGGAGCTCGGCATTCAAGGGGCTGTTTTTGCCATCAATGTAAATATCGTGCTGGTTACACTCCTGCATTGGAACAGTGTTGTGCGTTTGCTGAAGTTTCGTATGGAAGGCAGTGATTTCGGAAAAATTGGAGTGGCTATGTTCCTCTCCGGTCTATGCTGTTACTTCATCATGTATATCCCATGGACTTCCGTTGAATGGCTTCGCTTCGTAACCTCATCACTCGTAGGGTTTATTGTTTATATGTTTTCCATTACGGTTTTCCGATTGATTAGTTTGAAAGATCTGACCCGGATTATAAATATGGGTAAAAAAATAATCCGTTAGTTACTTTATCTCTTACGGTCTAGAAACATTCTGCCTCTGTGATCGATGGAACAGTAAAATACCTCTTTGAAATCGCGAGCTCCTTTGAATTGAAGCTGGTTTTTTAACCAAAATCTCGTTTTTCCTATTTTCTCTAAATTATCATCCTGTACTTTGCCATCCATAATGAGAGGCAGCGGAAGACCCTCGTAACGAATCGTGCCTTTTAAGCCGTGTTCGTCGATCGCTGTCTCTTTCTCTTTCTCTTTCTCTTTCTCTTTCGTTTTCAAGCTTTTCTCCACTACACTTAACTTCCCCGAAGGCTCAAGAACGGCAAACTCCACGTCCGCGACATTCATGACCTTATTCTGCCTTAGCTGCTGCATCAAATCATCCAGGTTATAACGGTGTTTCTTCATTTCCTCACGGTCGATCAATCCTTGTTTAATAATCACGCTAGGTTCCCCGTCAAATAGAATCCGGAGATTTCTATTTTTTAATGTTACATAGGCGATGATGATTTGGATGAGCACCAGTGTCGCCATCGGAACAATCCCATCCATGACAGGCTTCTCAACATCTTCAAGCACGAAAACAGCAATTTCTGCAATCATAATCGAAATAACCAGATCAAACAGCGATAACTTCCCGATTTCTCGTTTTCCCATGAGACGGAGCATCAGAAAAACGACAAAGTAGATCAGCACGGTACGTAAAAAAATGGTCAGAATATCCATCGCTAGCCTCCCTGATCTAAGCTTCTTGCTTGTTCTCGGAGTTCACTGGTATTCTGACCGCTGATGCACTTCATCATGCAGATTTTACGTATTCAATTGTTGGGAATTAGAGCAGAAACAACTTGAAATAGATCGTAGCTACGATGAATAAAACCAAGGAGATCGGCCCTGCAATCATGAAATAGTTACGAGAATTCAGCCCTCCTCCTTCTTGCTCGGTGAGCGCTGCCGCATACATGTTCGATATCGAACCAAAGAGCGTAACCCCGCTTCCAATGGCAGTACCAACGATGATCGACCACCACAGCGGCTGGATGGATCCTTGGGAAAAACTCTTCATGTCCGTTCCTACATGTTCGATTACTGGAATCATAGCCGCGGTGTAAGGAACATAATCCACAACCGATGACCCAAAGCCTGTTAGCCATAGCACAAGAATCGACAAGAACGAAATAGAGCCTTGACTCATTTCCAACCCTCTAACAGCGATGAATCCCGATATCCCGGCATACGTTAATCCACCGACCATGATAAACAATCCTAGGAAAAACAACCCTTGTGTTTCGAGTAAGCCACCCCATACGGAACGGTAGTCTCTCTTTTTGAAAAGTTGGACGATGTCATCGTAGTTGAGCGCGAGCAGCGCTACTGCTCCACCTGCAGCGATATAGGATGCCTGCCAGCCCAAAATACCTTGAAGTAAAAAGGCTAATAGTGTTGCTCCGGAAATGATGCAGCCACCAAGAAATTGGACACGATCTTCTACTAAGTAAGCATCGGGCTGTAAGCTAAGAACCTCCCGCTTGTACGTCTCAGGAATAATCATTTTCCTTCCATAGAGAAACCATATCGCGAGGTACACGATGGCCAGCATGAGAACAACAAGCGGTCCGATCTTCATAAGCATCTCTCCGGTTGTTATATGCTCGGCTGCACCAATCAACCTATTGGACCAATTGCCCATAAGCGTTGAAGCACCGCCGAGATTCGCTGATAACAACACAGAAATCAGAAAAGGAACAGGCGACAATTTCATCATCTTCGTCGTTTTGAGCAGTATCGGAACGATAATAGCAATGGCGAGCAAACCGTTTAATAAGGCAGAAGTTACAGCTGCAAGTACCGACAAACCTATTAATATTGTAAAGGGCTGTAACCGAAACACGCGTATGATTTTGCTTGCCGTAAAAGCGATAAGTCCTGTTTTCTGAAAAAGGCCGGCAATCACAAATAAACTAATAAGAAATATAAGAACATGCCAATTTGCGTAGGTTGTAAGTGCTTTTCCAATCGGAATAATACCCAGCAGAAGCATCAGTATAGCTCCTCCAAGCGCCGTATACATGCGGTCCCACTTCTCAATCAAGATACAAACATAAGCGGCAACAAAAATAATAAGAGCTGCAATAGCCTGCCATAGAGCGGGTCCTTGAGAAAATTCCGCCATAATTATTCACCTTCCCTTTGAACAGTCTGTACTAATTCTATGTGCTTGGCCATACAATGATGATAATGAAAAGAACGAATATACGAAAGGATTGGTGCCTGTGAACCCCATGAAAACGGTCAGTCAGGTTCGAATAACATCTCCTTTATTTTCCGGACTCGCCTATTCATTAAGCATGATGACAATTGGAACAATAGTAACATCGTTATTTTTGCTGCTAACTAGCACACAAGAGAGTTCCTTGCATACGTTAAGTACAATTATCCATGCTGCTGCGCTGTTTATCGGAGGCTGGGTTTCAGGCAAAAGAGCCGGTAACCGCGGCTGGTACCACGGGGGACTCGTCGGATTCGTCTATTTTATCCTTATTTTCTTGGTTGGCTTTCTAGCTTTTGACGCAGGATTGAATCTTCAATCCCTGCAATTGCTCGGTATTTTATTTGCATCAGGAGCACTTGGAGGCATCCTTGGCGTTAACACGAAGAAATAAGACGTTTCCGTGAAAATATCACTATCCCCCTATGATTGTGGTATAATATCATAGTTATATTCGCTATAATTTCCAATATTAGGGGGAAAACACCATGAGCCCGTTTCAGTCTATGACACATGCAACGGTCTATATAGTTATCACAGTCATTATTTTTCTAATTGCCGCCACACGAAAAAATCCGTTCGTTATCGCCGGAAGCTTCGTACAAGAAATATTCACGTCCCGTAAATATTTAATCCACTTCGTAGCACTCATCACAATCCTCTTTTTTAATAAGCTCGAAATGTGGGTCGAAAAACGAATTGACTATAAAGCTGATTTTACCAAATCTATCTACAGCATTGAAGGAAACTTTGTTTCAGCGATTCAACATTACTTCCATAATGATATATTGACAGTGATCAGCAGTTATTTCTATGTCGTGATCTTTCCATCCGTCATGATTACATCCATTGCTCTTTATACATTCAAGAAAAACTATAAACTGTTCTACGCGATTTGTTACGCACTCATGTTCAACTATATGATAGCCATTCCGTTTTATCTGTTCTTTCCAGTTAACGAAGTATGGTCGTTTCATCCAAGTGTTAAGCTGCTTATTCTGGATGTATTCCCAACCTTCGAGCAGGACTATCGCCCGCTGTCTGGGCTCGATAATTGCTTCCCTAGCCTGCATACGTCGATCTCCGTATCGATGGCTGTCATTGCTGTGAAGAGCCGAAATACATTTTGGAAAATTTTCGTACCGATTTCTTCTGCTTTTATCATTTTCACCATTTTTTATCTGGGTATCCATTGGTTATCCGATATGTGTGCCGGTGTAGTGCTCGGCGTTGTAGCCGCAAGATTGGGATTGCGCATTTCCGAAGGACGTCTAATTCTTGGCGAACAAGCGCTGCTTAAACGATCTTTAAAGAACAATGAGCTTTAAAAGCCAAACAAAAAGCGAGAGCCTGATGAAGGTTCTCGCTTTTTTATTTTATTCCTTTGCTGCAGTTTGTGATACAGCATTGATGGCAGAACGATCAAAAGTCATTTTCGTTGCATCGTTGACACGAAGCACACAAATGTCGTCTGTGATCTCCATAATCGTGCCGTGAAGACCGCCAATCGTAACGACCTTATCTCCTTTTTTCAAAGAGCCAAGCATTGAATTTCTTGTTTTCTGTCTTTTTTGCTGTGGACGAATAAGTAAGAAATAGAGAACTACGAACATGAGCACTAACGGCCCGTATGTATACAAATATCCTACCGCTCCAGTATTCGCAGTTGTAGTTTCAGCCAATAGAAACATAGGTATCCTCCTTTCTTAAAATCCTCTTTCATTATCATTCAGCCCATAAGAAGCAAAGAATTCATCACGGAAATCGAGCAAGCGATCTTCCATAATGGCCCCCCTTACGTCACGCATAAGCTGTAGTAGAAAGTGAAGGTTATGAATCGTTGTTAATCTGATTCCAAAGGTTTCATCCGCTTTAATTAAATGTCGAATATAAGCTCTGCTATAATTTGTGCAGGTATAACACGAACATTTGGGATCCAGTGGACCAAAGTCGGTCGCATGCTTCGCATTCCGAATCACAAGACGGCCTTCGCTTGTCATGCAGGTCCCATTTCTGGCGATCCTTGTAGGCAGTACGCAGTCGAACATGTCGATCCCGCGGATAGCGCCTTCAATCAATGCATCGGGAGAACCCACGCCCATCAGATAACGCGGTTTGTTAGCCGGCATCAAAGGTGCTGTATAATCGAGCACTTCATACATCAAATGCTTAGGCTCTCCAACACTCAGTCCACCAATAGCATACCCCGGGAAATCCATGGAAGTCAACTGCTCCGCGCTCATTCTGCGCAGGTCCTCGTGCATCCCGCCTTGGATAATTGCGAATAAACCTTGGTCTTCCGGTCGGCTGTGACCTTTCAAGCAACGCTCTGCCCAACGTGTCGTACGTTCCAGTGATTTCTTCACATAATCGTACTCTGCCGGGAACGGAGGGCACTCATCAAAGGCCATCATAATATCGGAGCCAAGCGCATTTTGTATTTCCATTGCTACTTCAGGCGAAAGAAAAAGCTTGTCACCGTTCAGATGGGATTTAAATGTAACGCCTTCTTCGGTGATTTTGCGCATGTTGCTCAAGCTAAAAACTTGAAACCCACCGCTATCTGTTAAAATAGGGCGATCCCAGTTCATGAATTTATGCAATCCACCTGCGGATTTTACGATTTCATGACCAGGACGAATGAATAAATGATACGTATTACTCAAAATAATTTGAGCATCCATGGTCTTCAACTCTTCAGGGCTCATCGTTTTCACCGTAGCCTGCGTGCCTACCGGCATGAAAGCCGGTGTTTCAATGACACCATGCGGGGTGTGAACCCGGCCCAAGCGGGCACCGGATTGTTTACAAGTTTTAATCGGTTCGTACGTTACTGCTGCTGTCATTACATCCACTTCCTATTCTAAGCTTCCTCTAGTCTTTGTTTCTATTAATAAATAAGCATTGCGTCCCCAAAGCTGAAAAAGCGATACTGTTCTCGAACAGCTTCTTCATAAGCCTGCATCACATTTGTCCTGCCCGCCAGAGCGCTAATCAGCATAAGCAAAGTTGATTTCGGCAAATGAAAATTCGTTAACAAAGCATCCACGACCCCAAAGGTATAACCCGGATAAATAAAGATGCTTGTCCATCCCTGCGAGGGCTGGATAACTAATTGCTTCCCTGCTTGCGTGCCTGCTTGCTCACGGCTGAGACCTGCAGCGGTTTCCAATGTTCGTGCAGAAGTCGTTCCTACGGCAATTACGCGGTTACCTGTAGCTTTGGTTTCATTGATCGCCGCTGCTGTTTCAGAGGAAAGCACGTAATATTCCGCGTGCATTTGATGCTCTTCAATGGTGTCTACGGATACAGGACGGAAAGTTCCTAGTCCAACATGCAGGGTAACGAATGCGAGGCGAACTCCCTTCGCTCTCAGCTTATCCAAGTAAGCCTCTGTGAAGTGAAGTCCTGCCGTCGGCGCCGCGGCTGAGCCCTCGTGTTTGGCATACACGGTTTGATAGCGTTCTCTCTCCGGCAGCTGTTCCTTAATATAAGGAGGCAGGGGCATTTCCCCTAATCGATCCAAAATTTCATTAAAAATGCCCTTATAACTGAATTGAAGCACGCGTGCTCCCATGTCTCCAACTTCAACGACTTCCGCCGTTAATAGAGGCTCTTCATCCTGCGCGCCATCTTGGTTGATGCCAAATACGGCTACAGCTCCCAGCTGCATGCGCTTCCCAGGCTTTACCAGGGCTTCCCAACGATCCTCGCCGAGCTGTTTCAAAAGCAAAAGCTCGACCTTAGCTCCCGTGTCTTTCTTCACGCCAAAGAGCCGTGCTGGAATAACTCGTGTATCATTCATCACGAGCAAGTCCCCGGCTTCCAGATAGTCAATGAGCTGTTCAAAAGTCTGATGACCAATTGCTCCGGTCTGTTTATTCAGCGTAAGCAATCTAGACGCCGTGCGATTAAGCAGCGGCGTCTGGGCAATCAATGATTCAGGTAATTCAAAGTCAAATGCTTGTACATCCATGTGTGTGTATTCATTCCTTAGTTATGTTGACTCCAGCATAATATGTCTGAAGTATTTTTTTATAATCATAGCCTTGTTCAGCAAAACCTTTTGCTCCCCATTGGGACATTCCTAAGCCATGACCATAGCCGGTGCCATGGAAAACGAATTGATTACCTTTCGTTGGGGTAACAGAAGGTGTGTTTGGAGTTCCTGACGGATCCGTTGGTTTAGCCAACCCTGTGGTGCCTAAAGCAGTCAAATCCGTTTTCTTGAGTGGGGTAGGCTGGGATTGATTACCGGATAGCACATAGACGGAGTCCGCGCTAACGTTGCCTGTCTGGGTACTTCCTCCTCCCACGATGGCCAAATTCGATCCTTGAGGGGTATTACCAGTATAACTTCCTGCTCCTTCAATTTCAAACAGGGTGCTGGGTAATCCGCCAAGCACGGTGCGCAGGGCGTCAGGATATGGCACTTTCACCACAACTCCATTCGCTTTGAGTTCCGTAACCCTCCCAGAAGGGCCTCGTGCAGATACCTCTAATGAGGTTAGTTCCCCGTTAACCGTTACCCCTGCCGCTGCTAATTTACTTTTCATCTCACTCGCCGTATAAGGGCCTCTCATCCATGAGTAAGCATTTGACTCTTTTTCCTGGCCTACGACGAGTACCCTTTCCTTAACCGCAAGCTGATCAATTGAGGGATTCGCTGTATTGTCCACGTACGGCGCCAACCGAACGTTGACGTTTTGTTCCGTACACTCATAGTAGGGAGTGCCATTCTTATCTTTCTGGCCGCTATCTTTCAAATACATAGCTGATACATAACCCAACCGGCCATCTGCCAATTGAATGCGATACCAGTTCGCTTTGCCATTTTCCGCTCCTTGATCAGGGCTAGACACACTACGCAAATAACCCACAGGATTTCCCCAAACCTCAGACGGATCTGCTGTCATGCCTCCGGAGTTCGATGAGAACACAGGCGAAATCAATCCGCTTTTATCCGAAATGACTTCATCTTTCGTGGCATCAACCGCTTGATTGCCTGCTGCAAACTCTTTTTGCATACCGTAATAAGCCTGATCTAACGTCGTATCCGTCACTTGAGCGATTTCGTATTTATTTCCCTGTTTAATGGCAAACGTACGGGCAGCAACGGCTTGGGCCTTCAACGCCTCGGCAGGCCAATCGGAGCTAAGCTCTGCGCCTAGCACGCCATATAAATATGACTCCATCGGCACTTCATTCACCAATGCTAATTTATTCTGATATGTACTTATTTCCATGTCGCCACGATACTTGCGGTCTGCTTTTTCTTTTACCGTTATCGCGTCACTTTTGGAGTGAATCAGCGTTTTCTGCTGACCTGCTCCTGCTGCGAAATGCGGAACGGGTGTGGTTCCATTCGTTGACGCTGTTACATCTGATTTGCGAATGAGATAGGATACCTTCGTATTGGCGGCTTGCAAAGGAATGGCAGGGATCGCTCGCATAGCAGCCTGCTTCACCACTTCTAACTGGGCAGGAGTCGCTTCATTGCCTATCCATACACTATAAGCTGGCTTGCCTGTCGCATCTTCTTGCAAGGCCAGGTCCGCTTGAATTCCAACTCCTGTATAAACAGCCGCTTGCTGCAAAGCTGCAGCTTCTGACGCAAACGTGCCAGCACTTAAGTGTAGCGGCCCCGTTAACACAGGAGGAGCTTGCTTCGTAAACGCAGCCACTGTCGCATCCCTAAGCGCTTGAGCTGAAGCGCTTTCTGCCGCTTCCACCGCAGGGAAGCTGCCGTAAAATACTTGAAACACCGTTTTCCCTTGCTTCACCCGGCTTAGCACATAACCATCTGCCGACATCGTGGCGAGCTTCGCGCTTAAACCCTTCGCTGCAGCAAAGTCCGTCGTTTCCAGCATCATGACACTGTACTGATCTAGCGACATACGGATGGCGCTCTCTTGGACGGAAAGCCACAGCTGCTCGGCAGCTCCTGCTGAACTGCGTACAAGGATATCCATACCGCCTGTCGAGCCTAGGGTGGTAACCGGTTCTACTAATTTATATTTGGCAGAATCTATGAATAAGGCAACACGCACTTCATCCAAATGCGATAATCCCGCTGCTTGCGCAGGAATAGCTAGCACTGGAATTGTTCCAAAAGTTAAAGCAGCCGTCGTAATCAAAGCTAGTGTCCTAGGGGCTAACAGCTTTTTTGTTCGTTTCATTCGACAATATTTCCTTTCTTTTGCAGCATTCTATTAAGTTAGACTCTAGCAAGGCGCAGAAGTTTTGCTTCGTAGAAGAAGAAAAAAGGCTGAGGTGTGAAATATGTCAGGCGCAGCGCGTGGTTTAGGGGAACTCAGAGCCGCTATTTTGTCGAAAATAGCTGGTTGAGCGCATTGGACGGAACTACAGGGCCTTATTGATCTGTCTTACTGCCCTATTAGGTCAAAAACGACGAAATAGAGTCCTGTAGTTCCGCTTCAGCAATTAAAATGCCGGATTCCCGCTGAATAGAGGATCACAGTTCCCATATGGGCTGTTGGGGCACGAGGAGTACTAGGTGGGTGCGGCGGGAGGACATCAGAGAAGAAAAAAGGAGCCCCTCGGCTCCTTCTCATGTTCTTCCTATCACCGCTGTTCCGGCACCGGCAAGCCCAAATGATGATAGGCCTGCGGCGTCACGGTTCGCCCTCTCGGAGTACGCTGCAAAAATCCGATTTGCAGCAAATAAGGCTCGTAGACGTCTTCGATCGTCTGACTCTCTTCACCGATGGTGGCAGCGATCGTCTCCAGCCCTACAGGGCCGCCCTGGAAGCTCTGAATGATCGCCCTCAGCATCTTATGGTCGATCTCATCCAGACCCAGGTCATCGATCTGGATGCGCTTCAACGCCTCTTTGGCGATGTCCAGCGTGATGATGCCATCGCCTTTCACCTGCGCGAAGTCGCGAACCCGCTTCAGCAAGCGGTTCGCGATACGCGGTGTTCCGCGCGAGCGCATGCCGATCTCGCGCGCAGCCTCACCGACGATGCCGACCTGCAGGATGTCGGCCGTGCGGGAAACGATGTAGGTGAGCTCCTCCACCGTATAAAACTCCAGCCGGCTGACGACTCCGAAACGGTCGCGCAGCGGCGCAGACAACAAACCGACGCGCGTCGTCGCGCCGATCAGCGTAAACGCCGGCAAGTCCAGCCGCACCGAGCGTGCGCTCGGCCCCTTGCCGATAATAATATCAAGGGCAAAGTCCTCCATCGCCGGATACAGCACCTCTTCCACCGTACGGTGGAGGCGGTGGATCTCGTCGATGAAGAGCACGTCGCCCTCCTGTAAATTCGTCAGGATGGCAGCCAAATCGCCCGGCCGCTCAATCGCGGGGCCGGAGGTCGTTCGAATGCTCACGCCAAGCTCGTTGGCGATGATATTGGACAGGGTCGTCTTCCCGAGCCCTGGCGGTCCATAGAGCAGCACATGATCCAACGCTTCCTTGCGCATTTTGGCGGCTTCAATATAAATCTTGAGGTTCTCCTTAGCCTGCTTCTGGCCGATATATTCAGCCAAATAACGGGGACGCAGACTATACTCTATGGCGTTGTCCTCCATCATCAAATTAGCTGATATAATCCGGTCATTATCCATGGTGATCCTCCTAAGAGCTTTCCCCTAGGAAAGCTATCTTCATTGATTGCTACATCGTATACAGGGCTTGCAGGGCAAGCTTCATCAAAACATCTACAGAATCCGAAGGATTTGCTTTTGGTTTCACTTGCAGCCATGCGCGGTCCGCTTCCGCTTCCGTGTAACCCAGCGTCATCAAAGCTTCTTTCGCTTCTGTCCAAGCTTGGCCGCCCTCCGTAATTTGGGCTGAGCCCACAACGCTTAAAGCTACAGCAGCTTCAGGACTTGAGAACGTCACCGAACCTAATTTGTCCTTGAGGTCCAAAATAATCCGCTGCGCCGTCTTTTTGCCGATGCCGGGCAGCTTCGTTAGGAATGCCAAGTTTTCTTGGCTAATCGCCAAAATAACAGCCTCCGGTCTTCCGCCTGCCGCCAGAATGCCCAAAGCTACCTTAGGTCCAATCCCCGTTACATCCAGCAGTAAGCGGAATAAAGCCTGCTCATCACGCGAGATAAAACCGAACAGCAAATGAGCATCTTCCCTTACGTGATAATGGATAAACATCGTAACATCCTCATTATCCTTATGCGAAAGCGCATAGGGATTAGGACAAAATACGCGATAACCTACGCCATTCACATCCAGCACAGCATATTCACTCTCGCGCAGCGCAACTTTTCCTCGTAAGAAATCTATCATCTTTTTCTGACCTCATTTATTCTAGATTGCAAAGCAGAAGAATGTGCATGGCAAATAGCAATCGCCAGAGCATCCGCTACGTCATCAGGCTTAGGCACCTGCGATAGTTTGAGTAATATTTTGACCATTTCCTGGACTTGATGCTTCTCCGCATTTCCGTAGCCGACAACGGACTGCTTCACTTGAAGCGGCGTATACTCCGCAATTGGCAGACCTGCCTGAACACCGGCTAGAATCATCACACCACGCGCTTGCCCTACAGTGAATGCCGTCGTTACATTTCGGTTAAAAAAAAGCTTCTCTATGGACATAGCGTCCGGTTTATACTTTTCTATCAATTGCGTTGTAGCGTCATAGACATCCTTCAGTCTCAGACCTGGATCGGTATGTGCTTCCGTCTGAATTGAACCGTATTGCACAGGAACAAGCTTGCTGCCAATCTTATCAATAAAGCCAAAACCTACAATCGCGATACCCGGATCAATCCCCAGAATACGCACAGCATTTCTCTCCCATCCAAAAAAAGCGAACATATGTAGTCATTTCTCATTATAGCAGATAACAAAAAAAAGAGATAGACTCGGGATTTCCCCTCATCTACCTCACTATTTTTGCTCTTTTACGGTCTTGTCATCGCTTTTTCTGTTTCTTCCACGGCATAATCGCTGAATGTTGATAATACGCTATTATACTCCTCCATATCAGAGATGCGAATGCCTTCGCGCAGCTTCTCCACCGTATCTGGAGGTAGGCTGCTTTCTAAATGCTTAATGTTTAGTTGAAAAAATGTCCGTATCACATTATCTTTCGCGGGAGTGCCGTTAAACAAGGAGAGATTGCTGCTGCCATCGATGCCGAATACCGCTTTCTCCTTGCAAGCCGGAGACAAATCTTCGATGTTTTCGGTAAATGTGACCTCCCCGTTGGAACTGACACTGAGCAGCCAGTTCGGATGCTTCATTTGCATATTCAGCAGCTGCTCTGAGGTTTGCAAACCGAGTGTACTCTTCTCTTCGCCGCAAATGTAAGACTTAAGCAGGTAGCTTTCTCTGGTATCTGTAATCCGCCTCAGCGTCGCTTCCGCCTCTTTCAGACGCTCATCGTCTATCGGTGTTAATTGAGCCATCGTAGCTTGAGTCGAAGAATTGCCTGCACCTGAAAAACCGCCTGTTGCATATCCGATCCAACAAACCGTACCTACAAGGAAGATCATCCCTAATGTCAACCAACTGCGTTTCCAACGCAGCCTTCTTTTCCAATGCTTCAAAAAACGTTGTACATTCACTGGTATCCCCTTCTATTCTCTTTTTCCGTATTGTTTCCATTTGCATGAGACGCTATACATCATTTACCATAGGGAGAGTAGCATCAAACCAATCAAGACGGACGGTGAAGCTCTATCATGAAAGGTAAAAGACGAATTAAGCGTACAACACTCCTGATTATAGGAGTTGTCCTATTATGGGGAGTCGTTGCCATTTGGAATGAAATGCTCAAAATTGAAAAAGGCGTTTCCACACCGCGCTCAACTTCAGCCTCATACCCGACCACTGACATGAAAAGTAACCAAACATCCATAAATCAGGCAACAAATGGGAATATTCTGAGTATAAAATAGCTATAAAATTTGACTGTGGCCACAGAAATGATATAGTCAGAAGTAGATGAAATATTCTCATACTTATCCATGGAAAACGATATATATTTGAAAAAGGCAACCAGCCGGTTTTCTTAAAGAAAACGCTAAGCCTATGCTTTCGAAGACAGTTTTCTTACGAAAACTCTAAGGAGGGGAAACACCATGAATGTGGCAGAACTTCAATTAATTCAATTATCCAGACGAGGCGATCGCAATGCTTTCGTTGAATTAGTCGAGTTATACCGTAACAAGATACAAAAGCTTGCTTTCCGTATGCTTCATAACAGGCCTGATTCGGAGGACATCGTTCAAGAGACATTTATTCGCGTTTACTTGAATTTGAATCACTACGATGAGAGCCAGAACTTCTCTACTTGGATTTATCGGATCGGCAAAAATGTCGCCATTGATTTGCTGCGCAAAAAACGGCCTGTTCAGTCTTTAGATGCTGAGCTGAACGATCATGACGATGATTACAGCTACTACAGTAAGCTCGCAAGTCAGGATCAGTCACCTGAACACGCTGTACTGCAAACAGAAATCCAAGATCACATGCACACTTCTATTAATAAACTGGCCGACAAATATAAAAGTGTCATTACGCTTTACTATCTGGAAGAGCTTTCGCTGCAAGAAATCAGTACTAAGCTTAACTTGCCGATTACAACGGTCAAAACACGTCTGCACCGCGGGCGGGAGCTTCTCCGCAAGAAGTGGGGCATGAATTTCGTCGTTGGCCTCATGGTCTTCTTCACCATCGGGATGATTGCTTAAGTGTTCCGTCAGCTACAATAATAAAGAAGCCTCCTGAATCCACGGACAGTGGATTCAGGAGGCTTCTTTATTATTATCAGAAATTAATCCAAGGAACGTTCGGTCTACTTTCTTGTGTCTCCAAAGTCGCTCTTTGCTGACGTCTTACGAATGCATTGAGCGCGTCAGTTCCGGCCAATTTCACTTTTTTGGAGGAGCTGCCGCTGTTTTTGGATTTCGCAGGCTTGTTAGTGCGAATATCGATTTCTACAACTTCATCCTTGTCGCTTTCTTTCATAAGTTGATGTGTATGAACCTGCGGCATCATTGGCGACTCGAAGGGAGCTTGATAGTGACCTCCGGCATAAGGGATTCCATATGGACCTGGTTGAAAAGCATACGGATTATGTCCGGCCTGCCCCATGTCCCAAGGAGTGCCTTGTGGGTATAAGTCAGGCATGTAAGGCATGTTAGACATAGACGGCATTGTGTGCATATCAGGCATATTAGACATAGATGACATTGTATGCATATCTGGCATGTTAGGCATACATGGCATTGTATGCATATCAGGCATGTTAGGCATAGACGACATTGTATGCATATCAGGCATGTTAGGCATAGCTGGCATTGTATGCATATCAGGCATGTTAGGCATAGCTGGCATTGTATGCATATCAGGCATGTTAGGCATAGCTGGCATTGTGTGCATATCAGGCATGCCATGGTGGTAGCCGTGCTGGTAACCATCCCATGGATTTCCTACAGGGCCAGCCGTAAACCCTTCTGGGGATGTCATCCATGGTTGTTCCATCATTGAAGGACCTCCACAGCCGCAACCCTCGTTGTTCATAGGGAACGTATTCATCTGAGCATGATGAGGCGCTTGTTCCCACGGTTTCTGTTGATACGGCATAAATGCCGGATACGTCGCGGATTCTTGCTGGGTTGCCTCTGGATAGGCGAATACTTCCGTTGCTTTAATATGGAACTGCTTGAAGGGATGAACGGCTGGCTGCTCATATGGATCTTGCAGCGTAATAACCCCTGGATCCTCCATTGGCATTTCAGGTATCAAAGTCTGCTCTAGCGTAGGAACAGTAGGCATCGGTTGCATGGCCTCTGGCATCGTTTCTTCCGGAATTGGGATATATGGCGGCGGGCTTGCATCACTCGGAGCTATTGGCTGCGCCTCTGGCATATGATCGAAAGGCATCGTCGACGCTTTTGGCTGCGAATGTGGCTTCATGCCATTAGCTTCATGATGCATTTTGGGAACAAAGACAACTTCCCCTGTCATAAGTACGTTGGGATTCTTCAACTGCGGATTAGCCCCAATCATCGCCTGAAGAGGTACATCCCAGGCTTTTCCAAGCTTCCATAAGCTGTCACCCTGCTGAACAATGTGCTTGTAAACGAACTCTGACGCAGGCGGATCGACCGGCTTCGGTTTGGAAGGTATCTTCACCTTCATGCCGATGTCTAGCACATTGGGATCTGCAATTTGCGGGTTGACTGCAATGATCTGATCCAATGTACTATGATATTTTTTTGCAAGCTCGTACAGGGTATCTCCCTTTTTGACAATATGGATTTTCAACACCTTACCTCCTTTTTTCGTTAGAAAAAACTGGCTTTGAAAGCTTATTCACAAGCAATTTCTCATGAAAACCTGCTGGCTAAGCCACCTACTTATTCACAATGATATTACATCTTATGCACGTTTCTAGGCTTTTGCCCCTCTCGGACAAAAAAAATCCCCCGCGCTTGAAAGGAGGGCACTGAAAAACTTACTGTTTTTTCTTCGGCGGTAAGATCAAAATCAAAAAGGAAGACATCTACCCCAGTTTTTGTGGGAGATGTCTTCTTTTTTAGGTCTTATTTGGGGAATCTCCCCTATAAAATTCAATCCGTTAATTTTAATATTCGCTTGAGATTCACTGCAAATATAGCCATTGCTCCTTGCAATTGCATGCCAAGTAGACCCGAGGATGTG
>NZ_JCAUAU010000018.1:0-130721 GCF_059692135.1 Paenibacillus sp. J22R160 | reverse complement strand
AAGGTTTACCAATCCCTCCTATGCATTTCAGATTTTAAAAAGCGTCTGAGCCGCGTCTTCTTTAGTGATGTCTTTTTCTTCGACTGCCTGCATTTTAATTTTCATGGTAGTGAAACAGACTGCCGTCGATGACGGCAGTCTGTTTGGGTTTTACTTAATGACTTCCTGGGCTTTATATTCATCTTCTAACTTCACGTATATTTCGTAAGTTCGTGTCCGATCTGTGGAGAACTTTGTCCCTCCTGGCAATTTCATTTCGATAGGTGATTTAACCGTGAAGCAAATGTTTGCTGTTTGCAATTGACCGACAAAAAATTAATTCTCATAGTTTAGGGCTATATGGATCAGGGTACGTGTCGCCACAGCCATAGAATTGAATGCTTTGCTCAAAGAGCTTTTAATATACGGCAATTACAAATTAATCCTATCAATTGGGCTAATGAAATAGGAAAATCACTTCAAATACTTAAATAAACTTATACATTACTTTAATATACTTATATTTTATGATAAACTTACTTATAAGAGGTGATAATGATGTATCAAGAAGAACGACTACTGAAAATACTCGACTAT
This sequence comes from Paenibacillus sp. J22R160, assembly GCF_059692135.1. Taxonomy (NCBI): domain Bacteria; kingdom Bacillati; phylum Bacillota; class Bacilli; order Caryophanales; family Paenibacillaceae; genus Paenibacillus; species Paenibacillus sp. J22R160. The sequence goes on along the minus strand of NZ_JCAUAU010000018.1, from coordinate 130,145 downwards.
ATTAATGAACACCATGCGATGAGTGTAATGGATATCTGCTCACTTCTAGATGTATCTAGGGATACAGCTCGAAGAGATATTGTTAAATTAGTACAAGAAGGGGTCGTTATTCGTACACACGGAGGCGTCGCTTTACCTCAATTGAAGAAGGAAATTGCCACCTATCAGGAACGTTTAATTGACGAAACAGACAGTAAAAGTAAAATTGGGAAAATAGCAGCTAAACTAGTTCAAGATCGGGAAACAGTCATTTTAGACGTATCAACTACGGTACAGTCTGTAGCCGAACAAATTTCAGCTAAAAATATTACAGCTGTCACACATTCCATAGACATTGTAGGGATTCTCTCAGGACGGGAAGATCTGCAAGTATATGTGCTAGGCGGCTATTTACATACCAAAAATCGGTTATTATATGGACCTTCCGTCATTGATAAGCTAAGAGAATTAAGAGCTGATAAGGCATTTATCGGAGCTACATCTATACAAGCTGATGGGCTTTACTTTCCTTACGAAGATGATGTTTCTGTAAAAAAAGAGATGGCCCGCAGATCGGATCAGGTAATCGTCGTTGCTGATTTCACGAAGTTTACAAGCAAATCGGTTTATCGTTTAGATTTCGATTTTGTGGATATTTTGATTACCGATCAAGAGGTGCCTAACGAAATAAGAGAAGTACTCCTTAATAAAAATATAGCGATTATTCAATGTGAAGAGAAAGACAAATACGAGGAGGATAACAAAGATGAGTCTTAAAATTTTGCACAACGTAAACGTGATTCAACCAGACGATCTTGTTCTACCTGCCACACTTTGGATAAGAAACGGAATTATTGAAAAGCTAGAAAGTGGTCTTTCTTCTCTTCCGGAGGGCGAATATGAACTTCTGGATGGCCAAGGACATTTATTGATACCTGGTATGATCGATGTGCATATCCACGGTGCTAACGGGTTCGATATGATGGATGGCAGTGTGGCGAGTATTCAGGAGGTTTCGCGTGCTTGTGCTGAAACGGGTTGCACTTCGTTTCTGGTTACCTCCGTTAGCTCTACAATTGAAGAACTACTAGCCATGATTCGTAGTGTGAAACGTGTAATCGGGCATGAAGTCGGGGCCAAAATTGCCGGGCTTCATCTAGAGGGTCCTTACCTGAATCCGAAGCGTAAAGGTATGCAAAATGAACGGTTTTTACGACATCCGAATCTTACTGAAATGAAAGAAATTTTTAACGAAGCAGATGGACTGATTAAGATGGTTACAATAGCCCCAGAATTACCTGGCGGGATGGAGCTCATCTCTTTTCTGAAAGAAAATGGCGTCATAATCGCCGTTGCGCATTCAGATGCCACATACGAGGAAGCAAAGCAAGCCTTTGAAGCCGGAGCGAGTCACGTTACGCATTGTTTCAATGGCATGCGTCCGATTCATCATCGTGATCCCGGTCTGGTTGTGGCCGCTTTTGAAGAAGAACATGTAAGCCTCCAAGCGATTGTAGATGGTATTCATTTGCATCCTGCGATCGTTAGAATGATGCATCGTCTGAAAGGACCAGATGGCATGGTACTTATCACAGATGCTTTGCAAGCCATGGGACTAGGTGATGGGAATTATGTATTCGGTGGACATCATGTTACGGTTTCCGACGGTGTAGCTCGACTAGAGGATGGGACTTTAGCCTCCAGTACGGTTACGATGAATGAGGCACTTCGTCTAACCGTAGAATCCGGCATTTCTTTAAAAGACGCGGTTCAAATGGCTTCAACCACACCTGCACGAATATTAAGCCTTGATAGCCTAGGCAGAATCTCCACGGGCTTTGAGGCTGATCTTGTCTTGTTAAATAAACAATTCCAAGTGCAATGGACAATGATTAAGGGTCATATCATCTAATGTTGTTGTACTTATTCAGTTCACTATTTTCCACTATTGTCTCACCTTAACGTCAACTTATTTCTCATCCGTTACTTTCTGCCTACTTAATGCTCGTAAGTGTACGATGTTATGAAGCAATTACCTTTCAAGTCCTCTTTACCCCATTCCCGACAAAAAAACATCGTCAGAAATTCCTGACGATGTTTTTAATAATTTGTTTATTTACACAGTCGACTTGGTTTCATATTTTCGAGTGATATTTCTTGTTTTTCCAGTAGTCAAAATACCGGAGATCCTACGGTTGTGTTATTGTGAGATCCGTACCGCCAAATTCAACATTTACATTGCCAGATTTAATTGTTGATCCGGTCCAGTTAAGCAGTGCATAATTATTTGCTTTCAGGGCTTCAATGATCCTATTATCCGTTCCGCCGCCTTTTCCACTTAAAAAATACATTTTCTGCAGAACTGTACTATTCAAAGTTTCCTTCAGCGTGCTGGTAGCATCTGTCAAATCGGCAGAAGTCGGGTTCGTTATATCGTGGTTATCATAATAAGTATTCACGATGTCATTATAGCTGTTCGTAACAATCGCATACTTAGGATTGATCGTGCTAGCGATGGAGTCCGGCATGAGACTAAAATAGAATCCATGATGCGCAACCTGATAAACGCTTATATTTCCCACGATTTCCTCTATTTTTTTGCCAACTTCATAAGAATAATTTTGATTGCTATTCTCACCTACGTCAGCGCCCAAGTATGTTCTGAAATTCGTTCCAGTACTTGTTGTACACTTCAACAACAAAGTTGCTGCGTTCAAGTTCTCATCCCATTTATTTGATGACAATTGTTCTATGATAGACTCGTGATTCCAGTCGTTTCCATTAAACCATGTCATTGTAAATTTACCAAATGTAATAGTATCATATAGGCCAACGGATACATAGCTGCCTTGGGCATTTTTAGTAAACTTCTCAATTTTGGCCTTGAATTTGTTAGCAGATAACCCTCTAAGCTCCGATAAGGATCCAACATCATTGTCGAAGGCTTCATAAGGCTTTATTTTACCGATCGGCATGTTTTTAGCTTTCGCTGCAGCTATGATAGTATCAGCTCTAGTGCCAATACTAGATTCACCGGAATAACTTGAAGCGGGATCTGCTACGTCCTTGATATAAAGTGTAGTGTTTGCATCCGCAAAACTAGCAATTGCAGCTTCGGCACCGCCTGCATGATCCCCATGCATATGTGAGAAGGCGATAAAAGACAATTTTGTCGATCCAAGTACGGAGGTTAAGTATGGCGCTACATAAGTTGTGTAATCACCACTCGTTCCCGTGTCAACCAATCCATAGCTTGCCGTAGTACCGCTAATTGTTTTGATCAGGGTAGCATTTCCTTTTTCACCAAGGTTGATAAAATAAACGCCAGCTTCAGCAGGAGCAGCTGCAAATGATGTTACATTTGACATCAGCAAACCTATACAAAATAGTACAACCACTGCAATTTTCATTGTCAATTTTGTTTTCATCAAAATACTCTCCTCTATACTAGATTAACTAAAAATTATCAGATAAGTGTCTGACACAATCGTACAGCAAATACTCCGACTTCTCGCCGTTATGAATAATCGTAGTTACAGACGTATTGCGCAATTCGTTACCCGTTGACTCGTCCTTCATTAATTCCTTAAAGGTTTGCCCAAGGAAGTAACCGTGAGTGACGACAAGCACCTTCCGGCCAGCATACCGCAAAGCAATATCCCGAACAAAGTCGATTCCACGCGCACGCATTGACTCATGGGTTTCCTGGCCCATATCGAGCTCGTTCCAGTTCTCTCCCCATCGTGCAACCCGTTCCTCTTGAGTAGTATCGGCGATTTTTCCTCTATCCATTTCACGCAGCCGCACATCGAATGAGTCAACCGGCTTGCCGATTGCGGCAGAAATAATTTCCGCTGTTTCTCGGGCTCTTCTTAAATCACTTGAGATGAACACATCCCACTGCTCTTCAGAGAGCCGTTTGGCAACTAAAGCTGCCTGCGCTCTCCCCGTCTCATTCAGTGGATTTTGGGTATGGCCCTGTGCTCTCTTCTCCATATTGTGATCGGTAATGCCGTGTCTGACGAAAGTAATCGTGGTCATCGTCTTTCCTCTCCCTCAGATCTCTTTATTTCCTTACATGTCCTTCGGTAGGGCCGAAGCAAGGATCGAAGCCACCGTCACCGTCTCTCCCTTTTCCGGAAAATACGCATTAATTCCTCTCGTATTTTGCGACCTTGGATGGCGGCTATGCAGTGTAATAACCGCTTTAGGAGCTATACGCTCGATCATATCGGCGATAGCTTCGGGATGCGCGTGGCCACCGTTGCACAACGAATGGCCGGTAATTCCGAAAGTTTTCAAATATTTCGCCACATCAGCATGATTGAGTTTAACGCTATAATCGGATTGAATGAAATGCGAATACCCCTGTAAATCACCGAGCGTTTCCAATTCAATCATATGGGCAAGATCGGGAAATTTATAAAAGTAGACATATTGGTTTTTCCGCTCGGCCATTTCCTCCAAAGAAATCGTCTTGTAAGGTACCTGCATTCTGTCCGTTACTGTCGCGTCGACGATTTGAATATCCGAGTCAAGCGCGGGGTGCCCTTCCAGAATGCGCAGGCCCTCTCGATTTGCTCGATGCCAGATGACGGCATGGGAAGCCTCCATGACAACTTTTCGCCCTTTCTCTACGGCAATGGCAATCATGTCGGCCATTCGCTCCAGATCCCGTGGCGACATTTGCAGGTAAATGAGTCCTCCCGCTTCATCCACAATATCGGCATACCGGGACAACAGCTCGACTTCCGTCATTTGGTTGGGCAGATCAGCAGACGGGTCCGCTGTAAGACGCGTTCCTTCCGTGATTAGCAGGTCGATCCGCTTGTCACGGCAGAGCTCGATAAACCGGTCGATTCGCTCCGGATGCTTGCCTTGTCTCCGCCAATCTCCCGTATACGCGATTTTGTGGTCACCGCTGTCTATAATAATACCCGCCGACCCTGTAGCATTATGGTCCATCTCGACGATCTGCAACGTAAATTCACCGAAATCGACAACGCTCAAATCGTCGCACACCGTAATACGTGCCGCAGTATCCGGCGTATGGCCTCCCTCAACCATTCCCCGGTATAGGGAATGAGTATCGTGATTCATATATACGGCAACATCCGGGTTGGCATAAGGAAGTACAGCCATATGATCCGTGTGCATATGTCCGATAAACAAGCGAATCTCCTCATAATGGGGAAAATCTCTGTCTCCCCAAGAATGGCGTACCTTCGCCATATCCAATGTTTGCATATGCTGCGGGTCGTAAAGCTCAGGAACCGGGGCGGTCATTCCGCCAAGCAAGAACTGCCGCAGTTCACGGCCAGGCGTTGCTCCTACAGGCTCGTACAGCGTCAGCTGTTTGGGGAACAGCAAGCTGCTGTGCTCAACACCGAAATCGAACAAAACAGCCCGTTCACCTTTTCCGTAAAGAACCTGTACGCCTCCCGATTCACCAACCCCGCCAAAAAAAGTTAATTGACCATTGTGCATTACGCTCGACTCCCATTCGCTGGATTACTTTGCCTTAAGCATCCACATACATCTACTGCGGATTCGCTTGCCGCCAGTCATTAAGCATCTGTTTAGATTTGGAGTCAATATTTCCAATCGTCTTGTCTAAATCTTGACTGCCTGAACTGAACCGGATAATTTCATCCTGCACGATACGATCTACGTCCGTGAAGGAAGGAATCCATGGCTCCAAATATTTCTTGTAATTTTTAGAATTTTCGCTAATCTTCTTGATGATATTGAACTGCGGGCTTTTCACCAAAAATTCCTTCGTTTCAGGCAACTCCATAGCCTTGGTATTCATCGGATAATAGCCTGTGTTCATGAACCATTTTGCCGATACCTCTGGGGTTGCCAGGTATTTCAAGTAATCCCATGCTCCCAGCAAACTGTCTTTATTCGCCCGGTCAAAAAGATAGACAGCAGAGCCGCCGATACCAGTTCCGCTCGTGCTCGTCTCGTTAACACGCGGCAATTCTGCAACCCCTACATCAAACAAGCCTGCGTCGATAATATCCTTTTTAAATCCACCCATCGAAGCCGTAGACGCTGGAATCATGGAATACAACCCGGATTGAAATCCTTTCGTAGGCGCCGGATCCGTAAATTCTGCTCCTCCGGTTGCAAGTACCTTCTGCCATTCGGTCAACAATGTTTTCAACGTGCCGTCGCTCGTCATCGTCATTGTAGTAGGCGTACCAATCCGCCCTTCTTCCTTATCAAATATGTATTTATTCTCGCCCTGCATCGGAATCCACGTCCCAAGCAAGAAGAAGCGCAGTTGTGCACTAATACCGTAACGCGTAATCTTGTCACCGTTTTTCACGGTAAGTGCCTGCACCGTTTTTGCCAGCTCTGCCAGTGTTTTCGGCGGATTCTCTGGATCTAGTCCTGCGCTGCGGAAATGGTCCTTGTTATAGTACAACATGATGGATGAATTCGAAAAAGGCAATCCGAGCATTTTGTCATTGTACTTGGCGTATTGCAATGCATTCGGGTTCAAGTCGCTTGCATTTAATCCGGACTTATCCCGGTCGATAAAGTTCTGGACAGGAACGATATATTTGGAATCCTTCACATCGAAAATCCCTTTGGAGCTGAGCTGCATAATATCCGGTAATTCTTCCTGCGAACCCGATCGAAGAACAGCCGCCAGCTTGGTTGATGCTTCGTCATAGGTACCCTGAAAAACCGGCGTAATCGTGATGCCCTTCTCCTTGCCGACCGTTTCATTATAGGCTTTGGCCGTACTTTCGATATTCGTCGCAGCTGCACCTGTCATTGAGTGCCAAAAAACAACGTTAACAGGAGCGCTCGGCAACAAGCTTTCTTGGGCCAGAGCACTAGGTGCCGACGCAGATTCTTGTTCTTGTTTGGTAGAGCATGCTGTAATAACGGAGAAACATAGGGTTAGCATGAATAAAACTTTCAACTTGTTATACATGTTTCAATATCCACTCCTATTTATTTTCTGTTTAGCTCACTACTCTGCGCAGACTGAAAAGTTTCTTCACTTGTTCATTCCTTATTAAGCTTCCGAGCTGCTGCTCGCCATCGACAGTAAATATTGTCCAACCTGGTAAGAGTAACCGGCTGTCAAATCCTTCAATTTCTCCGGCATACCGTTATTCATCTTAATCTCGTAGACGAAATCGCCCTTGTACCCAATTTCGTTCCATAGCGGCATAATAGATTTCCAGTCGATATTCCCGAGAAAAGGAAGTAAATGATCATCCGCCAGCCCCTGATTGTCATCAACATGCAACGAGATAATCCGTTTGCCTAACAATCGAATTGGGCGAAGCTGACTTCCATATGCTCTGTTAGCGTGTCCGATATCCCAGCATACGCCGACTCGAGGATCATTGTAGGAATCCGCCAATTCGATCAACTCTTCGGCTGTTACGCCAAAACGCCGCCTACTATTGGCGTCGAACATGTTTTCAAATGCCAAATTAACATTTAACTTCGCAGCTTGCTCCATAATGGGATCATAAACTTGATGGTTCAGCCGGAGATTGGCTTCCATGCTATGTTCATCCAAGCTCATTTCCGTCAAGGGATGAAAGACTGCTGTCTTCACACCCAGAACGCTGCTTGCGATCAAAGAGCGGCGGGTAATCTCGTTAAAGAATGCTTCCTCTTCCGAACCTGCAGGGTAAAGTTTGTTCCCAGGCAAGTAGGGCGGATGGGACTGGCAGAATTCCACGTCGGCCTTCTCAGCTGCTTCTTTAATTCGGTAAAGTGCGACTTCCCAATCCGGACCGTTCAGTTCGGTTTTATTGTGAATCATCGCACACATGTTGAGGTCCAGTACGGAGAAACCGGCATTTTTGCATCTTTGGATGGACTCCTCATATCCAATGTGCCCGTCTCCTTCGCTTCGTTCTCTAAACAAGCTTGTCATTGTTGCCAAGCGCATTTGTTAGACCTCCTAAGTCTTTTTTATTTTTGGAACGGTTGAAATTTTTCCGATAAAATGATTGTTTCCGTTCGCTCTATTCCAACTTATCATTATTCCATGCTTGGAATAAACCGATTTTGGTTAACTGGAAGTAAATAAATTGTGAATTCCACCGCCAAAAATTTACATCTGGCGGTGAATAGTTAATTCCCTTACCGAATTTCGCTCGATCAATGTGGGATCCAGCTTTAGCGATACTTCTTGGGCATTCTTGTTATGCATACGATTCAGCATCGCAAGGCATGCCGCTTCACCCAGCTGCCTTTTATGTCCATCGATGATGGTTAACGCTAGTGGTGAATGCGCAGTAATGATCGATTCTTCGTAACCCATAACGGAAATATCTTCCGGTATTCTTACGCCTTGCTTGTACAAATATCGAATAATCCCCATGGTGATCCCATCGCTACCGCCAAAAACCGCATCAGGTCTGATTCCCTGTTCCCACAACTCACTCATCGCTTCGTAGCCGCCCCTGCCGGTATACGCACCATGAATAACATGCTTTTTTTTCTCTTCCGGATGACCATCCTCGTTAAAGGCTGCCGTAAAGCCCGCCAGTTTTTCTATGGAATTTACATTATCTCGAGGTCCATTCACAAAAACGATCGTGTTGTGTCCCTTCTCCAGCAAATGCTTCGCGGCGAGATAACCAACCTGGTACGCGTTGACGGATACGGAATCGACTCCCTCATAGGTACGGCCGATAATGACGACATATATATTTTCCTTTCGGAGACTCTCAATAAATTGACTGTCGAACAAGCCCCCAATGATGAATACCCCGTCTACACGCTTATTCTTGACAATGTTCGGCAGCTTGTCACGCATGGAGAAACGTTCTGTAAGCAACGTGTAATCCGTATTTTTCAATCCCTCATTGATGCCATAGCTGACATCGAAAAGCAGTGTTTCGGGAATAGACTCGAATCCGTAAGACAAGTTTTCCTCTCCCGAGGTTACAAAGATCAACCCGAATGTCCCTTTTTTGCTTGTAGTCAGTGCGCGCGCAACCATATTAGGTACATAGCCCAGTTTGTGGATGGCTTGCAGTACCTTGTATCTAGTTTCCAGCTTGACTAGATTGCTCCCGTTAATGACCAATGAAACTGTGCTTTTGGATACGCCAGCCTCCTCGGCTATATCCATAATCGTGACACCCATATAAGCCTCCAATCCAATATCCAACTATTAATAACTATTTACAATATATACTACCCACTTATGTGAATTGTTAGCTGAAGATCAACTCTATGTTAAATCTCGCCCGTCCAATTGACAACTTTTTTTAGTGTCATGTAATATGATCTAGTGTTGCAAGGTTGTTTGTTTAATGGTCCATGATTGGTTTTAATCTCAAATTGGTTCAAAATCGGAGCGATGGAAATTGATTTTGGAACGCTCCAAATTCAGTTGATCTTCGACCGCCTATTAAAAATGTTCGGAGGGTTCTCGTCTCATGGCCAAATTCGTGTCTTCACCAATTAGCAGTAGTATTCCATCGTTGCCACGCACGGTAACTAGCAAGCGCAAGCGCAGAAAAGATATATGGAAGGCTTATCTGTTCGTCCTGCCTATTATCCCGTTTATTCTCGTATTCGACTACTTTCCATTCTTGCGCACCTTCATCTACAGTTTATCGAGTGTCAGTGCACAAGGCAAAATAATCAGGTTCGTCGGATTAGATAATTATATGAACCTGTTCGGAAGGCAGGAATTTGTAAACGCGCTGCTCGTTACCTTGAAATTTACGGCTATGTATGTTCCGCTTGCCATTATCTGTCCATTGCTGCTTGCTCTAATTGCTGCTCCTAAGAATCCGTTTGCCAAAACCAGTCAGCTGCTGTATTGCATTCCAATGGGTGTTTCCATGGCGGTGACTTGTTTAATATTCGAACAATTTTTTGGCCGCACAGGGCTCTTGAATTATTTGCTTAACTTGCTTGGCTTATTGCAGAATACAACAAATATAAATTGGTTGCAGAACCCGACGTGGGCGCTGCCTTCCCTTGTGATCCCGATGGTCTGGACCCATATGGGCTTCGACTTCCTGCTCATGCTGGCTGCGGTTCGAAATGTTCCGCAGGATTTGTTGGAATCGGCCGAAATGGATGGCGCCGGCTATTGGAAGAAAACATTCCGCATTACGTTACCTCTGATATCGCCTACCTTATTCTTTGTTATATGCACGCAAATTATTGTCGGGTTAACCATGGTCGCCCCTGTTATGATCTTAACGAAAGGCGGTCCGCTTGGCGCTACATCGACTCTAATCTATTACATTTACACCTCAGGATTCCGAAGCATTAATTACTCACTTGCAAGCACAGCAAGCATTTGCGCCTTTATCCTCACATTTATCTTCCTGTTGTTCAACTTTCTTTATGAGAAAAAAGGGGTGGTATACGAATGACGTACAGTCGAAATTTGAAACCGTACTTGGCATCTGTCCTTAAATTGCTGCTTGGTTTAATCGTAGCATTTCCAATTTTTTATGCCCTCATGGCTGGATTCAAAACACAAAGCGAGTTTGGCACGTTCCCGCCTTCGATCCTGCCGCATAGCTTTGCATATTTGGACAACTTCCGAACCGTTTTGTTCGAAACTCAAATTTTGCGCTTCATGTGGAATTCATTCTTCGTAGCCATTGTCGTTACCGTCGTACGACTCATCCTTTCCAGCTTGGCTGCCTACGCTTTTGCCTTTTTCAAGTTTCCCGGAAGCAATTTCTTATTTTTCTTTATTCTTGGCACGATGATGACCCCGTCGGAAGCCTTATTGATCTCTAACTTCATTACTGTCAGCAAGCTGCACCTGTTAAACAGCTACCTTGGCATTATGATTGTGTTCTTCGTATCCGCCACTCAAGTATTCATGTTTCGCCAATACTTCAAAACGGTGTCGGGCACTTTGCGGGAAGCCGCGTTTCTGGATGGCTGCGGCGACTTCCGGTTCTATTCCAGAATCTGTATCCCTGTTTCCATACCGATTATAACTTCGCTTGGCTTATCATCGTTCGTCGGCGTATGGAACACTTACTTATGGCCGTTGCTGGTCACTACCAAAGCGGAAATGCGCACCGTACAAGTAGGCATCACGCTGTTGACCGCCCATGAGGGATCGAACGATACCCTTGTTTTTGCCGGGATTGGGATTATCTTGATACCATCCATTTTGTTTTTCATCTTGTTTCAGCGAAATATGGTGGGCGGCATTTTCAACGGGGCTGTGAAGGGGTAATCATGAATCCTCTCCTGGATAAAACAAGCCCATTCCGATACACAAGCTCCCGGAGTTCATGAGGACCCGTGTCACTCAAGTACTGAGGTAAGTCCACTATTAGAGGGGGTATTTGGGGTACATTAACTTCTAGAAGGCGGCTAAAAGAAATGCTTATAAGCAGTCAAATGAAACGATTACTGCTCATGAATGCAGTATCAATCGTTATTTTTAACTACATTGGTATATTCGTCAATTTATTTATATGGGAAAAGAACAACAGTATCTCCGAGGTGGTATGGTTCAATCTAATCATGTTTATCACTTGGACCTTTGGGTTTGCGGGGGGTTACAGATTACTAACCAGCTACACGACCCGTGTATTGATTCGAATAAATGCGTTCTGCGGAGCAATAGTTTTCCTTCTTTTATCGGTACTGGAACTGGATAACAGATTTCTATGGATCACTATTATCTCCATTCCTATCGGTATCATGTGGGGATTATATGCCGTAACGCAGAACATTACATTGAGCATGTATGGGAAAGGGAAGGATTTCGAGCAATATTTCTCAATAGCCAATATTATTAACCAGCTCGTCTCAATCGTTAATCCGATAGCCTTTGCTCTTATTATCAAATGGATTGGTTACTCTGGCTCCTTTCTGCTATTGATGCTGTTTGTCGCTTTCTTACTGACAGTTTCATTCCATATTCCTTCCATTACCCTCTCCGGCCAATCGGAGCGACTATTCCACCGTATTCAATTTCGACTGGTGTTCTCCAGCAGTTCTCTGCGTTGGATGGTTCCGTCCTTTATGGCGACTGGTATATTTTTGCAGTTTCAAGTTTTGTTTTCTTTAGTGTTTACGTTTACCGTATCCGAAGACAAATTGGTTATCGCGATACTGAATGTACTGAATGCTTGCTTCGCCATGGGGGCTATGTTCATGTATAAGCGTTTGAAAGTCCGTGAGGGAACTTGGCTCGCCATCGGTATGATTTTTGTTTCGGTTGGTATTCTTCTGCCGTTATTACCTAAGGCCCCCCTTCTTATCATTTCAAACATTTTAACAACCATCGGTATGTTTTATTTTGGGACGGTTTGGAACACTAGACAATTCAGAATTATTACTAAGCAAACAGCCATTCAACAAGCTCATATTTTTTTATGGCGAGAATGCTTCTTGAATGCTTCCAAAATACTATTGCTTATATTAGCCTTATCGGTAAAGGAGATTCATGGAGGAACGTTTATTTTATTAATTTTGCTAGCTCTCGTCTGCGCTCTAATGGTCCCGTATTTCTCCGGTAAGAGCACCGAGATGTTCGAGAAACAGCCTTAGTGAAATTTCTGAACAGTACTTCCGTGAACCCGTAACGAGGTAACTTTCATCCGGTACCCATAGTCCGGACACGGTGACTAATAAGTTTTGAAGCACAAGAAACCAGCAAACTCAAGGTTTGCTGGTTTTTCTTTTAGAATCGATTTACAAATAAGTTTAGAAGTACTTTTTACAACTCAGTCGCAACAACCAAGCTCCAGTAGCCCTCAAAGCAACTGCTAGGGCAGCTTAACTTCAAATTCGCTCATATAGTATAAGGTGGTGTTGGATATGTCAAATTCGAATTCGGCAGATTCAGCATATTTGCCGCTATTAACACTTATCAGCATGGGCAATGGTTTATGCCCTTCAGGCAGCCATCTGGCTGTCGCTTTGTAACGCCCGATTGGTATATTATCGATACCCGCGCCGTCTCGGACGGGGCCAGCGTGCTTAATCAACTTTTGGCCTGTGCTTCCGTCAAGCAATGGACCGACAGGCATAAGTGTTATTTCAAGATCGCTCATATCGAACTCAGGCAGACTATCATCCAATGATGAAAAATTGGGATAAATAAATATTTGACCATCAAACTTTTTCCAAGTGAAATCTCGGACAGCTCCTGAACTCCCCGCAAGAGGACGGTCGACGTCAGCTGTTAAATGGAAGGTAAAACTCTTGCCGTTAAATTCTTTGGTAAGGTCAGCGCCCATTCGCCATGTTGTTGTAATTTGCGGTAATTCAATCCGATAGTGTCCTGATTCATCCGTGACTCCAAGGATATTGCTGTTGTAAAGTAAGGTATTATCCGCAAAGATTGAAACATCTGGTACTGGATGGCCATTCGCATCACGTACATAACCTTTAACAACATAAGATTCAATCTCCTCTTTAGACGGAATGGGCACTGGATCTGGTATTGGATCTGGTATTGGAACTGGAGTTGGATCGGGATTAGTCACAACATCAGCATCTTCAATTTGGATCGTCGCAACATTGCCCACGCGGGAGTAAGAGACTTGGTAACCGCTATTCTCCACCACGAAACGCAATGGAACCAACGTGTTTCCATTAATAATTTTGGCAGGAATATCCAATTTAACGTCTTTTCCGTTTACTTTTGCAGTCATACTATTAATCGTTAATTCTATAGATAAACCGTCTTTCGTTCCAAGCGCCTGTTGAATATTGCCATTCTCAACCCATTTCACTGTAAAACCAAGAGTTTCAAAGAGTTTGCGGAATGGAACTAGTGTTGAACCATCCAGTATAATAGGCTGGGCAGCGTCAAAGTGAAGTTCTTGGCCCTTGAGAAATACACGGATTGTCGGCCCTTCCGTAGGGGCAGGTGATTGTGGCGGTATTGGAATTGGAATCGGTGTCGGTGTCTGCTGTGTCGGACTTGGAGTCGATGCTGGAGTTGGCGTAGTTGATGGCGGATTTTGGGAAGGTGTTGGAGCTGGTATAGACGAAGTTCCTGTCCCTCCCGATTTCATCGGCTTGTTATATTTAATCGGTTTGGAAACAATCGTACCCTGCGGAGTCTCGATTTCCACTATATAAGACTGCGTTTCCTTAATTGTTCCATTGTTGCTAGCATACAAGTCAAATATAAGCTCCCCATTGAACTCACCAACAGGTTCTTTTACATCTTTTCGAAAACCTGGGTTAATGATTACACTCTCATGGGTAGTGCCGCTTGATGTTGTTACCGTTTTATCCTGGACAATGCCGAGTAGCCAGCCGGTGGTAACGTGGTTTGTTCTCCACACTCCCTGAAAATTGTCTTTGCCGTAATCATCCGTAGAACGAAGTACAACCGAATTAATAATCGTTTTCTGAGCTAAGCTCAGAATCAACTTGAAGTGGCCATCTTTATTGCCCTCCGGCGTGAAGTCTGCTGCGCCGACAACGTCTGAAGCAGTATCCAACAAACTGAACTCCTTGATTTCAGCACCGGTAGGTGTCGTCTCACCAAAAGCAGACGCGATACCGGCAAATGTAAGCAGTCCAGCCAACACCGAGCTTATTAGCAATGATTGCATTTTATTACGTGTATTAGACATCATTTTTTTCCTCCCTCAATGTCATACCAATTTGGTAGTCTTTAAGTTTTTTCCTGTATAGATTAGAAAGCCCATTCCTACATAGGATAGACCCCAGAAGAAGGCGAACCACTTGTCGAGCCAAGGAAGTCCGAATGAAACCAGCATAATGACCAGCAGGATCACCGTCCAGAGCGGAAACACTTTTGCGCGGAAGGTTAGAATCGCAAGTAAAATTGTCCCCAGTAGCATCCCCATGCCTGAAACCCCTCCCATCATACTTGCGAATGCTCCTTCTTTCGCGTAAAAGCCATATGCGAACAAACCATAAAAATTAGATGCTACCAATAAGTTCCCGATCATGAGGAGTAAGGCTGAAATAAATCCAAGCACCCCAGTTTCACGAGACTGCGCCATGTAAAGCGCGATGGAGCTGACGGCCATCAAGATACAGGCCGCAAATCCGCAAATAACCTCCGGCGTGCTATCATCTCCCCAAATGAGCGACGATGGCGTCATACCCATTCGGATGATTCCCGCCAATACGCAAAGAAACCCAAGCCATTTGACAACTCTCTCCAATGTCATTCTTTTCATCCTCCAATTTGTTTTCGATTTCTTGAAATAAGCATAACAAACCTGTATTCCTGTTTTGGAGAGTAGCTCCTCCTAGGTATGGCGGGAAGTTTTCATAGGTATTTTCGGGAAATGATTTTAACTGCTATTCAGAAAACGAGGGATTTGATACGATAGACATGAAAATGTTCCTTTGGTTGACTTGTTCGGTTGACCTCATTTTTATCAAAAGAATATGTGTATTCCTGTTTCTGGGGGGAGCAAATGTCAGTACCGAATCCGACAAAGCGAGATCGGCCGTTCAAAGTAGAAAAGATAGGTCCTATATGGCTTTTGCAATTTTTTTCTGTCATTTTTAGTATCGTAACCTTTATTTTCTTTATTAGTGCTATTTCCAAATACTACGAAACTCTACGCACTAAATGTGTTTTGCAATTATGCGGCCCCATGTCTCCAGCACCACCTACAACAATAGAAGCTCTAAACCGCTATCATTTTACGCCCGATACCTATGCGCTTACCTTCGTCGTTATCGATTGTGTGCTTCCAGTTCTCTTTTATATAGCCTCGGCTGTTATTATTTGGAAATGCAAGAGAGGGGTTATGGGTTCCATTGCTCTGCTTGCCCTCGTGGCATACGGAACAACCTTCCCCTCATTAGTCGATATAGCTTCTGAGGGAATTCCATTATGGGAACGATGGTATGATGCCGTCAGGGGGATTGGCTGGATTTCTCTTTTCTTGCTATTTCAGCTTTTTCCGACGGGTCGGTTTTCACCGTCCAGAACTTATTACGTTTTTATCCCCTTTTCCATAGTGCAAATCGTTAGTTTCGTATTCCCCGGTACCGTATTCGATTTAGAAAATTGGTCGGGTATGGCGAGAATTATCTACTATTTATCAGCTATTGGTACGATGATTTATTCTCAGTTTTACCGATACATAAAAATATCCTCGTCAGAAGAGCGGCAACAGACAAAATGGGTAGTATATGGCGTTTCGATTTCTTTTCTAGGATTTATCGGGGTAAGCAGTTTGATCGTTTATCAGGTATTTGCCGACAATCCTATATCATATATTTATTTGAATGCATCTCTTCATGTATTTGTTGCCCTCATCCCATTAACACTTACATTTGCGATTCTGCGGCACCGGTTATGGGACATTGATCCGCTTGTTAACCGAACGATTGTGTACATTGCCTTATATCTTTCTATTGTCCTTATTTACTCTCTATCCGTCTTGTACTTAAGTCGTATGTTTCAGACTAACGGGAACATCATCATTTCACTGATAGCGACATCTATCGTTGCTTTTTTATTCATGCCTCTAAAACAAAGACTGCAGCGCATCGTTAATAGGATGATGAAGGGCAAGCACGATGACCCGTTTGCCGTTCTTGCCGAACTGGGGGATCACCTGGTCAAACCGATTGATCACGACACATTGCTCGATATTATGGTCAAAACAATTCAAGATGCCCTTCGACTCCCCTACGTCGGCATTTCAATCAGGATCAACGGACAAGAGAAACTTATGTCTGCAGCAGGAAAGACAGTGTTTGATGTTCAGGGTATCCCGATCATTCATGGCGGAGAGGAGCTCGGCAAACTGCTTCTTTCCAGCCGTTCTCCCGGAGAAGTCTTAACATCGGAGGATCGCAAGTTACTGGATGTCCTTGTGCGGCAAGCAGGACAGATTGTTCACAGCGTGAACATGACCAGCGATATGAAGCTTCTTGCCAGAGACCTGCAAGACTCCCGCTCTCGTCTCATCCATGCCAGGGAAGAGGAACGGCGACAAATTCGCAGAAATCTTCATGACGACCTTGCCCCCCGTTTGATGTCTTTAGCCTTTAATGTGGCAGCGGCAGAGCAATATATTGGGAAGAACCCCAATAAGGCTGTCGAGTTGCTTGGAGAATTACGGGTGACGATCCGCTCGACGGTTGATGATATTCGAACCATGGTTCACGACTTTCGTCCACCGACACTTGATGAGTTTGGCTTGATAGGCTCAATTCAGGCACGTATTGAAGACACGATCAAAACATCGGAACAAGTGTCTGCATCCCTGCATATTTCCTCTTTGCGTGCAAAATTGCATATTCCTCAAGAGCTTCCCGATTTACCGGCAGCGGTAGAAGTGGCAGCCTATCGCATAGTAACAGAGTCACTCGTAAACATCGTAAAACATGCGAACGCTACAATTTGCGACATCTATTTACAGATGAATTCGGCGAATGAATTGCGAATAGAAGTCATAGATAACGGGATTGGTATTCCCATCCACATCAAGCCAGCAAGCAATGGAGGTATCGGTTTAACATCCATTCGCGAGCGTGCACAAGAGTTAGGCGGTCAATGTGTCTTTGAACGATTGGAGTCTGGCGGAACACGCGTAATCGCACATCTGCCATTCTCACATAAGGAGGAATAGGTTTGAAGATCCTACTAGCGGACGACCATCCGTTATTTCGCAGCGGCGTAAGAAACTTAATTCAGACAACGGATGATTTGCAGGTAATCGGGGAAGCAGCTACAGGGGAAGAGGCCGTTGAGATGGCTGTTTCCCTGCATCCGGATGTTATTGTTATGGATGTTAGGATGCCCGGTATCAACGGGATTGAAGCTACAAGAATCATTAGAGAAAAGCTCCCCGATATGAAAATATTAATTGTAACCATGCTGAAGAACGACAAATCTGTCTTTACTGCTATGCAAATGGGAGCAAGAGGCTATGTCCTAAAGGACGCAGGAGAAATGGAGCTATTGCAGTCCATTCGTATGGTTGAAAGTGGCGGAGCCGTGTTTAGTTCGGACATCGCGGCACGCATGATGCATTATTTTATGATGCCGCAACAATCACAACCTGCCAACCCCGCTCTCTCCGAACTAACCGGGCGTGAAAGAGAAATATTGGATCTTATATCTGATGGATATACGAACCTACAAATTGCCTCACGTCTTTCATTGAGTTCGAAAACTGTCGCCAATCATGTCACAAATATCTTAAACAAACTCCAAGTTGCAGATCGCCACGAAGCCAAAAAGCTCTTGAATAAATCTCGGGATTTGTTTGGCGTGGAAGATAGTTAGTGAGTATTCACTGAGTTACGAAAATGGCTGGTGTTCGGTGACAATTAAGTTTTGAAGTTGTATTCAGAGCGGAAAAAGCTGAATTGCAAATAAGTTTAGAAGATAGTCATTTAATTCATTTTTGCACCATGCGAAAGTGTAAACAACACTGCTTGCTCTGTATCCATTCGTAACCCCTTGAGTGTGAGGGATTTGAAATCCACACCATCCATTTTAGCTCCCCTTACATCGGCTCCCTGTAATTTCGCTCTAGCTAGCATTGTTCTCGTAAGATCACAATTTCTTAAGTCAGCTTTTTCTAAATTTGCTTCAGTTAAGTCAGATTCATAAAATTTAATTCCACGCAAATCTTGCTTAACCAGTCTGGCATTTCTCAAATTCGTATAAGACCAATCCCCTTGGAATATGGTGATTCCATCCATATTGGCACTGGAAAAATCTGAACCCGTCATTTTGCAGTTTTCAAACTTCGAAACAAATAGATTGGCTTCGGCAAAGTTACAATTCTCAAACGCAGATTCTTTATGAACGGAGCTATTTAGCGAGGCACCCCGAAAATTACATTCAACGAAACGACAGTTTCTCGTTGTAATTTCCTCTAACGATCCGTTAGCAAATGTGCAACGATGAAAAGTGCAACTAATTAGCTCGCCATACCTCAAATCTTGATTACAAAAGTCTATTCCTTCATAATTTTGATTGATATGCTCAAACATGATACTCCTCCTTTCCCAATAGTTGATATATCAACTATTGGGTGTACGTAAATCATTTTTTCATATTATCTCGCATCTTAATTAGAAGCCTTCGTAATTCACTCATTTCTTCAAGTGAAAAACCTGTTTCAAGTACATCAATAGTTCCTGAAATACAAGGTATTACATTTGCAGCTAAGCTCTTACCTTTATCTGTTAATGATACTTTAAAGTAACGACGGTCATAACTATTAGTAATTCTGTGCATTAGACCTTTAGTTTCAAGGCTCACAATCATCCGAGTGATGCTTGATTTATCTTTTCTTAAAGCGAAAGCAATCTCACCTTGAGACAACCCATCCCGTTCATTGAGCAAAACAATTATAAAAGCTTGTTCAGGCGTAATATCATACGGAGCTAAACTTTTAGTCATGTGCATAGCTATATCTAATTTGGCATCATGAATTAAGACAGCAATATTATCGAGTAAATCCATTTTGTAATCACATCCCATGAAAGAATATACCAAAGTAGTTGATAAGTCAACTAAAATAGTATTATTTCCATATAGGTAGTATGAATTATTGAGCATAACTGTCCGATAGCTTAATGCAATAAGGAGCAGTTGCCACCGAGGCTACTGCTCCTTGATCGCTGAACTAGCTTATTTCGTTAGTTTAAAGCTTATAAACGCAATAAATATAAACATAAATCCTATACATCGAGTAATCACAGGGAGCTGCACGCAATCATACAAGCACCTCTTCCTACGCTTACTAGTTTACTTCAAACATTATTTGTTACTTCAAAACTTATTTGTCAACTAATAGCTGCTGGCTGCTTAACCGCCCATTGACTTTCCCTCTCCCACGTAATAAAATATTTTTACGTAACATAATCATTGTACTGGAGGCATCCTCTCCATGCTAAACGATATTCAAGACAGGTATTACATCGAATCGCCCGAGCAAGCTACTGTACTGCTTAACCCCATACGTGGGGAGATTATCGCACAGCTTCTGGAACCAGGCTCTGCAGCTGAAGTAGCTCGAACGCTTGGCGAGACCGCGCAGCGGATCAACTATCACTTGAAGGCTTTGGAAAAAGCAGGTTTAGTGCAGCGAGTCGGCACGCGTCAAGTACGCAATCTGGTCGAGGTGCTGTACAGATCCATTGCCAAGACCTTTGTGCTTGCTGATTGCCTCAGCATGAAGCCCGAAACTGTGCAAAAGCTGAAGGACCAAAGTTCGCTCGCCCATCTAGTCACAACCTCAGAGAGAATAAGGCGTGACGCCATGCTGCTCATGGAGCAATCTGATGTTGGAGAAGAAATTCCCAGTGCTACGCTGCAGCTGCAGGTTCATTTGTCCAATGAGCAGCAGCGACAGGCCTTCATTGAGGAATATGCTGCCATGGTACAGCAGTTAGTGGAACGCTACCCTGCCGGCAAAGACAAGAATGAAGCCTATCAAGTATTATTAGCCGTGTATCCGAAACCGAAAGAATGAGGAGGACACCTGCGATGAGTCAAGAACATGAGCAAGAGCAAGAATCAAAAAGAGAACAGAAGAACACAACGCCAGGAACACCTGTTATCACATGGGAGCGCCCTGCAGAGCGCGTAGTTCCTAACAAATCAGATAGCCAAGTGATCTCCATCGACGACTATCGCCGCCAGAGCATATCTGAGTCAGAAGCTACCTTCACTGTCCGTGAATTCCATTCTCAGGGTGAGGAACCTGTCCGTCTTCTCATCATTTCCTCAGGTTTTGGCCAAAAACAGCCTGTTTACCGTCATACTGTACAAAGCAGAGCCGCATGTTAACAGGAATAAGTTACTCTCAAAATAGAAAGGATGAATCCTATGAGCTTCATACCTATGGTCGTTGAACAAACCGCGCGAGGAGAGCGCTCTTACGATATTTATTCCCGTTTGCTGAAAGACAGAATTGTCTTCTTAGGAACAGAAGTGAATGATCAAGTAGCCAATGCGATTATTGCCCAGCTATTGTTTCTTTCCGCTGAAGATCCAGAGAAAGATATCTCACTCTACATTAACTCCCCCGGAGGATCAACATCGGCCGGATTGGCAATCTATGATACGATGAATTTCATCAAACCTGATGTATCTACTATTTGTGTGGGAATGGCGGCATCCATGGGCGCGATTCTTCTTACAGCCGGTGCGCCAGGCAAGCGTTTTGCCCTTCCAAATGCCGAAGTCATGATTCATCAACCTTGGGGCGGTGCTCAAGGGCAAGCCAGCGACATTCATATTCGCGCTCAGCATATTCTCAAAACTCGCCATACACTTAACCGTATTCTTGCAGAAACGACGAAACAGCCGATTGAGAAAATTGAGCTGGATACGGACCGCGATTACTTTTTGGATGCCGCGGATGCTAAGACTTATGGTCTGATTGACAAAGTCATCGAGAAGATCTAACCTCGCGTCCAAGAGTTTAGGATACTGGGAACTATAGTCCTGATAAAGCAAAGGGAACTGTGATCCGCTATTCGCGCGGTTTTAAGTGAGATGAGGCCACCCCGGGGCAAATAAGACCCTGTAGTTCTGCAGGGAACTGAAATTAGCCGATTTAGCCGTACTGTAGTTTCCTCACGCACATGAATAATACGGATTACCTGATAGATCGACAAAAAGAAGAGGCTGTCTCATAAGTAGGAAATTCTACTTTCGGGACAGCCTCGCTGTGTTATATGGCTACTTTAACTTAACACTTAAACTTAAAGCTAAATTTAAATCTAAACTCGGATAAGACCTTCCCTCGAAATCGTCAACTTCTCCCAGCCGTTGTCCGTAATCAGGTACGTGTCCTCAACACCAACCACTCCGCGTCCCGGGAAGGTAAACTTCGGCTCGATCGCGATGACCATGCCAGGCGCCAGCGGGTATTTAAAACCCTTGGCGAGAACCGGCAATTCGTCGATCTCGAGCCCGATGCCGTGACCAAGGAACTTCACTTGGTCGGCGCCGTACCCCATGAAATGGGCGCTCAGCCCCGCTTCCTGCACTTGATCCAGCGCGAGCAGATACAGATGCTCGGCAATCATGCCCGGCTGCAGCTTAGCCTCTGTGGCGCGGAGCACCTGCTCCGCCACGTCGTAAGCCTGCTGCAGCTCAGGGTCCAAATCGCCGATCACAAGCGTGCGCGTCTGATCGATCAAATACCCGTCGACCATGCAGCCAATGTCGACGAGGATCGGTTCGCCGCGCATAAGCAGCGCGCGGCCTGAGCTTTGCGGGCTGGACGGGTGGAGCCCCGTGCCCCCGGCCGGCCCGTCGAAATAGGTGGGCACCGCTGCCGCCGCGCCTGTCGCGACCATTCCGGTGATTAACTCGGAATTGTACGCGCGCATGCGCATCAGCCCTTGGTGCCCGCGCAGCCGGAGCTGATGCTCGATGAGCGCCATCAGCTCAAACTCCGCCATCCCCTCACGAATGTGAGGGATGACCGCTTCCAGCGCCGCGTCGACAACGCGCGCCGCCCCCCGAATCGCCGCGACTTCGTCCGGCGATTTGATCATTCGCTGCTCGCGCACGAGCAGCGAGCCATCCTCCCAGGCAGCGCCGGGCAGCGCCGCCTGGAGCTTCCCATACAGCTGGACGGGTAACACGTCCAGCTCGGTCGCGATCCGCAGCGGCGCATCCGCCGCGGACCCGCTCGCGCAGCGCGCGCGAAGACGCTCAGCCAGCGTCTTCCAAGATCCCAGCGCTTCCACGTCCGCTGACGCTTCCTCCTCCGCGCGGATCAAACTGCGGCGAACGAGGTACAACGCCTCGCCCTCCGCGGGGATGAACAAATACCCCGTCTGCATCGAGCCGCAGTAATAATATATATCCACATGATGGGTGACCAGGAAGCCGGACCATCCTCGCTTGATCATCTCACCCTGAAGCCACAGCTGCCTTTGCTGGAAAATCGTCATTCGTACCTCTCCTCACAAACTCCAAGAATGTACACCTCATCTGCTATTATACATTCAAAATACCATTTCTGCCGAACACTTAATCCTCCAAGTAATCGGCTGCAAAACGGTATACGTTCTCGGGAAATCCAACCGAATGAACATAATCACCCCTGGTCGATCCAGCGTAACCGAGTAACCGTAGGCGGAGTTCGTATAGGTATAAGGAAACACCTCCCCTTCATTAACGATCTTAAAGAGTTCCACCACCACCTCGTCTTGTAAAAAAGTGTCCGGCAGCGGATGATTAGCCGCATCCAGTCTTAAATTTGCCTGTAAATATTGCAGTGCCACAGTCTTTGCCCTGCTCTCATCTATAGCATGGATACCCTCAGCCAGCTTCACTTGATCACTTTGCTGAGCGGCCGCATGCACTGCACGGTTAAGCGCATGCTTCCCATGAAAAACCGTGTGCATGGCAAGCTCTTCATCCGTTTGCAGCGCATACATCGACATAAACACAACACTCATCAGCGCCATGAATAGCAGCTTATACACAACATCCCCTCAACCTTCAAGGCACATACTCACTCATCTTCATGCCGCTGGCCCCCATACGGTCAGTTTCCGCAGGAACAGTTATCCCCACCAATTGATCAATAACAAAAAGCCGATGATACGGGTAAGTCAGCTTCAAACGTAACCCCGCTCCCCTCCAAACAGGAGCACTCGCATTCGTTCCCCCCGTCCCTGTTGTGGTTTCGATCGTATAGACGAGATCCCCTGGCATAAATCCTCTTTCCTCCATACGGTCCCTGGACTCTTGAATCATCAAGTTATCGATGTACCCATGCCTGCCGTTAGCGCCGATTTCCAGTAGATAATCAACTTCTTTTTGCAACACAGCCTGGCGAACAATAACGACATGCTTATACACTGGTGCGAACATGAACCAACAGAGCATAGTCACAAGTAGAACGAACACCAATAGCTGCTTCATGGATCAATCCGTTCTATCGTTCCATTAATTCTGGCACCGCCGTTATTCACCTGCTTGCGTGTTCCCGTACTTCCTCCAACCACATTGTTATAAATAACAATTACAACCATAATTAACATCACTGTCACTAAAATCGACCTCACTGCCTGCCCCCTGCATGAAGATTAAGGCCTTAATGCCGTAATATCCGTATTCGCTTGCGTACCATGCGTCGAAATATTCCGCCTTAATCCTGTCGAACCATCATTAACAATTGATGTAAAGAGGAATGCAACCACAATCAACATCATAACGGTAACTAAAATATTTCTCATAACGCGCCACTCCTTTAGTTAATTGCATGAAATAATCGTTGACCTTCGGCAACCCAAGGGTACATAAATACCCGAAACGTATTCAAGATTGGTAGTCCGGCAAGCACAAACAGCACGTAAGAAACCGCTTCTTTTTTACTTTCTCGAACCAAGTCCATCTTCTCTTTATAGTCCTGAATCCTTTGCTTGAGCAGCTCATAATAACTGGCGTGCTCATTCAATCTGAGTACATTCAAGGTCTCCCCGAAGCTATGCGCTTCGTCCGTTCCCAACCTGATTTTGAACTGGGCAATCGCCGCTTCCGAGCCTTGATACCATTCATTGAGCAGAAGCCCGAACTGCGTCCGAATAGAACGAGTTTGAGCGGCGCATAATGATAGCTTAGCGTGCAAACTCATATGCGAATCATTGTAATAAAGCAAATGATGACTAATGACGTAAATTTCCCGCACAATGCGATTTGCTCTCTTTTCCTTCAACTGTGCCAACACTTTTTTATCGAAAAACAAGAACAGCAACATACAGAACGCCCCGGTTAACACATAGATAGGCTCAATATACAAAGTTAGCACTGGATGCTGTAAGCCAGCATACCCTAAAGTCCCCATAAGAAAAGCTGCCCCTAGCAGCATTCTTCTACCTCCTTCGTAGAGACCGGCATTCAACCGAATGCCACAGCCTAACAGCAGCTGACGCTTCTCTTCCAGCACCTTTGCCTTTAGCCCTAAGCATTTGAACAACCATTCAGGAAGCTTCCTCTCTCGAAGCACGCTCAAAACTTGAGACGTCCTCCACCTATTAGCCCGAACAGGCACAAGCATAATCCCGTGATAAACTACCGTCATGATAAGCCCAAATAGGAGCACATTGGATGCAATCTGAATCATTTCAATAGACCCTCACATTCTTCGCATTGAAAGATAAATCCCCATGATAAAAGAGACGAATATGAGCAAAAGCGCATCCAAGATCATATTTCGTCCGCCAGGGTCCAAAATATAGTATAAATAGGCATTGTCAGCGTTTACTTTGAAATTAATGAACAAAAATAAGGCAAGAAACAAAATCGGCGTAAAATTGGCAATACGAATCTCCAAAAGTCGATTTCGTTCTATTTGATCGAATCGCTGCGCCTTTCGCATGTCGATGATTAGCTCTTTGAAACTATCACCTACAAAACTTCCTTCCGTCAAAGCCACACGCATAATACCAATGAAATACTCAGCCCATGCATGACCCAATGTGAGTGAAAAAATGCGCAGGCTTTCCTCCTTATCTCTTTGTGTCATCAGATTACGATACAGCTGTTCAAATACAGGCTTAATCGGATACAAAATCCGGTTTTCCTCCAAACAATATTTCAGTGCCATTTTTATATTTTTATGAGGATCTACCATATAGTATTGATAAAATACTTCTACAGCTGGAAGAAACTCGAGTCGGGTTTGCAGCCTGACACTGACCAGTTTAAGTCGAAGCAGCACATAGGGCAGCGACACGCAGATGCAGGTCAAAATCAAAACCCCTTTTACCGATTGAAAATACAAGCTTCCCGCCAAAACACCGACTAAAAATAAGACAAAAGTTACCACTAGCATCGTTTGTAAACTCATGCCTAATTCGACGGATTCCATCATCTCCTTTACATGCTTAATCAATCGACTTCTGTTGCCCAAATATTCGCTGAAACGATTGCCGAACGAAGACATTTTGACATAATGCAGCCTAAATCTGGCTTTGCGCTGTCGGATTAGTACGTGTAAAACGGATCGCACAGCCAGAAATACGACGATAAACAGCAACACCAGAAAGGCATATGTAGCGAAAATCATGCATTACCCGCCTTCTTTCTCAATAAAACCGAGCTTCATCAACAAAGCATACCCCTCAGGGTCAGCCTTACTGATTTTCCGCGATGCAGGTTGCGACAATTTCCCGGGAAATTTCCATTCCTCTGTCGACTTGTCATAAGTTGCGAGTTCCGTTACGCAAACCTCCTCATTTTCGTACCGATATTCGACGATCCGCACAATCTTTCTTTTCCCGTGGACAACGGCCATCTCCATCCCGATTTGTGTCACAAATGCCGTGATTCTTTTCGTCAAACGCAAAGGGTCCATTCCCCTACCATCCAGCATGCACATATCCGTAATCGCATCGGGCACATCCTCTAGCTCACTTACGTGAACGGAAGTGATGCTGCCTTCATGACCTCGCGTACAAGCTCTGACATAAAGATTCGCATCCTCATCTCGAATTTCAGCGTGACAAATCCGTTTCGGTGATTGCCGCAATGCCAGCTTAAAAGCCTGCAAACCGGAATGCCTCGGATCTTCCTCGTCAATTTCGTATTCGACGATATTTTTGTAAGGAAAATCGCGCTTCAAATTTAATTCAAACCGCGATTCGATTGTAATAATCCTTTCGTTATGATCCATTTCAGCAATAATCGCTTTAATAAGATTCGTTTTACCCGAGTTCGTGGGACCAATAACAACTATGTTAAAATAAGAACGGATCAAACACCGAATCAATTGCTCCATTCGATGATTCATCGTGGCAAGCTCCGCGGAAGCCAGAATCGCCAAATCAAACCTCTGTACCGTGTAAAAACGAATCGTCAAAGTCGGCTCTGCCGTAAATCCGAAGCCGGTCATCGTCACTCGCGATCCATCCCGCAGCACGACCTCAGCCCAGCGCTTTCTAGGATTCAGCGTATCATTGTTAAAAAGCACCAAATTTTGTTGAATTCTTTCTAATTCACGTACAGAAGGAAGCACGTAAGCGGATGGGATCGCATTCCCGCCACGCACCTCAAAGATCTGCCTCCCCACAACCTGAATCTCTTCAAGTCCCTCCTTATGCTTCAATACCAGCTCCAGTACATTCATTCCGATAATTTCTGCAAAAATCGCCTCCGGCAAAGTCGTATATCCGCTGGTCCGAGGAGGTATACCGGTAAGCCTTCTTTTGGCAACGAGGTCATGAATAACGGCAAGCAGCTTCCCTCGATCCTCTTCATAACCAAGAATGGCGCGATTCAGCGTCTCATTATACAGTTGTTTTTCTGCCTCAGTCCTGCCTTTCATCATCACAAGCTCACTGCGTATATCCTGTACCCACTGATCAAAAATCACATCTTCCTGTGCGGGCTGCGCACCAGCCTCCTCTCCTAAATCGCTGTAACTATCTCTAGTTCCTGTCTCTAATCTAACCATTTTCTCTGTGTTGAGGCTGCTTTCCCCATATGTTCCCGTATCAAAACCTGCTCCTACGACCTTTTCCTTCAGTTTTCGTTCATGCATATAAGTAATAATCGAAAACCTTTCCTCATTCACTCCTTTCACCCCGCCTCCGTGTCGTTAACTTGCCGTTTTTCTCCCTGCCATCAGCTTCTGCAGCCATGTAATTTGTCGTACCGTCTCCTTCCTGGGCAGCTTATACAAGTCGGCTAATTTGGCCGCAACTCCCTTAACCTCCTCATACATCGGATGACTCGGGGTCAGCATATCGAGCAGCTTGCCTTGATTACAACGAGAAAGCGCGTCCCCATGCTTAGCAATCTGTCCGATCAAATGCAGCTGAGTTTCCTTGCGAATATCTTTAATCGTAAACTCGTTATGTCTCGAATGACGTTCTGTCTGAACGGCCATTAACTCAAAACCATCCGGCTGCAAACCAAAAACCGAACCAACCTGCCTAATCCACCGTGAAAAATCTTCTTGAAAATGAGCAATATCCGCTGTCGTAACGACAACCTTGCTGTCAGACTCCAATAGCCCACAAACAGTCGCCGCATTATCCCAATAGGCATTAACCTCTATGATGCAAATGTCAAAAGCCCTCCGGGCCACACGCAGCAAATGTATGATTTCCGATGGCGAAAAGAACTCCGCTTGCTCACGAAGCATGTTCCCATACAGGACATACAGACCGTGGGCTTCCTTCGGTTTATCACAAACGAGCAGCAGCCTTTCCGGCGTCAAACTTTGAGCTTTGAGCTCTGCGCGCAAGCCATCGAGCGTAAACCCGTTCTCGTCTCTCCCTAAATAGCGGTGGAGCTTAGAGCTCTTTAGATTCAAGCATACGTATCCCACCTTCTGTGACGTCTCCGCAGCCAGCGAATAAGCCACACCAAAAGAGGCCAAGGTCGTCCCTATATTTGGAGTGGATCCAATAAATGCAACTAATTTACCTACAGGCTGTTGGTACCTTAGATCTCCCCCGAACCCGTCCACCCAAGCCCGAATGTCATCGGCAATGACTGCGGTACTGCGCCCCGGCTGGATGTAATCCAACCTCATGAGCTTGCACATTTTCACATACTTCTCGTTGATCGTCACATCATGATAGTTGGAAAGCAAAACAATGATTTTCAAGTCTGGGTTTACTTGCTGCAACCCTTCAAGGAACTCCTCCAAATCGCCAAAATCAAGCTCTCGATCAGAAATAATTACATGTGAAAAAGTTAATTCCGTTAAATTGCTGATCAAATCTATCGCTGTTGATGAAATCATCCAGTTCAATGGTTTTCTATAAACGACATGAATAATTTCGTCTATTAATCTTTGATCTGTTGAAAGTAATCCGATATTCATTCCTCATCCCTCCTTATCTCAATCTCCAGTCAAAATCGAAGAGGAACTGAAAGCAATAACCAGCTTTGCTTTCTTCGAACTGCATAAACGATCAATCTCCAGCCACTCATTTTCGGTTAAATTCAAGTTGATTTGGTCAATAGCCCCGTTAGCTTCCAAGCGGGAAGCGTACATTTTCTCCTTATCACCTTCCACCTTGGATATCAGATTTGGATTCTTGGGATTGTCGACTTCCACATTCGCCGATGATTTGACAGAAGCAACCGTAATTTCTTTTTCTTCAAATAGCCTGCGTGAACCGCCGTTATCAGTACCCGAGACATACACACGAACACGATCTCCGGCCCGAATACCGTTAGATACCGACAGCAAATATTCTTTGGGCATTTGGAAAGTTGCCTGCCGCTCATTCGGAAGCATATGATAACGATTTACCTTCCATTTTAAAATAGGCTCCTTCGTCCCTAGCGGTATCAACGTTTCCTGCCCAATAATCTCGTTCAGGCTAGTCAGCATACCTGGCGTGTAGCTTCCCTTTTGAACAGGTCGAAGTTCCACCATTTCCTCACGTATCAAGACGCCTGCACGAATAAAATCTTTTGGAACAACGACCGGAACCGTCTGCTGCATCTCCACCTGATTAACTTGCAGCACATATACGCCATACACGAGCATTGCCGCCATAACCGCAGCCACCACAGCAATAAGCAGGCTTCTCCTGCGATTCAAAATCTCACCTCCATCGACTTAAAAACAAAAAAACGCAGCTCTCGGACATTCATCCGAAATCTGCGTTCTTCGCTCATTAAAAATATCATAGAATCTTCCATATTTCAACATAAATTACGAAAAAAGCTCGTTCCTGTTTAACTCACTTACATTATTGCACTTCCGCGAGCGTTGGAAGCGCAGGAATTGCACCGCGGCGCGTTGTAGTGATGGCGCCCACGCGGTTGGCAAAGCCAAAAACGCGCTCGGCGACGCCAGCTTCAGCTAGCGCGTCAACCATGTTCGCAGGCGTCACGCCAAGCGACGCCAGCTGAAAGAGCATGCCGCCGACGAAGCTGTCGCCGGCGCCTGTTGTGTCCACGGCTGCCGCTGGCGTGCCGGGAATGACCACATCCTGCCGCGCGCTCACAACGCGGCAGCCCTCAGGACCTAAAGTGATGATAATCACTTTAGGTCCTCGCTGCAGCAGCTGCTGCGCCCCAGTGGTCGCGTCCACGCCGAGGAGGAATTCGATTTCCTCCTCGCTGACCTTGACCACATCCGCAAGCGGAAGCTGCGCAAGGATCTCTGCCCGAGCGCTATCTGCGCTCGGCCACAGCGCAAGGCGCACATTGGGGTCGTACGACACCAATGCGCCAAGATCTTTCGCCCTGTGCGCTGCGTCCAGCGTCGCGGTGCGGCAAGGCTCGGCGATCAAGGATACCGAGCCGAAATGATAGACCGCTGCGTCTTCCAGCCACTGCGACTGGACTTCGTCTGCGCGCAGGAGCATGTCCGCCGCCGGGTCGCGGAAAAACAAGAAATCGCGCTCACCGTCCGTGCGCAGCGACACAAAAGCCAGACCCGTCTTCGCCTCATCGGTCTGGACAACGGCCGTTTGCACGCCGACTTCGTCAAGCGTACGCACGAGGAAATCGCCGAAGGGGTCTCGGCCGATTTTGCCGATAAACCTTGCGTCGCCGCCTAGTTTGGCGACCGCCGCAGCCACATTGGCCGGTGCTCCGCCCGCCGCCCGCTGAAAGCTCGTTACGTCGGCCAAGGCTTGTCCGTTTACTTCGGGTACGAAGTCGATTAGAAGCTCACCCAAACACACAATATAGGTTTTACTCATAAGTCCTTACTCCCCTTTACTCTGATAGCCTAGTGCGTTCAACACATAGGTGGTTGTTTGCTGAATAAGCGTTTCCATATCTGGCCGCGGGTCCGTAAAGAGCGGCTCGAAAAAGTCTCGCTGCTTATAGAAAAATATCGAGCCTAATACAAACATAAGCGTACTATCCAGAGACCCAAAGTGAAAATGCCCCTCATTCCTGCCCTTTTCGAGCAGGTATCTCACCTTTTCCCATGCCGGAAAAACAAGAGATCGTATCTTTTCAATACGCGGGGACACCGTGATAATTTCCATTTGAATCAGACTAATCATTTGAGGATCTTTATTCCGGATCAAAATAATTTCTGCAATAAGCGCCTTAATTCCTTCTACGGGATCTTCAATGTCTAAGAGGCCGGAGAGCTTATGAGAAGGAAAAAACTGATGAAAAATTTCATAGAAAACGCTCTCTTTTCCACCAAAGTAATAGGAAACCAGAGCCACATTGGCCCCAGCTTCCTCACAAATTTGACGAACGCTTGTAGCATCATAACCATGCTCAGCGAATAACTTTTTTGCAGCAAGTACAATTTTCATCTTCATGTCTGACTCTTGGTATGCCATTCTTTAGCGCCCTCCTTATAATGAAAAGTTAAGCGGTTTGCGAGCGATGACTCGTAGCAGGTGCAGCCTTTACTTTTTTTATAGAAACAACCGCACAATCAACAGCTAGTGCAATAACTGCAATGAGAAGCAAAGAACTTACTTCTTTACCCACACCAGGGCCGCCGAACAAAATATTCATCAGACCGTTAACGGCATAAGTGGCCGGGAAAGAATTGCTCAAAGAATGATAAAAGCTCGACAAAAGCTCCCTTGGCACGATGGCCCCAGAAGATACCAATTGCAAGGATAACATCGCGATGTTAAATAGCATACCTGCGTTCCCAAACAATGTCAAAAACATTTGTGCAACCAAAGCAAACGTAAGCAAGAATAAAGATTCAAACGACCATAATGCCATAAACCCTTTCTCTACATGTCCTCCCAAAGCAACAACCATTGTTGCGCTAATGAGTCCAACAACTACTGCAGCAATTACGGTCAGTATGAAGCGTGCGGCAAATTTGCCCATTTTACTTACCGATGCACCGAGAATATTCGTGGAAACGCTGAAGTTCATGCCCATGATCATAGTTCCTACAATAGAAGCAAGTACAAGCATCATAGGAAGCATTTGATTCGGCATATCTTTAACTTTATTTGTACTCTGAATATCGGAGGTTACCTTATTAGCCAGTCCTTGCGCGATTTGCCCCGCTTGTTCAGCCGGCAGGTTCGGACTCATTTGAGTAAGCACGGCAGATGCCCCTGCGGCTACAGCTTCCTTGTTCACAGTTGCCGTTACATTGCCTGCTACCGCCTGCATCACGGGCTTCATCATGGACGGATTGGACTCATTAATTGTGTACGAAATTGGAGCCGTTTGCCCCGGTGTTTGCAGTTTCTTTGTAAAATCGGCTGAGATGTGTATAACCATTTGCACTTGGCGATTGTTAAGCATTTCCTGTGCTTTATCATTTGAGTCTATTTGCTCTGTATGAAAAGGCAGATTCGCTTTCAAATTGCTTGCCACTGTGTTCCCCATGCCTGGATCCTCGTTCACAATACCGATCTTCAAATTCTTGGTGTTATCTGATACACCTGCATACCCAGTCATCCAAATCAAACTGAATAACAGCTGAAACATAATGGCTGTGATGATGCCTACCTTCGTTGTGCCTTGCTTAAAAAATGCGCCTAGTGCTTGTTTCAAAATTACCACTCCTATTTAAATTCAAACGATCATTTTAATTAAACGTTTGTTTAAATTATAGGGGGGGGCATATTGGCTGTCAATCAAAAAAACAAAGAGAGTGTCGTCGGGGTAGGCTCCTTGACCCGACGACAAGATGCTAAGAGGATTGTTGGAGCGCATCAAATTGAATATATCACAACCCCAGAGGCTGCACTCCCAAGTTCAAACCGTTCCATCGTTGTCCATAAGATCCCAGATCCGAAAAAAAAAGCAGTCCTGTTTAGTGCAACAACAGAACTGCTTTTAATTCATTAAATAAGAGAAATTTTACCAATTGAGAATCATTTGGGCCGTTTGGGCTAAATCTACGATATCAATGAAGCCGTCTTGATTGAGATCTAAGCTCATCACAGAATTCCAGTCTGGATCAGATGACTTCTTGCCATAGGCTTTTACCATTTTCGACAAATCGCCGACACTTACTCGATTATCGTGGTTGATATCGCCAGGTATAGTTACAATAACCAAGCTTCGGAACAATTGCAGCGACTGGGTTAACGCAGTTTTCGCTTGATCTACTTCACTTTGCGTTGCCGAAGCATCACTTGCAATTTGAACTGCTGCACTAATAGCCGTATTCAGTGCTGCTTTCGACCCGGCAGGGTATTGTCCGATAAGCCTTCCTTCGGTTGCATTCGCATATACGTCTTTTGCTTCTGTAATCAGCTCGGTTAAATCCTGCTTCTCAATAGCAGCAATGTGAATGCGATGCGAAGATCCTGCAATTTCATGTTCAACATCATCTTGGTCTGCCATCACTACACCCAAAACCGTAACATCGACATCCCCCGGTTCTGCATTCGATTTTGCTTTGAATTGCAGCTTCATCAGGGCTCCATTCGGATCTGTTTGCAAATCACCGAAAAACACGTTAAGAAACCGGATTTTGCCGGGTTCTATCATTTTATAATCAACCACTTTAAAATCGTTACTGAGCGACACTGGTGCAATAAAATCCAGCTTATACGTATTGAAGGTCACGGTCATATCTTGAGCAAGTGCTTCGTGACTGTACCCGTTTAATCCAAAAGTCAAATCAAACACTTCGCCTGTTGACACCTTTTCAGGTCCAGTCAGATAGCTTGGGTCAAGATTACCTGATGGAGTTAGAACGGTCACAGTAGCAATTGCTGTCAGTGAAACTCCCTCTACTGTACCTGTTACGGTAAAACTCCCTTCTTTCGCGTAACTGGAAGGATCGATGAGCTCCCAGATGACTGGTAACTGTGACTCAGAACCCGAACTGTAAACGGCTGTTACAACGTTAGGCAGAACAGGTGCCGCTCCAACATTTGTAGATACTTGTACAGGCCGGATAGACCAAACATTTTCTGTATAAGGAACCAAAGCAGCTTCGTCTACATATAGAGCATCCGTCCCCGTATTCGTAAATACGATCTTTAGCGTCTCATAATCCATGTTTGGGGATTCGTACGTAAAGATGGAATCGATTTGTGACCAAACCATGGCCTCAAGATTACTTCTTTCCGCTATGGTCTTGGTATAAACAACCTTTCCAACCGTATCCAGAGCAATCAAGTTGATTTTCCCCGTTGTCCCTTCTTCGGAAGGCATAAAGAAGCCATTGACCTTGTACTTCTTGTTTGTCGTGACTTTATCCGTAATCACTTGGGCTATGCCGTTCGCAGCTTCTTCCCGATTCGAGATCAATGCCGAATAGGCCGTTGTCGAGCTGGCTGCTGTCGGAGGGGCGGAATAACTCTGACCTGTGGTACGATCAAATGTCGTGCCTGTTGCACCATACGCTCTTTCCCATGCAGCTGCCGGCGAATCTTCAAAACTTCCATTTTTCAAGATACTTCCGGAAGGAAGAACCGATTGGTCGAACTCAAAGCGGTCGATATGAAATAACGCATTTCCATTACCGTGAAACACCATATATACATCATGGTAACCATTAGCCGCCTTGTCTCCCGTATCGATCTGGATCGGATAGGACGAATAGGCATCTCCGCTGCCTTTGCCCGGAATGTTGAACGTGCCTACCACTCTACCTGTTGCAGGATCATCGATTCGTACTTCTATGAATCCGCCTTGTATAGAAGCCACTATCGCGTTCATGCTTAAAATATGCCGTCTGACAATACCGCCGTTGGCTGAGCCGTCGCCGAAGTTTACGTTAGCAAATTTAATATAGCTGCCGTTCGACACATCGGATAAAGCTCTATTGGCACCACCTTGGATGATGTTTAATTGGCCGGACGCCCCGTCATTGTCTTCAGCTTCAAGTGTAGAGAAAATGTCGCGCTTCGCAGTCAATCCGGGAAGATTGTGATCTGTTTGGGGTACAAAAGTAATGACTGAGTTTGCAGGAATGTTTACCTCAAAAGATCCGTCAGTCATGACTACCGGTTCAATCAGCTTTTGATTTTCACTGGCTGATGTGCGATAACCGACAACCGAAGCCGCACCTGCCGGAAAATGATCCAGTTTGAAGTTGACCACTTGATTCACTGCTCCGCTGTTGACAGCTATGATACTAAATTCGTTGTTTGCAGGATTTTTATAAGCTGAAATATTCACGCCTTCCACAGGGACACGGGTAGCATCGATCCGAATATCGCCTGGGTTAATAAAACGAGAGAAATTCCCAAATGTATATAACCGTTTAAATGTTCGATATAAGCCAGTAACTGTAGAGGCGTTCCCTTGGGGTGAGCCCGTCGTCGCTAATCGAATCAGGTCAGAACCATCAGCGCCATTATTCCCAATCGGCCACCACCACAAAAAGGAGTTGAAGCCAGGTTCGCTCGTAAACATATTCGTCAGCAGGTTTGCCCACTTGACACCATCCGTAATCGTCTGATTCGCATAAAGCTGCGTATTTGCAGCAGCAGAAGAGTTCGCTGTATTCTGCGTCATGAACTCTGTTTGCCATAACTTGAAGTTACGCAAAAAATCAGGATAAGCACCTGTTATTCCTGTAGATGTTAATGGACCATTATTGAAACTTGATGTCCCATACAAGTGCGTTGAGAATACATCGATGTATGTACTAGATGCAGGATCCTCGAGCATTGGGCGTCCGAGATTCAACGAAGCGTTCAAGTTCGTGCCTTCGGGAGCCACGATTAGGGGAGGGTTCATGCCCAGCTCGGCAAATTTCCCTTCATCAATGGCCTTTTGAAGCGTTGGACCTAAATAATTCTGCATAAAATCTTTATACTCCGCTGCTGTTATCACAAATCCCGAGTAGGAGCCATGCGCCGCTTCTGACTCGTTCGCTGGTCCGATATGGGTAATCGGAATACCGAACTCACGCTTATACCCAATAGCATACTGAACAAGGTAATCTGCGTAATCTTGATAGCTATCTGCTTTTAATTTGGCACCACTTTGACCCAAAACACTGCTATTCGTCTTCATCCAATAGGGAGGAGACCATGCATCGGCATAGAAAGTCTTCACACCGTAAGACATCGCTTCCTTCATAATCCAGACTTGCGCCTCATCAAAGTGTGCCTTGCGGGAAGCCCAGTCCGGTTGATCCCAGACGAAACCTTCATTCTTCTCTGGCCAAATCGTATCCGTTGGGCCATCGTAAAAGCGATTCCCCCACTCCGCTTTCGTGGCAGCGTTTACAATTCCGCCATCTCCAAGATTCGTACGGACAATGTTAAGACCTATTCCTTTATCATGGCTAAATATGAGATCCAAAAGCTCACGGCCGGCAACTGGGTCTTTATCATAAATTTGTTTGATGCCGGCAGCTTTATTAAAAGCGAAAGCACCTCCAAGTCCATCCATAACCTGCTTCTCGTTATCCCAATCAACCACGCTAATGGATGTTGCCGCTTTGACCTCAGGTATAGGCAGCCATCCTAAAACCAAAGAAAGACATAGGCTGAAACACATGACTCCTTTAAAGCTTGCTTTACGCACCTCGAATCACTCCCCCAAAATACTTTTGGCATTTGGATACGATCAACACTCCCCGCACACAGGTCTCCTTCCCCTTATAATCATCAGTCATAGCTTCAATAAAATAATATAACTAGTATTACTAGTAATACTTATTGTTGATTATAGGTTAAACGGTTAGCAATTTCAATCCTATTCCAGGGGTACCGAAAAAAAATAAAATGCTATCCTAAAAGTAACAATCATTATCAACGAATTAACCGTCTATAAATTCTTAAATGAAGAATTAAAAATACATAATAAATGAATAAGTACATAATAAAAGAGTAAAATAAATGATCGCGAATCCAAGTATCGAACTTCCGCTCGCCCGCCATCAGTTGAATAACGCGAGCACCAACGGGCATACGGTCGTTTCTTACCCCATCAATAAAGCTCACATACCGGGTGGATCGTCCGTAACAAAGATTGATTCCGTGCAGCTCTCCAACGAAGTCATTGCCATGGTCGTGGCCGACGAATGTCCCCATCACATCACCCATTTCCACCATCGCCGAGAAAAAGCCCGAATTCATCTGCGGACTCGAACTATAACCGTCATACCGGTACCCGTGGCAAACGTGGAAATCCCACACTTCGTTATACTCCGGCAGCGGAATATGAAAGAAAGCAAGCGCTGGCAATGGCTTGCCGCCACTGCGCATCTTTAACTCCCGTGACTGTTTTGTATACCAATCAATCTGGTCGCGCCCAATCCAAGCATAACCTCCGACTCGGCTGATAGGGGCAGCATAATCTCCGCTATCGAGAAAATAAAGCGCTGCAGCCGGTTCTCCGCTTTCATCCGTGATCGTCAAGACGCTGTCCTCGCGAAAGGTTAATTTACGCTTCATCGTTGAAACCTCCAAATTTGTATAATCAAGCTTTTCGAAACCAACCGTTACATTTTCTTGGCCGCTCATTTATAGCTGAACACGAAGATATGCAGCAGCACTGGAAGAATGATTAGGTAAAGTTGAATATTTTCTGGAATGAGGGCTCCTTTCAGAATTGATATATAGGTTAAACGGGCCAGTTATAATTTTTATATTAAAGATAGTCCTATAAGTAGACAACAAACACTTTTTGACCTGTTCGCCATTTTTCCCCGTCCATTATTCCGCCTCTCAGACTCTAGTTATTCTTCTCAGAAAATCCCACAAACAGAAAGAAGCCATGATAAATCAAGGCTTCTTAATTGATATTTTCATGTCGTTAGACTTTTAAAAACCGGCGGAGATGTCTAACGGCAAGAATTTTCAATAATTCCTAACCAATATCAGCAGCGAGCTCCATTCTTTATGCGTTTAATAAAAACATGAATGGCAGTTGAGGCCTGTTACCAAGCTCCCTAACTGCCATTTTGCTACGCAGAAAGTTGGTTCTGTGTTTGAAAAGTGAACGTGTCAGCCATTCACGGCCTCACATTCATGGCAGAACCATCACGATCACTTGAGTCTTCTGTATCCTTTATTTTGGACTATTATATGAGTTACTACGTTGCTACATTCTTGCGACTGATAAGGTTGCTTGGCGTTACAATCACGTTAACTTTGCCTTCTTTGTACGTGATGGTTGAAAATTTTCATCAAGAGATGGTTCCCACTTCCCTTGCACTAACGATTGCCTCAGGTAGAGAAGTAGTCCCTCTTCCTGTATTGCTGGAAATCATCGTTCTGGAGCTCGCTTTTGACTTGATTCGAGAAGCAGGTCTTCGAATGCCTAGACCGATGGGACAGGCTGTCAGCATTGTCGGCTCTCTTGTTATCGGTCAAGCTGCTGTGCAGGCAGGTATGGTCGGCCCTTTCGCCGTTATCATCGTTGCCATGACCGGCATCACGTCCTTCGCCATTCCGAATTATGCGGCCTCTTATTCTTTGCGGATGATCCGTTTTCCTCTATTGATTTTTTCAGGAACACTTGGATTGCTAGGCTTCGGCTCCATCTTAATGATAATGGTTATGCATATGCTCAGCATACGCTCTTTCGGGGAACCCTATTTGGCCCCCTTATCTCCGTTCCGTCCGAATGAACATAAGGATATTTGGTTCCGTGCGCCCTGGTTTGCCATGAAGAAAAGACCCGGGACGGCTGCCCAGGGAAACAGAACCAGACAAGCACAGAATACAGCTCCTACTCCTAGTGATTCCTCGAAGGTCATATCGCCGCTGCAAGGACAGGCGTCTGGGTCTACATCTGAAAACACAACAAATCGTCCCGCGCCTAAGCAGGCTCCTCAGGAGGATAAAACATGACCATTCCTTCTTCGAAATTGATTATGGTCTCTTTTATCCTCATCTTGCTTTTGATGACAGGTTGCGGGGTTAGGGATATTAACCATATGGCACTCGTGATGGCAATAGGAATTGATAAAGACAAGGGTACCGGCATGTTTCAAGTGTCCGCACAAATCGTTCGTCCTGCAGACTCTCGCGGACAGACGGGGGCACCGGCTGGAGGCACAGGGGATCCAATTTGGAGCGCCACTGCGCAAGGGAAATCAATTTTTGAAGCGATCCGCAATATTGCCCGGTTTAGCTCCCGTAGAGTGTACTGGGCACACAATAAAATTATCCTAATTGGAGAAGATTTGGCAAGAGACAGTATTACAGAGATATTTGATTTCTTTACTCGCAATCATGAGCTCAGAATGAACTCGTGGGTCGTTGTTACCCAAGGAAATGCTGCCAAGTATGTGGCAACAAAGACTGGCTTAGAGGTAGTCCCTGCCGACACCTTGGATAGCTTGTTCAATTACAGTCGTATTATCTCCGAGGCGCCTAAAACAGATTTGAAGTCGGTCCTTTCAGGATACCTAAGTGAAACCTCAACTCCTATTATTGCTATGGTGCACATAAAGAACAGACTTTTGTCGGAGAAAGTACCAACGAATCAAGGTGAAGTATCCCAAGTTGAGTTGGGAGGAACAGCGGTCTTTAAGAAGGAAAAAATGATCGGAACGTTAACGTCCCATGAGAGTCGAAGCTTGCTGTGGTTTGTTGAGAAGAAGACTTCTTTCATAATGGCGCTGCCAAGTCCAGACTATCCGGAATA
This sequence comes from Paenibacillus sp. J22R160, assembly GCF_059692135.1. Classification (NCBI taxonomy): domain Bacteria; kingdom Bacillati; phylum Bacillota; class Bacilli; order Caryophanales; family Paenibacillaceae; genus Paenibacillus; species Paenibacillus sp. J22R160. Next base: position 90,745 of record NZ_JCAUAU010000018.1, on the reverse strand, counting down.
TTCCGTAAGTTTGGAAAGTCGCAAAAGTAAATTTGAAGTTAATCCGCGTTACGAAAACGGGAAGGTATCCTTCGATATTCACCTCGATATTCATATGAATCTAGTCGAAGCTCCTCGTACCGATTTGAGCACGACAGAATTGATGAGTGCCTTGGAGGATCAGACAGCAAAGCAACTAGAAGATGGAATCTCTGAGTTGTTGGATAAAGCACAGCATAAGCACAAAGTGGACTATCTCAATATGGGCAAAGTATTTCAGAACAAATATCCCATTCAATGGAAACAACTCCAAAAGAAGTGGAATCAAACATTCGCTGAAGCAAGCACGAGTGTAGAAGTTAAGGCACATATTAATAATCCTGTATTACTGCGTTTACCGACCCGGCCGATTGGAGAAAACAAATAGGATAAAGGGAGAAGTGCAGGGATGCAAATGAAGCGTATACAAATTTCCAACAGTATGCTCATGGCCGTCGTCATGACACTCATGTACTCGAAGGCTCTTGGCGTAACTCAGGGGAAAATGGCGAGAGCAGTCGAAGGCGACATTTGGATTTCCACCATAATTGCGATAATAACGGGAGCTGTGGTTATGGCTGTTACCGTTATGGCAGCAAGGCGCTCGCCCGAGCGGAATCTCTTGGAGCAAGCAGGAGATTTTGCAGGCAAATGGTTGGAACGGGTGCTTGGGTTTGTCGTATTTATTTTCTTCATAGGGGCTTTTAGCTCTGTATTAATTACGTACACGTACCATATCATGGATTATTTTCTTCCTGATGCACCTGTCTATACTTTTGTAATTGCGCAAGTATGTGTCTGTTTGTTCGGGCTCTTCAGCGGGCTTGAAGTCATCAGCCGAACGGCTTTTATTGGAATTCTGACAATGGTGAACCTAAATATCTTAATGATTATGGGCACTGTCCAACAACTGGACGTCCGAGAAATGCTGCCGTTGTTTCAGAGCGGAGTAGGACCTACTTTCTGGGCAAGCCGTTATTTAGATACAGATTGGGCAATGGCAACAATGGGAGCCGCTCTGATTTTGCCGCAAGTAAAAAAGAATAAACTTTGGAATAAGTCTGCGGTTGTGGGAGTCCTGTTCAGCGGTATCATCATACTGCAGTGGCCAATTATGGAAGTAGCCGTGATTTCACCGGAGGTTACGGCTCAGTATTTCGTTTCTTGCATGCAAATGGCAAGAACAGCTAGATTGGGTGTATTCATGCAGCGATACGAGATGATTATGGTAGCCATGTTCGTTATTCCTTTGTTTACCCAACTTATATTATGTCTGTATTGTGCATGCAGAGCAGCGGCCCATTCTTTTGGGGTCAATAACGATCGAAAGATGATTATCCCTGTGACACTGTCCCTCTCAGCGTTCGGGTATTGGATCGTAATGGATCATATGCGCGCATTCGAATTCCTTGAATCTTATTGGCCACCGATTGCACTGCCCGTTGCATTGCTAGTACCGTTCTTAGTGCTGATCTTGGGATGGATAAGGAAACGTAAAGGATCCTTAAAAGTAAAAGCAACTCCCCAATCTTAGATTACGGGAATTATGTATCAAGGTTTATTCGCAAAAGAGATCCCCCTACATAGTTCATGTACGGGGATCTCGCCTCACTTGTACAAATAGATTACTTACTTGCAGGAGGCTGATAATCTCCAGGCACCATGCCCGTTGAAATCGCGATGCGATTCCAGCAGTTAATGGCATTAATCGCCATGATTAAATCAACAAATTGTTCCTCGTCAAAATGTCTACGGACTTGGTCATATAATTCCTCTGGCACGCCGGCATCCGAAATTCTGGTCACAGCTTCTGTTAATGCTAATGCGGCACGCTCTGATGGTGTATAGAATGGAGCTTCTCTCCATGCGTTGAGCAAATACAAACGTTGCTCCGTCTCGCCCATTGCACGCGCGTCTTTCGTATGCATATCAATGCAGTAAGCACAGCCATTAATTTGCGAAGCGCGAATTTTAATTAACTCCACTAAGTTGCCGTCAAGACCGCTCTTTTTCACGTACCCTTCCAATTTTAAAAGTGTTTGTAAAGACTCCGGCTGCACTTTCGTATAATCCAATCTGATTTGCATGTGTATGACACACTCCTTCGTTTTTTATTGTTAATGAAATTCATATTTTATTGCGCTGAACTTACAATTTCGGGCTGAACTCTCGTTTATCATCGACAACATTAATCGTCGATTAAATATATCTATAATATATCTCTTTCGTTACTGGCTGTCAACAACAAAAAGCGAATACGACTCATTAGCTAAAAATGCCAAATCCCCTATTTGACAAGGGTCTTAAATCCACCTAAGATGATTTATAATAACTTTTTTTAATCTGAAAGCAGGTGTTTGCATGCAGTATAGTATTGGCGTTGAATATGGACTGCATTGCTTAGTATATTTGATTGATATTCCTCCTGATTCTACGATTGGGATTAAAGAGCTTTCCGCTTTTCAAGGTATTTCCGAGACTTATCTTTCGAAAATATTCAGTAAATTAACCAAAGCTGGTATCGTAAGCTCTGTCCCTGGGGTTAAAGGTGGCTATAAATTAGCCAAGTCTCCTGAGGATATTTCTTTTTGGGATGTCGTTGAAGCTGTTGAAGGGGTTACGCCTATATTTCAATGTAAAAATATCAAAGACAATACTTATTTATGTAATAATGACGAAGAGTTTGCAGCATGCACCAAAGCTTCTCCTTGTCTGATTAACATGACTATGCTCGAGGCTGAAGATAGTATGCGCAATGTTCTGCGTAACAAGTCGCTTACTTGGCTTAATGAGGAGCTTGATCGCATATTAACCCCTCAATCCCGCAAAGCTACTCGCGAGTATTTTGGTACCAGCAGCAATGTTTAATGAGCTCATGGCCTAATAAAATCAAGACACCTGACATCCTTTTGATGTTAGGTGTCTTTCATTTTTGTGGGAACATGAAGAATTGACCACCACCCCCCCGTTCTTTAACAATTTCTTAACGAAATAATGTTGTAGAAATAATAGTTGCCTGTTAAAATCAATACAAAACACACAATAAACAAATTAAAAACACATTTTAATTGTTGTTATCAGTTACTTCTTTTATCCATTATTTGTTAGGGAGGCAGCGGCTCAATGAGTTTTCTAAGTGATTTTCGCACCATGGTTCTCGGTATTTTACTAGAGTCGTTTCCGTTTATTCTGCTAGGCGTCGTGATTTCTGCATTGCTGCAAACATTCATTAGCGATCAAACACTACAGCGATGGATACCGAAAAAAACAATTCCCGGCATCCTTTTTGGATGCTTGCTGGGCATCGTCTTCCCGCTTTGCGAATGCGGAATTATCCCTGTTGTACACCGGCTGATCCGCAAAGGCATGCCGCCTTATATCGGCCTTGTCTTTATGATGGCCGGACCGATTATTAATCCTGTCGTGTTTACGTCCACTTTCGTTGCATTTCGCGCTCATCCGGAGATGGCGATTGCCCGCATGGTGCTTGCGTTTGTCACAGCGGCTATTATTGGGCTGTGGGCTGCACGAGGCGTACGCGATTCAGCGCTTCGCACGCCAGTGAACAATACGATTGAGCATGTTACTCCGATCAAAAAAAGCCTCAAACGACCTCTCCCGACTCAAAAACCAAAAGCAGTTGAATTGAAAAATAAATGGCACGAAACACTGGAACACGCCGCCATCGAAATGTTTGATGTAGGTAAATTTCTAGTATTAGGCGCCACTGTAACTGCTTTACTGCAAACGGTTGTAAGCAAGAAATGGCTTCTTACATTAAGCGATGGAGACTTCACTCCGCATTTGTTTATGATGGGGCTCTCCTACATCCTTTCCATCTGCTCCACCGCAGACGCTTTCGTCGGCGCAACGTTCATTCCGGGTTTCAGCCTTGGCTCCGTACTCGCCTTTCTCGTTTTTGGCGCTATGCTCGATATCAAAAGCACGATGATGCTGCTTAAAGTGTTTCGAGTCAAAACCGTCGTGACGGTTATGCTCATTTCAGCTGTAGTTGTTCTATTAGGGTCCGTCGCATTCGATCAACTGTATTCTTACTAATAAAATGGAGGCAAGGTAATTATGCAAAAATGGTCCACGTTTGCGCATCGAATGATTCGAACCGCCGTCTTACTAGCATTCGTTATTTTCATTGTACAGATTAGCCGCTCCGATGCTTTGATATATTATGTCGCTCCGACAATGGATATCTGGGTGAAAAGCCTTGCCGTTGGCATGTATGTGTTGGCCATGCATCAGCTTTATTTGGCGGTTCGTGACATCCGCGCCAAGAATAAAACAGCGGCGACCACCTGTTCATGTTCAGCGCATAGCCACGATCACTGGAAACCCGGCGTTATTATCATGTATGTAGCTTTAATTATCCCACTTGTTCTTGCTTTCTCATTCCCTAGTGCGGTATTAGGCAGTCAGATGGCAGCCAAAAAAGGATTAAATTTCACCCCATCGGGCATCCTAGTTAATAACAATTACGGCGATGCAAGTCCGAACTTAATTCCGAATGATAAACTGCAAGTAGATACGGGACAGGCCTTTCCGTTTAATGAATACACCAAGCCTTACGCCAAGCGGGCTGTGGACATGTACAAGGAGCCTCTCATTGTAATTAACGATGATTTCTATATCGAATCGCTGACGTCGCTGGACTTGTATCAAGATCAATTTGTAGGTAAAAAGGTACAGATTAGCGGTTATATTTACCGCTTAGATAGCATGAACAAAAATCAATTTGCCTTAGGAAGATTCTCCATGAGGTGCTGTGTCGCAGACTCTGTCCCGCTTGCTATCCTGGTGGAAACCGATTCCCCGGAACAATGGAAAACCGATATGTATGCAGTCGCTCTCGGCACCATTGAGAAACGTCAATTTGACGGTAAAGACGTATTAGTAATCGTTGCAAAAACAGTGGACACCCAAGATGCACCCTCAAGCCCTTATGTCTATCAAAATCCCTACTTTGGAAGTTAGAGAAACAGCCCGCACACTTGTGCGGGCTGTTTTTTACACTCGTCTTTACATTCAGCTTGACTTGGAATATTTCAACCTGCCTCGCCTGTAAAAAAATAAACAAAAGCAGAGAAAAATCTCTCTGCTTTTGCCTAATTCCGCTCAATTAATTCATGAATGTCTCAAATTGTAGCAGTCGTTTCATAATGACCGCTGCTTGAGCACGTGTTGCCTTATCTCCTGGCATGAAACTGGAATTGCTTACTCCGTTCATAATGCCAGCGTTAATTGTTCGGGCAACCGCGTCTTTGGCCCATCCATTTATTGATTTCTCATCTTCAAATGTCTGAAGTGCCTTGGTATTCGCTTCAGCACTGTTACCTGCGAGCGCCATCGCTCGCGTAATCATTACCGCCATTTGTTCACGTGTAATATTGGCATTAGGGCTGAACGTCCCATCTTCAAAACCTTCTACCAGACCAGCTTTAACAGCTGCCCCTACCGCTCCGGAATACCAATCGGATTCCTTCACATCCGTAAACTTTCCAAGTTTCGCCTCAGTCAATCCAAGTCCACGTACCAAAAGTGCTGCAAATTCCGCACGCGTAATTTGATTTTCTGGGATAAAGTTCGTCTCTGTCATTCCCTTGATCACTAGCTTGGAAGCCAGAAGCTCAATATCCGCCTTAGCCCAATGACCGTTCAAATCATTAAACGACTTTGACGATTCTACAACGGTATAAATGCTGTTGCCCAGACGTTTGATCGTTGCTTGCATGCTACCGTCTGATGTTGTAAAGATTGCCGGTACAAAGTCCATTTCACCGGTAGTTGGATTGTACATGATGGCTGTTACGTTTGCTGCATTAATTACCTTAGTAAGAGCAAGTGTTCTATGCACATACGTTTTGCCAAAATCATTTACTGTAACAGACTTGCCGTTCGCTTCAGCAGTTACAGTAAAATCTACGGCTTGGGACAAAGATTTGTAACCGGATTGTTGAATCTTTGCATCCAGTTGACTGGCGACCGTTCCGTTCAATTTCTCGAGAGTGACGCTGATTTTTACATTTTTCACATCGGTGCCAAGTGCGTTCGCCAAACCTTGCACGTCAATCGCTTTGACTGGCAAATCATATGTCACGTTATCAAATTTTACGGAGATGACAGCATTTGGAACCTTCGACTGGGTATCTTTGACTACCTCTGCCGGAAGTTGGACTTGCGCCGCATCTGTAGTACCTTTTACTTCCAATTGAATTTCATTTTTATTTTCTGATGAGCTCAGAGCATTGATGGCTTTTTGGATCGTTGCTGCATCCACATTCCATCTGGACGTTGTTTGTCCGTTTTCATCTTTCACAACTTCTGGCGATGAATTAACCAGTTGAACCCCGTTAATACTAGTTGTTTGTGTTATTTCTTGGTCCGTCGTTGTTGATGGTGTTCCATTTGGATTTGAATCTTCTGGATTAGGATCTTCAGGATTAGGATCAATATGGATAACTAAGCTTTTAAATTTGTTCAAAGCTTGCGTCAAGGCGATTTCCGCCTCGTCTATTCCTTGCTGACTCACTGCATTTGCAACCACTGTATTGGCCTCATTGATTGCTCTTTGCAAGTTAGAAATGGAGCCGATTGGATATTGCCCATCCTCGGAACCTTCTACTGCGGTATTTACCGCATCCTGTCCTTTAGCGATGAGTGAAATCAATGTTGATTTATCCAATACGTTAATTTGTACGTTAAATGTAACAGCATCCAGCGAAGTCGACTCCCCTGATGCATGCCCAAGCTGCACTTGAGAGAGCGTTACACTTGCGCTTGTCGCCTTACTAATTTCTTTGGACTTCCATTGAAGTTCCAACAACTCTCCGTCGGAAGTAATACTGTTATCTGTTCCTAGGCTTGCAAGCAAAATTCTAACTTGGCCTGCAATATCTGTTTTAACTTGCAACTTTTCCAGGCCAGACTTCAAGGATGTTGCTGAAACAAAATCCAATACATCTGGATCAAACTGGAATGTCAAATCCTGGGCAAATACAGCTCCGTCTACACGGCTCAATACGTTGCTTAATCCATATTTTATGCTGAAACTTTGCCCGGCGAGAATCGAAGGCAACCCTGTTATCGTTGCAATTGGAAGCCCTGTCTGCGAACCCGGTTGCCGTGTTACCACAATGGTATAAACATTTGCCGTGCCATCTAGCGCTGTAACCTTTACATCGACAGTATTAGCACCAACGTTTAAATTCTGGACTCCAGTCACTACTACTGAAGCAGTAGGATCTGCTGTCGTGTAGGTTACGGTTGCAACCGTAACTTCATTCGGAACAGTCAGCGTATAACTTAATTTATCCGTTGCAAAACCGCTCAACGAAGCACCATTGACTTTCAAGTCTGTCAAAGTTGCATCGCCGCTGGAGGCTTTTTTACCCGTAAAATCAATCTCACTCATGCTGGTGTATGTTGCGGCAGGGTCATACGTTCCAGTAACGACGAATTTCACATACCGGCCCTCTATCGCTCTATTGAAAGAGACGAAGTCCTTATAAACCGACCCTGTCCAGGTCTTGCCAAACGTTCCGGTAACCTTGTTTGCCGGATTGCCCAAGTAGGCAGAATCCTTTAAATCCGCCAGATTATCGGAAGCGTATAGTTCAAATGCTTTTGGAAACTCCATTTTACCTGAATTCGTACGGCTCTTTCTCTGTATACCGCTCAGTTTATAAGTATCTTTCATATCCATGATGACCCAATGAGGGAATGGGGCAGCCGGGGGTTCCCATCGGGAATGCCATATGGTTGCTTCTTCGCCATCCAGGATATTGCTTGCTACAGCATTCTCATTGTCTGCATAAGAACTGTAGGAATTGATCACAAAATCCTTTTTCGGGATAAAGGTGTAAATGAGATTGTTCTGAGCATTTTGCAAAGCCCAGTTCAAATCCATAAATGCTTGATCGATTGCCAACTCATCTGAACCCGCCGTCAAGACCTTTGCGGCAGCAAGCTTATCTGTCAATTCATGCTTCAATTCTTCAGGAATAGACAATCCAACAGTTCCATCCAAATACGCAGTGAATTGATCAGCTTCCTGAATCTTAACTGTCAACTGAGCGAAGTTGTATAAACCTTCCGTTGGATCTTCCATGTGATATGAGTCGGAGAGTGCCTTCGCTTCTGTTGCGGACAAGGCGCGTTTCCATATTTTCAAATCGTCCAAAGTGACATTCGCCCCGCCATTACCTTTATTCCCATCTGCCCCGAGAATAACGTGATAAGACGTATCCAGGTTGGCTGTGCCTAACAAGGAGATGTCCTTCGTTGCTTTCATGATGCCGTCCACATACGTGGAGGCCGTCTTGTTGATCCGGTCTACTGAAATCGTAAAGTAGTGCCAATCCGTTCCTACGTTTGTCGCTGAGTAATCAATTCGATTGGATCCGGAGGTTGCCATGTTAAGTGACATATACTCTGTAGCTACAGGTCCGATGTACCAACCAGCATTTGCACCTGAGGTCCAGTTTTTATTAGAGAGAACCGTCTGATCGCCTGCCAAATCGCCCTTGTGCCAGAACGAAACTGTGAAGTCGCCACTTCCGAACTTTAAGTCGGATCTATCGCCAAGATCGACATAGTTGCCATTACCTGCTGCAATATTAACAGCTTGTCCCGATTTGCCCTCGACGAAGGTGACAGTACCCGTTTGGCCAGCAAAACCGGCTGCACCGGAAGCATCCTCGTTCAGATTGCCGTCGAATTTCATATCGGAAACAAGTTGATTCCACATCGTTGCAGGGTCAATCGGCGTTAATTCAGGCTTGGTTCCTTCAGTCCTGTAGGTGGTCTGCAAAGCAGCGCTTTTGTTGCCATAAGCATCCACGGCCTGAAGGGTAAGAATGTAGTTCGTCGCTGGATCGAGTCCAACCATTGGGATATTCATTCTGTTCGGAATCGGTGAATAGTAAAAGTCCGACAAAACGTTGTATGATTTTGCTACTTTCACCGTCCTCTGATCATATAATTTAACTTCATAATGATGCATGGACTGATCATCTTTGGCCTGTCTGAATGAGAGCACCGGTACGTTATCTGCACCCTTGACCACTTTCATTTCGTGGTTAGCTGGGAACTGAGGTGCCGTTTTGTTACGATTGCTTGGCGTGTACGTGAAATTGCTTTTGATTTCTTCATTGGTATTGCCATTTAATCTCACAACCCATTTCTTGCCCGCTAATGCGCCAGCGCTGTTGAATGCAGCCCGTCCATCTTTATTAATTTCTTGCCAGGCTCCTCCAACGAACAAATAATTCGGATCGCCGTTATACTCCACTCGCTCAATCTCGATGCGATCCTGATATACTTCAATAAATTGGGATTGATTTATCCGCTTGTGACCGAACGCATCGTCCGACAACCCGTCTTTCCCTGCAGCAGAATATCCCCACTCGTTCTCAACGTAAGACATCGATCCGACATTAACCTCGGTGAAATCTTTCTGGTAAATGGCCCGATCATCGTTAATGTTCAAATGCGAATGCCCTGACAAAACCATGACTTGCGGATAATCCTGTAAATCTGTATACAGGTTCGCATTATCTGCTTGCATGCCGTCCATGACTGTACCGGTAATCGGATGGTGCAGCGTTATGAAGATCGGCTTGTTGCGATTCGCCGGGTTTCCTGTTATTGCTGCGAGCCGTCCTTTCAACCAGTTTCTTTGTGTCGTATCGTTTTTGTAGCTGTTCCCGTTCAAGAAAAAGAAAGAGTAGCCGCCAATCGTTTTCTCGTAATAGCCGTTCGCCTGATCCGTAAACCATCCGGCAGGATAACCATTTTTAACATAGGTGGCGGAGGCGTCATGATTACCGATGGCAATCTGAACAGGCATATCCGACCAGTTTTTGCGAGTCATCTGTTCTTGGAAGACTTCGCTTACAAACGCATGATCAGGTCCTTTACCATCGAAATTATCGTTAATCAGATCGCCTGCAATAACAATGGCGTCCGGTTTTGAAAAGATAGATGAAATGACATCAAAATTGCTGGCATACCTTGCTTTAATTTGAGCTACCGATTCATCTTCAAAACCAGGGCTAAGATGAACGTCCGACATGGCAACGAATTTCAGCAGCGGTTGTTCAGCCGTCTTAATTATATAGCCGTACGTCGCAGGTTTGCTCCAGACGCCGCTCTTCAAAGCAATAACAGAAATATTCGTCGATTCCGTCACAGCGATCGGCGTGCCAGTAAACTTGAGGCTAGTTTCATCAGGCAATGTGCCGTCGAGCGTATAATAGATGTCCGCACCGGGCGTTGCGGTCGTAAGCGTAACACTAACGGAATGCTCATATCGGCCTGCTGGTACTGAGGACATCGGCTTTTCAACCGTCTCGGCGGCAAATGCTGTTGGGACCAAGCTCGCTACTCCCGAATAAACAGCCGAACAAGCGATAGTGCATGCCAGGAATGTGGATATGAATTTCTTCGTATTTAACATGAGGATCTCTCCTTTATAGGGAGAAAAGCATTCAGCTTTTCTCCCGAATACTTCATTAATTAATGCAATATTGCATTAGCAATTGCAACGAGGTCAATAATATCAATGACACCGTCGTGATTGATATCTGCTTTTGAGATCGAATTCCAATCCGGACTGGTTGAACTTTTACCATAGTTAAAAGCTACGATACCAAGATCGCCCACGTTGACTTTCCCATCTCCAGATACATCCTCAGGTATCGAAACAATGACCGATTGACTAAATGCTAGCAAGGATTGATTTAAGCTGCTTACTGCAAGATCTATGACCTGCTGATTCTCTGCGTTCGCAGCCGCCGTACTAGCCGCATTTATCGCTGTCTGCAATGCCGCTTTGGAACCGTTTGGATATTGCCCAACCGCATTGCCTTCCACCGCCGCATTCAACGCAGCCTGTGCTTGCGCGATGAGTGAGATTAACGCCGATTTGTTCAAAACGGTAATTTGCACGTTATTCGTAACAGGAGCCAAAGAAGTCAACTGCCCTATTGCATTACTAAGCAAACCTTGGGAGAGTGTAATACTCGCGTTTGCAGCCTGACCAATGGCTTTGGCTTTCCAATCTAACTTCAACAAATCTCCATCAGTAGAAATGCCGCTGCCAGCTCCTTGGCTTATAAACATAAGTCGAACTTGGCCCGCAGTACTCATATCAACAGACACCTGTACTAAGCCATTCTTCAAAGATGTTACAGAAACAAACTCCAACAAATTCGGATCAAACTGGAACGTCAAGTCCTGGGCATATACAGCTCCATATACACTGCTTGATACGTTGCTTAATCCATAATTTACACTAAAGCTTTGCCCTGCGAGAACAGGAGATGTCCCCGTCATAGTGGCTATCGGAATAGATGCCTGCGACTCCGGTTGCCGGGTTACCACAATGTTATAAACACTAGTCGCGCCTTGCGCCGTTACCGTAACGGTGACCGGATTAGCACCAACGACCAAATTCTCACCGCCATTAACCACTACGGTTGCAGTTGGATTCGCTTTCTCATAGGTCACAGTTGCCACGGTTGTCCCATAAGATACCGAATACGTATAGTCGAGATGACTCGGGACGAAACCGTTTAATGAAGTGCCATTCACTTTCAAATCCGTCAAATAACTCGCATTGACGCTTGAAACTTTTTCACCCGTAAAATCAATTTCACTCATACTGGTATAAGCTGCGCCGGAGTCATAAGTTCCAGTAACGACGAATTTCACATACCGTCCCTGCACAATTTTGTCCAATGAAACAAAATCAGTATAAACGGTACCCGTCCAGGTTTGGCCAAATGTACCGGTAGCCTTATTAGCCGCATTCGCCAAGAATGTTGGATCATTTAAATCGGCCGCATTATCCGAAGCGTACAATTCAAATGTCTTAGGGAATTCCATCTTACTTTGATTTGGACGGCTCTTTCTCTGAATGCCGCTCAGTTCATATGTGCTCTTCATATCGATAACGACCCAATGCGGGAAAGGAGCAACTGGTGATTGCCATCTGGAATGCCAAATGGATGTTTCCTGACCGTCCAGAATATTTTCCGGAAGAGCACCCTCATTGTCTGCGTAAGAGCTGTAAGAATCAATCGAGAAATTGGTTTTCGGAATGAATGTGTAAGTAATGCCGTTCTGGGCTGCTCGCAAAGCCCAAATCAAATCTAGATACGCCTGATCAATTACCGTTGCTCCAGAGCCAGAAGTTAGGGATTTTGCTGCCGAAATCTGGGCTGCGAGCGCATTTTGCACCTGCACAGGAAGCGATAATCCCTTTGTTCCCGTAACATGGGCAATGAATTGCTCGGACTCTTGAATTTTTGAGGCCAACTGACTGAAATTGTATAGAGAGTCTGATGACCCTTCCTTATAGGAGTCGGATAACGCCTTGGCTTCTGTTGCGGACAAAGCGCGTTTCCATATTTTCAAATCGTCTAGCGTAACGTTCGCTCCGCCATTGCCTTTATTGCCGTCTGCCCCGAGAATAATGTTAAAAGAAGTATCCATACTGAGAGCACCTAGCACCGAGATGTCTTTGGTCATTTTCACAACGCCATCCACATAGGTTGCAGCTGAATTATGTGCCCGATCTACGGATATCGTAAAGTAGTGCCACTCCTGACCAACGTTTGATGCTGAATAATCAACTCGTTTGCCATCAGCAGCCATGTTAAGCGTCATGTTATTCGCAGTAGCAGGGCCGACATACCAGCCTGGATTTCCGCCGGAAGTCCAGTTTTTATTAGAGAGAATCGTCTGATCTGCTGCCAGATTGCCCTTATGCCAGAACGAAAGTGTGAAATCGCCACTTCCGAACTTTAAGTCGTCTCTGGCGCCAAGATCGACATAGTTGCCACTACCTGCTGCAATATTAACAGCTTGTCCGGACTTACCTTCGACGAAGGTGACAGTACCGGTTTGAGAAGCCAAACCGGTTGCGCCGGAAGCATCCTCGTTCAGATTGCCGTTAAATTCCATATCCGCGACGAGCTGGTTCCACATCGTTGCCGGGTCAATCGGCGTCGATCCAGGTGCCGTTCCAGCCGTCCGGTAGGATGTCTGGATAGGAGCGCTTTTATTGCCGTAAGAATCCACCGCTGTTACCGAAATGACGTAGGAGGTTGCTGGAGCCAAGCCAGCCAACGGAATATTCATTTTGTTCGGAATCGGCGAAAAGTAATAATCCGATAAAACATTGTATGATTTCACGACATCAGCCGTTCTTTGGTCATACAATTTAATTTCGTAGTGATGCATGGACTGATCGTCTTTGGCTTGTCTGAAAGAAAGTAGCGGTACACTATTTGCTACGGGTAATACCTGAAGAGCATTGTTGACTGGAAATTGGGGAGCAATCTTGTTGCGGTTGCTTGTTGTGTAGGTGAAGTTGCTTTTAATTTCTGCGTTGGAGTTTCCTTGTAGTTTCACAACCCATTTCTTACCCGCTAAAGCGCCAGCGCTGGAGTAAGGAGGCGGGGTACCTGCTCCTTCTTTCCCTATCCCTTGCCATAAACCTCCATTAATGATGGAGCCTGGATCGCCGTTATACTCCACTCGCTCAATCTCAATGCGATCGCTGTACACCTCAATAAATTCGGATTGATTATCCGGGAATTGGTCACGGCCTTCCATTAGACCTTCATGCGTGACAGCTGCATAGCCGCCCTCTGTTTCCACATAAGACATAGATCCCAGGTTGACCGCTGTAAAGTCTTTCTGATAAATGGCACGATCATCGTTAATGTTCAGATGTGAGTGACCGGATAAAACAACGACTTGCGGGAAATTCTGTAAATCCGTGTACAAATTCGCATTGGTGGATTGCTGCCCGTCCATAACCGTACCACTAATCGGATGATGCAACGTAATAAAAATCGGCTTGTTAAGGTTTGCCGGATCGGCTGTCAGTTCTGCAAGCCTTCCCTTTAACCAGTTTCTTTGGCCCGTATCACCGTTGTAGTTGTTCCCGTTCAGAAAGAAGAAGGAATAGCCTTTGATCGCCTTTTCATAATATCCGTTTGACTGGTCCGTGAACCATTCAGCAGGATAACCATTTTTCACGTCAGCAACACTAGCGTCATGGTTACCGATGGCAATCTGTACGGGCATGTCGTTCCAGCCTTTTCGTGCCATTTGCTCCTGAAGAACGTCGCGAACAAAAGTATGATCTGGCCCCTTCCCGTCGCCGTTGTCATTGATCAAATCGCCTCCGATCACAATGGCATCTGGTTTAAAAATGGAAGACATGACATCAAAGTTACTCGTATACCTTGCCCTCGTACTAGCTTTAACATCTGCATCGTTTGTACCGATATGGAGGTCAGACATAGCTGCGAATTTCAGCAGTGGTTGTTCGGTTGTCTTGATTATGTAGCCATACGTTCCCGCTTTACTCCAGACGCCGTCTTTCAAGGCAATAACGGAAATATTCGCTGACTCTGTGAGGTCAATCGGCGTCCCATTGAATTTAAGGCTGGTTTCGTCTGGCATCATGCCGTCCAACGTGTAATAGATGTCTGCCCCCGGAGTTGCTGAAGTTAGCATCACGCTAACAGGGTGTTCATATCGGCCTGCCGGTACGGAAGGTGCTGGTCTGTCAACTGTCGACGCAAAGGACACTGGGATAAAGCCCGCTCCCGCTGAATACACAACGGAGCAAGCGATCGTACAGGCCATAAATGCGGATACCATTTTCTTGGTATTTAACATGATGAGTCCTCCTTATAATATCTTCGATTTGCCACTAGATGTGTTCAAAGAAATCGTCTGACTGACCTGGTGAAAACTAGCCTCCTTTTACATAAAAACAATAAATAAACACATCAAAACATTTTATTTAGTTGTTTTTATATTGTGTTTAATTGTATTCTATTGGTCTTTTGTTCGTAGAATGTTAATTTCATATTGTGATTTTGTAAATATGATGGGCTGATTGTACAGAGGCGCATTTGGAGATTAAACGGATTAAACAAGCTTCGTTTACAATAATATTGGTTGACTTTTATCAAAGATCCCCCCATCTAATGCTCAACAAAACAATTAAAAACAACTATGTTAAATAAAATAAAGTTGCTTTATCCTGTTTTTATGCTCAAATTATATGATGGGACTTATCCTGTGTCAACGATTAAATGTCATAAAACATCACATTATGACACATTATTATAAAGTTTTAATCAAGAAATCTTATGAAACACCCAAATAATGTAATAAAAGTTAACATAATCATTACATTTTAAAACTACAAAAAAAAAGAACAATCACAAAAGGTTTTAAACACCTCCTGTGACTGCTCTTTCCCCTCTATGAATTACGGAACCAGCTGCCAACGCTGATTAGTTCCCCCGTTGTCTCCCCATTGCCCAATTTGTGCATTGTCGGACTGCGACTGACCGCTCACCTCAAGCACCTTCGAGCTATGACGCGCTGTGATTATGAAGCTGCCTCCTCCCGTATCCCTGATTTGCCATTGTTGATTGTTTCCGCCTGAGAAATCCCACTGTATGGATTTGACGCCGTCAGCCGTCGAAGCCCCGTTAATGTCAAGGGATTTGCCGCTATTCAAATTGATAATTTTGAAATAGCCATTGCCCAAATCGGATATCGTCCATTTCTGGCTGCTCTGTCCGTTGCTCGTTAACTGCAGAATATCCGCACCATTAGCTGTCGAATTCCCCGACACGCCGGCTACCTTGCCACTATGGCTGGCCACCAATTTATAAGAGGTTCCGCTGATTACACCCGCTAACGTGGTTCCACTAGCCGAGTTGCTTGCGGATGATAAATTTTGCACATAATCGTAAGCTTTTACGGTGTAGCTGTAGCCCGTGGACATATTCAACATCATGTCATTGAAGGACGTTGTTGTTGTTTGACCGATCTCGACGCCATTCCTATAGATTTTATAACCCGTAACGCCAATATTATCTGTGGACGCTGTCCAGCTTAAGTTAATTTGAGTATCCGATACGACTGTTGCCGCAAGGCTAGATGGCGTCGTAGGAGCTTGGGCGTCCGTCGCAGCCGATTGAACAATTTGCCATTGCTGGTTCAACCCGCCATTGGACGCCCATTGGAGGCTTTGAGCGCCGTCTGCCGTGGATGCTCCTGAGATATCCAAATATTTACCGCTATTCTGATTAATAATGTTGTAATAGCCTGTTCCCAGGTCTACGATCTTCCATTGTTGGTTTGTCCCGCCGTTATTGGACCATTGAATGTTGCTCGCTCCGTCAGCACTTGAAGCGCTAGTGATATCCATGAAATCCGTGCTTTGACGATTTGTAATAATAAACTGGCCGCCGCCTAAACCAGCAATTTGCCATCTCTGATAAGCCGCTCCCGTATCGGCAAATTGCTGAATCAATGCCCCGTCAGCATTTTTATCAGTCCCTGAAATGGTCAGCGCTTTGCCGCTGTTACGATTAACGATTTTATAGTCAGAAGCTGGGTTGAAGGATACTTGGGAAGAAGCATTATAAGTTACGCCGCTAATGACATAGGTTGTCACTGATCTAGCTGCTGCAGTGTGAGTAAACTGCTTATTCGCTACTGTTATGCCCACTGAAGCAAGGTCTTCTGTCTGCGATGTCCGGAATGCTTGCCCTGTTCCCACCGTCGCAAAAGCACTCAAATCATACGTAAAATCTTGAGCCGATGTCGTATCATTCGTTGTGACGATGACCAATTTCTGACTAGCCGCATCATAGGCAGCCACGGATTTGCCGTTATCAATCTGTATAATCTTGTAGCCCTGCTTGATGTATTTGCTGTAATTCCCCATGCCATAATATTTCTTTGTCACGAAGTAACCGTTTGTTCCTGTGAAATTCGCTTTAATTAGTCCATAATTATTATCTCCGGAGGCATCTTCGACGGCTTGCCAGTAATGCCAGCCGGTTACTTTCAGATCCTTCATATCTTTCAAAATGGTATTGGATAAATTCATGCTGGCATCAATATTAAAACGGTCTCCCGCTCCATCGTTTCCTAGCTCGGATATCCACACTTTTTTTCCTTGCTGGGCCGCCAGATTTTTCAGTTTGAATTCGTTCGCCCTCGTCCCGTAGCTATGCGAGTTGATTTGGGATATTTTCGCTTTCGTCGGGATATCATATTGGTTAAAAGTATCGTAGGTATTATCGATGTTGTACTCTTCAGGACCGCTGATTTTGGTATGCGACAGCTCACCGCTTGTTCCCAGTTTATCGTACAGTTGGCCCACAATTTTCTGCTGATTCACAAGATCAAAGTGCATCCCCTCCTGGTTGTTCCCGCCCGTTCCATCAAGCCCAACTCCGTTCCACCATGTGGAAATTGGCTCATTTAAGGGGGTTACTGTCTGGAAAGTGATATTCTCTGTCGTTCTAAAATGTGTAAGTGTATCCACCAAGTAAGTAGCGAAGTCGTCGTAGTACTCTGGCCGTAAATTATTTCCGCCAAAGAAATTGCCTGACGCACAGTAATTATAGGTCATCCAATACGGCGCAGAATTGGCAAATGCCTCAAAGATATTTACACCTTTGGCCTTGGCTGCCCTTAGCACGCTAATTTGATTCTCATCGGCAGACCAGTTATAAGAAGAAGCTTCCGTTGCTTTGAAACCAGGCATCTCCGCACCAGGGCGAGCGTCCATATGGGTATGTGTCGGGTTCTCCCCCCCGCCAATGTTATATCTGACCATATTAAACCCAATTCCAGTTGAAGGATCGAAAATCTTGTCTACGATTTCATCCTCCATCGCGTTGTTCCATCCACCCACCACATTGCTCCACCAAGCTAATGACGTTCCCCATCCATCCCAAGTCTGATACTGCGTATTTGGATCAACCGCTACAGTAGTAGCTCCATACGATACTCCGGAAATCCATCCACTGGAGAGAAGCCCCAGAACCGTAAGGGATATAGCCATCTTTCTACTTTTATTTTTCATAATATGTTTCACCCTTCCTGTTTTCGTTTGGTTTTATACAAGATGAAAGATCCGCGCTTCCAACGATAACGTCCTGATCCTTCATGCTGCACTCAGCTTAACCTTTCAAAGCTCCTGATACTTTAATTCCAGCCATGATATATTTCTGTCCCACCGCAAAAATCAGCACAGTCGGCAACAGCGCCAAAATCGTAGCAGCAAATAACATATTAAAATCGTTTTGCGCTGATTTCGGTCCGCCGTACAGGGCATAAATTCCAACCTGCATGGTGTATTTCTCAGGACTGCTTAAATAAATTAATGGACTTAAGAAATCATTCCAATGATAATTGAAGGTCAAAATTGCAACTGTAATAATAATTGGCTTGCAGAGTGGAGCGATAATGCGGACGAGAATACCGAAGCTAGAGCATCCGTCCATCATCGCAGACTCATCCAACTCCTTCGAAAGTGTCCATATAAACTGCCTAAGCAGAAAGATATGATATGCTCCTCCAAAAAAAGACGCGATAACCAAGGGGATATATGTGTCTACCCATCCTAATTGTTTGAAAAATAAAAACTGCGGAATCAGCATGACTTGCTCCGGAATCATCATGGTTGCCATCATGACCATGAAGAAAACAGGACTAAGCGGATGACGAAAGCGTGCAAAACCATAGGCAACTATCGTTGAGATGAAGATTTGACCAATAACGTTTAGTGCAACGACGAATGTTGTATTCGCAACATATCTCAAAAATGGAATAACATTTAACAGTTTGATATATCCTTTTACGTGCCATTCACTGGGCAGGAACCTGATCGGAACCGTAAAGAGCTCACCTGCGGGCTTAAAAGAACTTAAAAACGTCCAAAACAAAGGCATTAGGAATATCATCGAACAACAGATAAGCACCGCATACTTTACCACTTGAGGCACATAGTGCAGGAAGTTCATCCGTTGATTTTTTGGGGAAGATATGGAAGAAACCGAAGACAGGGAACTATTTCGATTCATAGTGCACCCACTTTTTAGAAACATAAAAATTAATTAAAGTAAAAACCATAACAAATACAAATAGGATCCACGCAATCGATGAAGCATAACCCATCTTAAAAAATCTAAAACCATTATTAAACAGGAATACCATCATACTGTCCGTCCATATCTTCATGGCTCCTGGGATCATTAACGGTTCTAGAAATATTTTGAAGGCTTCGATCATGGCAATAGTCATTTGGAAAAAGATTGCCGGCGTAATTAAAGGCAAAACGATCTTGAAAAACCGTCGTATCCGACTGGCTCCATCTATTTCCGCAGCCTCTAACATGTCTTGAGGGACACCGGACAAGGCGGGGATGAAGATCACCATGCTCTTTCCAACAACATTCCAAAGAGTAATGATAATAACGGCAGGTTTAGCCCAGTGTATATCTTGGGACCATCCTGGCCCTTGTATGCCAAGAAAATGGAGGAAGCCATTAATGAAGCCCATATTGGTCCCTCCGTTACCCGGTGCAAACATGAAACTCCATAACAATAAGACAGCAACTCCGCCAAATATAGAAGGGAGATAAAAGGCAGTGCGAAAGAAAGAAATACCCCGAATACTCTTCAGCAAAACAACGGAAATCGTCAAGCCGAATGTAAGTTGGAGAGGAACCCCAATCAACGTATAATAGAGTGTATTTCGAAGCACAGCCCAGAATTCTGCATCCTGAAACAGTGTTTTGTAATTGGCTAATCCCACCCACTCTGATGGTGTCAGAATGTCCCACTGGGTAAAGCTGAGCAGGAGCGAGGTAAAGAATGGAATGGCCATTAATCCTATAAATCCGATTATCCATGGAGAGGTATACAACCAGAAGTTACGAGCTTCCTGTTTGGAACTCACCGTCTTGCGCGAATGTCCTGTTAGTGCCATAGGCCAATCCTCCTTGGGAAAGGAAGGAGATAACGTGGTACAAAGTCATCCCCGTCGAAATTCGATCTGGCTTTCTATTTCTCCAGTTTCTTTCCTTCTTGGAGCAGTTTATCAACTTCCCCTTTGATTTTCGGGATCACGGTCTGCAAAGGTTCATTCAGGTTAAACGCCGCATCCAGACCTACTCCTACCGCATTATTAATCTCTTCATATTTGACAACAGACTCTGGAGAATAAGCGTGCTCGGCTCCGGCAATCAATGCCTTGAAGTTATCCGGGGCCTTACCGCCCAAATCCAGGTATTCGGGAGAGTTCGCAACCTCCTTGAGTGGCGGAACATCTCCATGCTCTTGGGCGAGAATACTTTGACCTGTCTTGCCTGTCCAAAATTTGATAACTTCCCAAGCGGCATCCTTATGTTTTGACCCTTTTGTAATATGAAGCCCGCTGGAGAAAAGCGGGACGGCAGACACCTTATCTTTTGGCGGCAATGCAATGTCCCACTGAAAATCTTTAATCTGCGACTGACTGTCTAGCACCCACCATGGTCCATCCAGAAACATGCCTAGTTTGCCGCTGGTCCACAAGTTTACGCCTTGCGGAACCTCTTTGGGTTGTGGCGCCACATGATCTTTCCAGATCAAGTCTTGCATGAACGTAAGTCCTTCCATAGACTCCTTCGAATCCAGAGCAAATGCGGACCGATCCGGAGTTAAAAGGCTTCCGCCGCGAGGCTTGATAAAGGAACCGTAGTGGGCATCCCAACTGCTTGGGGCATTAAGACCGAAAACACCGCTCGCTGGATTATTAATTTTTTTAGCTGCTTGCAGCATGTCATTAAAGGTCCAATTATCGTTTGGATAAGCAACTCCCGCTTTATCAAAAAGCGTTTTATTGTAGAACATGATCATGGAACCCATACGAATTGGCATTCCCATCACTTTACCCTTGTAACTGTAAGCGTCAACAGCAGCTTTGTAGTACTGGTTCAAATCCATTTTATCCCGTTGAATATAAGGGGAAAGATCCTCCAACGTTCCTTTTGACGCAAAACCATAGAAGGCTTCTGCCAGTTGGATGACATCGTAAGGTTCTCCGCTTGCCATTGTAGCCAACATTTTTTGACTATAAGCGCTGTTGCTAATTTGAACCAACTGAACGTCAATTTCAGGGTGCACTTTGACAAATTCGGCCTTAATCTTCTCATTTCTAGCTTTATCAAAATCCGAACCCCAGAAGCTCATTGTGATGGAAGTATGATCTTTTTTCTGTTCATCCGTCTTGCCTGTGTCATTCATGCCCGGTACTGATGATGTTGCTGAGGGGTTACTTGAACAGCCGGTGGCGACCAGTGTCAAACCGAGCACAAAGCTGATAAGTAATCGTTGAAATTTCATGTAAAGACCCTCCGATCAATCTTTCATATTTCTATTGGTTACGCTTTCATTATAGATCGATTAAAGCTTCATCTCATTCTTCCCTCGTTAGGAAAAATGTCGCGATCATTAGACTCTTTCCTATCGATAACACTCCCTGAACTTCTTCGGGGTCATGCCCTCTTGTTCTTGGAACACTTTTACGAAGTGGCTAGAGGTTTGGTAGCCGATTTGTTCGGTTATTTCGTACATTTTCATATCCGAACACAGTAGAAGCTCCTTCGCTTTACGAAGGCGCTCTTTCGTTATGAAATCCGTAAAGGTAAGACCCGTTTCCTCTTTGAACAAAACACTGAAATAACTGCTGTTCAAATGAACCGTCTCGGCCATCTTCTGAGCTGTCAACGGGGTGCTTAAATGCTCCTTAACATAGTTGATTGCCTCCTGAATGAACGAGTTATTGACGATAAACTCTTCCTTAAATAATTCAGGATGCTGATCCGCCATTTGGATTTTCAAACGTTCATTCCGTTTTTGCTCTACGCGTCCTAAGGTCAGTTCAACTTCTGAAAGAAGCATGGTCTCCGAGATAGGCTTGAGTAAGTAGTTGGACGCTCCGCTTCTCAAGGCTTCCCTCGCATATTCAAACTCCGCATATCCGGTTAAAAGAATAGTGGAAGTCGTGCTGCCACTTCGATTCATCCATTTCAATAGAGAAAGTCCATCTTTCTTAGGCATTTGAATATCGGATATCATTAACACAATGGAATCACCATGCATGATGAGGAGCTCCATTGCTTCTTCTCCATTTTCAGCTGTTAGAATATGAAAGCGCCCCTGACTCCATTTGTTAAGGATACGATGAATGCCTTTAAGCGTCGGCATTTCGTCATCGACAACTAATATTTTATAATCCTTCATCATGCCCCTCCTGTGGGTATACGGAATAGAATGCTGGTCCCTCTGGATGGTGCGCTTACAATTTGCAAGCCGTACTCCTGCCCGTACATGATCTGTAATCGCCGATTTATATTAACAAGAGCGATCCCGTTCCTTGCATGTGCCGAATCTCCACGATCGATATAAAGGGGATCCATCCCCTTCCCATCGTCTTGAACGGAGATGTGAACTTCTCCTTGCTGTGTATACACAATGGTTAAAATGACACAGCCCGTTCCTTCACCGCCATCAATGCCATGATGAATAGCATTCTCTATGAGTGGCTGCAAGATTAATTTGGGCATATTAACGCTTAATGCCTCATCATCAACGTTCATTGTCCACGTCACTCGGTGCCCGATCCGCATAAGCATCAGAAGCATGTATTGGTTTACGTGATTAACTTCCTCTGCCACTGTAACAAGTTCCCCGTTTGTGCTGCCTTTTACGGTGTAGCGGAAGATATTAGACAAGGCGATCACTTTCTCCGCCAACACTTCCTCTTTCTCTAGAATGTTCCAATAAAAGGCTTCCAGCGTGTTATATAGAAAATGAGGATTAATTTGTGCTTGCAGCGCGCGCAGTTCGGCCTGGCTTTTCATCAGTTCCTTCTCATAAACGGTTTCCACCAGAACTTCGATGCGATCGACCATTCGGTTATAGGTTCGATTTAACTCGTTCATTTCAAACGTGTAATAGACCTCGCTATTCTTAACAGGAATATCCTGTTGTTTGCTTCGCATCACCTTCATGAGCTTTCGGACAGGATGGGTGATCATAGAAGAGAGCGCCTGTGTAAGTAGGGCAGCCATCAGAATTCCTAACATGCCAGACCATAGCAGAGCTCTCTTCAAGATGTGCAGCCCTTCCGAAATTTTGTTAAGCGGCACCAGCAGGACGATCGTCCAATCCGTTGCCTTGGATCGCTGCCTAACCGGAAGAAATCGCCCTTTGTCCAACATGATGACGCCTTGCGCGTCATAGATGCGTTTGGGATCCAAAGCATCCATCTGACCTCCGGTTCCAATGACCTGTCCCGACTGATTAAATAAATAGGCCGATCCTCCCTCAATACCCGACAAGGTTAAATTCAGGATGTTCAGTACCTCCCTCTCGACAAGCACGACCAAATATCCACCACGCTCGTAGCCATCCTGTTCAAGCAAAATTTTTCGAATGACTAGGATTTGCCTGGAATTGTTAGGGTTCATCCCGGACCAAATGAGTCTCGCTCTATCGTTATTAACCCGATCTACCCACTCTTTACCTATTCTGAGTTGCAAGGAGAGGCCAGAAACGGGAAAAATCGCCTCATCTTCGGCATATAACTCCAGGCCTGCGATGGAGGTGTTGTTGAGCATAAATTCATCAAGGATTTGTCTGACCAGCATGCGGGACTCTATAGAAGTTTGACCGTCTTTTTTCCTTTGCAGAAGCGTGTTTTGAATACGCCCGTCAATCGTGATTTGAAAAGATAGCGTATCTACTTGACTCAACAGAGCGTCCAGACTATTGACGGATTGGTCGACCACATTCTGCACATACCGGTCTGTATTTTCTCGGATTAAATCAGAGATAGAATGATAGGACAGCATCCCTGTAGAGATTAATATGGTACATATCGTTACAAGTGTTCCTACTAAGATTTGGACACGAACACGGGAAAAGCCCAATCGAACGGTTCGAGAAAGCCCTTTCATCCAATTCAATACCTCTACCTCCTTCTAGCAAAACATGAATCCTTACCCAGACAATGGAGAATGTATAGGTTTATTTTGATAGTAAATAGAAATTGAGCTTTTTCCAATGATCATTTTGGGGATTCAAAAAAAAATGAGTTGAGGATAATGTCCTCAACTCTCACTGCTAACAATAAACAACAGATGTGGTGACGGATTTAGCAGGCGCTGTAATGACCAATACGTTGTTATCCGCCTGGAAAGTATCCAGTGCAGCTAAGTTTTCGGATGCAGAGGTGCGATAGGATTGAACGCTGGCTCCGCCAATTGGAAATGAGGCGAAATCGAACGTATAGGCAGCAGCTTGCGGAGTCGCGTTATGAACTAGCACAATAACTGCTTGCCTGCCCGGATCCCACGCTGCCAACAAGTTGGAATTCCCTGTGTCCAGCACCATGCATCCAGGTCTGAAAAACCTGCTATATTGCGCCATCACATAAAATTTCTTAGTTAAGTGAAAGTCTTCCGTTGCCCCTGAGAAGTCGGCATGAATGAATCCCCAGTTGCCATCTGCCTGAACCGCATTCCCCTCATCCTCGACAGCCTGCCAATAGATCCACGCCGTACATGATAGTCCCAGGGAATCGGCTAGGATTTGAGCGGAAAGGATCAACGCAGGCTCTATGGCTGCATGATCATGCGGCACGCCGCCGTCTGAGCAGTACTCGGACATCCATAATCGCTTGCCATCCCGCTGGGCCGCTTCCCTGAGCTCGGCTCGCCGATCTCCTTCATAGCTATGCGTGTTCAGTTGATAAATCAGCGCCCGTGTTTCATCCTCATACGAGGAATAGGTCTCAACCGCCTGATCGATTGAGTTTTCATCTGAGGCGCTAATCCTTGTATGGATTAAGCCTTTCTCTTGCAGCTTGCGGTGCACCAACCTGATGATTTCTTGCTGCCTTTCGTTGCTGAAGCGGCAGCCCTCCTGGATATTTCCTTCCTTCCACCAAGTTTCACTAGGCTCGTTCAGGGGATTCAACGTCTGGAAGACGATGCCCCACTCTTCACCCGCCACGCGTATCACTTCTGTCAGGTAATCGGCGAACATCTCATCGCATCCGTCCTTCAAATTATCAGCACCATCAGGCATGCCAGCCGTACATCCACTCTTCGTCATCCAATAAGGCGGCGAATTCGAAAAGGCTTCAAACAGATTCGCTCCTCTGTCTTTAGCGGCTTGCAGCATCCAGCGTTGATTAGCATCTGCCGACCAATCCCATTCGCCCTCAGCGGACAGAAAGCCAGGAATGTCTCCTCCCGGACGCATGTGCCAATGCGCTCGATGATCCCCGCCGCCAATGTTGTACCTGACAATATTCAGTCCTAGACCAATTTCTGGGCAAAATATAAGATCAGCAATCCTTTGTCGATTGAATTCGGACCAACCGCCGATGATATGCGCGAATCAAACCAAGGATGTACCCCACCCTTCCCAAGGTCTGGAATGGCGAGAGTCCATCTGAATACGGATCGTATTTTCTAAGTTTTCCAATGAATCAGAACCCCTTTCTTCAACAAATCCGAATATAAATTAAATGAGTGCGCTTTCATTTTAATGCTCATTGTTGCATACGTCATTCGTTATTCATTCGAGAAAGTATCGCATTCGTTAGAAATGACTCCCTATCACTATCGATGATATTCTCTTTTCAAACTCCGCTTGCTGCTTCTCCCCGGATAGTCGGATGGATAGAACCCTGTATATTCACGAAATGTTTTGATGAAATGGCTCTGGCTATAATAACCTACCAAGAAGGCAACCTCTTGAATTTGTTTATCGGTTTCTGTTAACAGCCTTTGCGCTTTTTGAATACGAATATGGGTTACATATTTGAGAAATGGGGTTCCGACCTTGCGATGAAACAGGGTACTCAGATAGTTCGGGGAAATATAAAACTCCTGAGCAATTCCCGAAATGCTAAGATTGTTCATATAATTATGCTCAATATATTGTCTCACTTGCTCAATCAAATCCCTTTTTTCCTCCCCTTCCGCAGCAGCAATTGTCATATAACCTTGCTGAATGAGCGAACTTATCATCGTCAAGATTGGGGTATGTACACGAAGCTGAACGGGAATATGCAACAGTAAATAGGCGTAAAGGCCTTGCTTTATTGACTGCAAACTTGGATCCCTATCCATCTTTGTTTCAATTAGAAGATCTAGGAGTCTGTTGCACTCTGCAACGTAGGCAGATAATTTATGATGTTTATAATTGTTCACAATATGATTAACGACCTCAAATAAATGGACATAACCAGGTAGATAAGCAGCGACCAGCTCAGGCAACCTCCAAACCCGGCCAATCCCGTGCAGCATTCGCACCGGAGAGTGAAACTTAGCCTCGTACATCCACTGCCCAAGCTCACAATACTCGAGCGGTTGCTCGTGGGTAATAGCCGTGATGGCCCAATCCGTTCTGGATGCCTGACGAATTACCCTATCCAATTCGCAAGGATAGCTTTGAAACCGACCGTTTTCCTTGCTTCCTTTTTTAACAACCATGACCGAACAAAGATCACCGCTGGGCAGCATGCACATCCAGTGCCATTCGACACCCTCCTCCCTGCTTGGGAGAAGCCCCTGTAATTTTGCAACAAATTGCTGCATCAGATGCTCTTGAGTTTGCACTTCCAAGTAGCTATCCGCGTAAATTACTGTGGTTTGATAGCAATAGTTGCTCGCCTGCGAACCTATACCTGTCCCTGTATGGATCTGCCCTCCATAGAAAGCATTTCTCAAACTAAGCTCTACCTGCTCCTGAATTCCCTCCATCATTTGCTTTCTTTCCGCATCAAGCCTTTTTATGATTTGCTCTAAATTCCTTGCTTCCACTGGCTTAGTTAAATAATCACGCACGCCGAGTTTTATTGCTTCTAAGGCATATTGAAACTCTTCATATCCAGTAAGTATAATCCAGTGAGTTTCTGGTGACCTTGCTTTACAAGCTTGATACACCTGCAAACCATTCATTTCTGGCATATGGATATCAATAATCGCCACATCGGGTTGTAGCTCCGTTACCATTTTCTCAAGCTCTTTGCCATGGGAAGCCACACCAACAAGGTTCCAAACAGGGTCGGAATTGTTAATAATATCAATTAAATATTCTTGGGCCCAATACTCGTCATCCGCAATGACTATTCTCATGCTTTCACCTCTCGTTGAAAATTTGTCCCATGGAGTGGAATGGTTAATTCAATTTCGGTGCCTTCTCCCCGTTTACTTCGGATGTGAAACGCCGCGCCGCCAAAAGTCAGCTTCAAACGATCACTCACATTCTGCAACCCAATATGAGTTCCCGAAGTCGACTTCCCCTCTTCAAATCCTTCACCAGTATCGATTACAAGTAATTTCGCTGTCCATTCGTCGTCTTCACCTTTCTCCACATCGGCTGTCACGGATAACTCACAGGGGCGGAATACAGGCTCAATGCCATGTATGAACGCATTCTCCACTAAGGGTTGCAGCAGCAATTTGGGGATTAACAGCGTTTCCAGCTCAGGGACGCACGCAATCCTGTAAGTAAAGCCCCTTCGGCCAAGGCGCATTTTCTGCAGCTCGCAATAGCTTGTTAACCAATCAAGCTCCTCTCTTAAACAAATGTTATCCTTCTTGGATAGTACATATCGCATCATATGACTTAAGGAAAGAATACCCGTTTCGATCTCCTTTTTGCGTCCCTGACGATTAAGTCCCAGCAATCCACTCAGCACATTGTATAGAAAATGGGGATTAATCTGCGCTTGCAGAGAACGCAGTTCCGCCTCGCGGAGTCCGAGCTGTGCTCGGTATTCTCGTTCAATCAGCTCGTTTAAGCGATTGATCATCGTATTCATCGCCACACCAAGTTGAGCAATCTCATCTTTCCCTCGTACGCGCACATACTTATCCAATTGTCCACTCTGAACCCTTCTCATCACAGCTATCATCTCTTGAAAAGGCTGGATCGTCCGCTTGGATTGAATCGAGAACACAAGAATCGTTAAGAATAACCCTCCAATTCCGAACATAATACCGACGACATAAACCCAACGAAATTTGGACTGCAGCTCAGAGTAAGGCAACCAAACGGCAACATACCAGTCAGTCCGGTGAAGCTTCTTTTTAATCAACAGATACGGCCATCCTGAATCCCCGCTAATGACAGATTCTTTCTCGTCCAGCCTCTGTAATTGTCTATCTTCAATTGGGGCGCTGGCATACAGAGGTTTCAGATTTTCGTCGACAATAGCCGCCACGGAATTTACTTGAAAATGCGTTTCTTCGAACATAGACTCAAATACGCTCGTATCAGCATCGGCAATCATAGTCGCCAAGCTCAACTGGTTATCAAGATCTTTAATGACACGCGCGACTGAAAACACCGTTTTCGAGGAACGCCCCATCCAGTACTCCTCCGTATGAGCGCCGATAAACACAATTCGGCCATCTGCTTTCACAATGCTTGGATACCCGGTGTACCAGGTTCTAGTGTCGAATGGATAATGTTTAACGGGATCGGATAAATCCATTGATTTCACAGAGGAGGTTCCGTCATTAAATATCAGTGTCGTTCCCAAGATATCCGTTCGAGCCATTTTCATATAATTGCGCAGACTCGTGTCCAAATAATGATTAACCGCAGCTGTCGCAGCTTCCTGTTCGGCTCCTTTGGCACCAACTCTACTGGTAAGCGCTTTCATAAATTCGTCATTTAAATAAGGTGTAATCGTCAGCTTCTCTAATTCATCCAAATAGGTTTCGATATTTCGACTTATGGCCGCCACACTACGCTCTGTTTCCGATGTCGCATTTTCAATAATGACTCCTTTGAAATAATTAGGCATAAAATAGATGATAATGATGGTCGGCACAATTAATGTCAGCAGATGAAGAACGGTAAGTTGAAATCGGAAGGAATGAAACCCGTTCACAGGTACTATCTCCCCCTCTCTTCACAAGTAAGATTCACATGATTAGTAATTGTAACGTTTTTAAATGAGATTATCTATCCTTCACATCACAAAAAAAGGAGCTGCCTCAATGAAGCAAGCCCCTCTATTCACTAATTCGTGCGGATCATAGACCATTGCTGATTCCATCCGTTATTATCTGACCATTGAATGACCGCTTCGCCATTAGCGCTGGATGTGTTGTTCACATCCATTAATTTTCCAGATGCGCGATTTTCAATTTTGTAGTAGTTCCCGGAACCGATGAATTTCCAGTGCTGACTCCACCAGCCTCCGTCTGTCCATTGTTCAATGACGGCCCCATCCGAAGACGAACCATTCTCGACGCCTAACATCTTACCTGTCTGTACGTTGACAATTTTGAAGTAAGTGGCATCGACAGCCTCAAGCCGCCACATTTGAACGGCTGTATTGCCGTCAATCCACTGATTGGCATCTGCTCCGCTGAGGGAGGAGTTGTTTGTCAGACTGAGAGATTTTCCGCTATTCCGATTGATCACTTTGTAAATAGCAGAAGCGTCTCCGAATGTGCCACTCGAAGTGCCGGTAATCGTGCCTGCTGCCGTATCCACATTAATTTGCCCATACAAGCTCATTGAAAGTGTCGTGCTCGTAGGAAATTCGAGCGGGAGCCACACATACGTGGAATCATTGACAGGCTTATTGTTGGCGCCAGCCCATCTGTCACCTAGGTATAAGTATGATGTTTGAGTGCCTTCAATCGGCTGAATGTAGGTGGACTGCGAATCATAGGTTGTTGAATCTCCCAGATTAGAAAGCGCAGACCACGTTCCATTCATGCTGGTTGCCGTAGCATACTTTCCTTGATTCGGCCACCAATAAGAAGCACCGGATGTGACCATGAAATACACACCATTCCGTTTAAAGACAGCCGGAGCTTCACGATATTCACCAGGCCATAATACTTTCTCCAGAGATTGAACGCCAAGGAAATCAGAGGTCAATCTGTAGATGTGTATCTCTGAATTGCCCGCTGCCGAAGAGATTAAGTATGCGGTGCCATTGTCATTAAATACCGTCATATCTCTGGATTCATTGCCAAGCGGCTGGAAATCGGACTGATACGTATAAGGACCTTCAATATTGGACGCAGTAGCGACTAGAACACGAGCTTCCGTATAGTCCCACGCATTTTCCTTGTGCGCCCACAACACATATTTATTGGTTGCAGCATTATAAATGATTTTGGGCCGCTCAATATTCACGGAAGCGAGTGCAGGATTGGTCGTCTTTGACAACAGATGCGCACGGAATTCCCAACTTTTCAAATCCGTCGAACGGTACAAAGATACATAATTAGTGCCATCGCGGTTTTCACCTAACCAGTAATAATAACTGCCCACTTTAATCATCCCGCCTCCATGAGCTTGCACGGCACTCCCATCCGTTGCAATAAACTGGCTGCCGTTCGCAATGGAAACGTTTGCAGCAATAGCGGCAGGAATACTAACGGAGAATGCAATCGACATCACCATGGACACCAGCAGCCACATTCTTACCTTCATAAATTTCATTAAACTCACTCCTTCGTCATTAGATTAGTCCAACAGAACTTACGCTTATAATCTTACCCGAAAGAAATTGATCAAATCGATACGCAAACCTACGGTATAAGTGCTCATTTATACGTTAATCGGCGGGACGGGCGATGCAGGCGGTTCCATTGTTGCAGCCGCGACACCGCCGTCTACGCAGTGCCTTCAAAACAAAAGAAGGCCTCGAGCCGGCTTCTGCCGTCCCAAGACCTTCTTCGCTTATTTCACAACGCTTTTCAGAACATCATCAATCATTTGGCTGTTCGCAATTGTGCCGGTGTATAGCCAGCTGGAGTTATTGTCAAAGTCATAGACTTGACCTTTTTTCACAGCAGGAATCCCTGCCCATACGGGATCTTTGAGGATTTCTTCTTTACTCACGCCTTTGCTGTTCACAATGAACAAATAGTCGGCGTCCAGTGTAGCGAGCTTCTCCATTGAGAGGGAGAGCCAGTTAGCTGTTCCTGTTTTGGAAGCTTCTTGGACTACACTTGGGACGTTAAGTCCCAAATCTCTGTACAACACATCGCCGCTAGATAGTTTCTCGCTTACCACATAAACAGCCTTAGCCGTTACCCAAAGCGCCGCGGCCTTTTGCGTGCCAATCGCTTTTTGCAGCTTTTCCTTAGCGTCCTTGGCTTTGTTGTCGTATGTATCCAGGGCTTGCTTAGCTTCCTTGCTCTTGTTCAGAACTTCACCGATGGTCAGCAGTTCTTGGCGCCAGTCATTGTTTTTCTCGCCGCCAACCGTGTATGTCGGAGCAATCTTGGAGTATTGATCATATTTATCACCTGCAACGGTTTCCGCGCTGTCCATAATGATCAGATCCGGTTTAAAGCTCATCACAGCTTCAAAAGGAAGATCAAAAGGAATCGTCGGAATGCCATTCAGATCTTTTTGCAAATAGTTTTGTACGGACGTAGTCCCTTTATTAATGGACCATTGCGCAACAGGCTTAACGCCTAGAGCTACCAAGTGATCCTCTAAATATGAAGCAATAACACGCTGCGGATTGGCTGGAACCTTCACTTCATGTCCTAATGCATCTTTTAAAACCCGTTCGCTTGCGGCTTGCTCTTTGGTGCTGCTCGCGGAAGCCGGCGCTTGCCCGTTATCCCCAGCTGGGCTTGATGAACTGGCGCATGCCGTTACGAATAAGGTTAGGCTGAGCAATAAAATTAAAGCAATAGACGGTTTGGAACTTCTGTACATTGGTAATACCCCTTCACTCCTGTATTGAGAATGATTATTATCCTCATTACTAGTATGCCCTCCCCGCTTACGCAATGCAATGGAAGATATAGACATCATGAATGGATTATTGAGACTGTGAAGGGAAGTTTGGTGATTTTCCTTAAAATGAGCCGGAGCAATGCCTGTATGCTTTTTGAATGTGCGGCTGAAAAAATAAACATCCTGATAGCCTACCCCAGCAGCAATTTGCTGAAGCGTAGCATCCGTATCCAGCAGGAGTTTCTTGGCTTTTTCTATGCGATAACGAATCAGGTAGTCAATCGGACTGGCGCTCATCTGACTTTTGAACATCCGCGTCACTTGCCTTGGGCTGCAATCCAGCACTTCCGCTAATCGCTCCAGCGTAATCGCTTCTGCATAATGCTCATGGATGAAGCGAATTGCCTGCGTCACCGGCTCCGCTTGGATCATCGGCACGTTTTGGTCATGAAGCTGGCACATCAGCTCGTAGATGAAATTGTACAGCAATGTTTTGGCATGCAATTTCGATAATCTACCGGCGTCGTTCCACTCCCGCTCGAGCTGCTCCAGATTCTGATAAAGCAGCATTGGCAGCTTCGGCGAGAAACTGTACTGCATATAAAATGGATTGCTTTTATCTATATATTTAAGCTTATCTCTCATCGTAGGAATCGGAAGGCTAGCCTTATACAGGACGAGGTAATACTCGAAAATATCCTCCGTGAGCTTGATATCCAAGTAGGTTCCTTTCCCGCCGTGCAGGAGATGAAATTTATGAACAGCATAGTCACGATCATCGAGCGCAATGCTCGCACCGCCTTGCAAGGCGAAGATAAAGGCGTTCGATGGAAGTCGGTAGGCGCGCAGAGCTTCGCCGGATGTCATTTTCACATGCCGAACATCCAGGATTTTTACTGCAGCCTGGTACCATAAATGGAGTTGCTCATCTAGTTGCATGTCCCCCGCCACGTTCATCCCCCCTTGTCCTTTCTCCTATTATAAAATAGTCTACAGCGGAGCGACAATGCCACCTTCATGAAAAAAGCCGACCTCCGCAGAGGTCAGCTCATTCATCTATGCTGCGTGACAGCAGCTATTATTCAGTTGCCTTCCGGTGCAATTCTCATCGCATCCCGCTGCGCAATCAAGCATAGCTCCGCTGCTTTGAAAGCATGCTCCTGCGTCATCGCATGCTCTGTACGGTGCAAACAATCCAGGATCAGCTGTCCGAAGTAAGGGTAGCCAACCTCGCCACTCACAGCAAAATGCTGCTCACCATCCCCATTCACAAGATACACATGATTGCTTGTCTGCTCTCTGGCGATATCCACATATTTGCGAAGTTCAATATAACCTTCCGTACCGAGGATCGTCATCCGGCCATCGCCCCACGTGCTTAAGCCATCCGGCGTAAACCAGTCCACTCGGAAATAGCCTGTGGCCCCATTATCTCCAACCAATGTCGCGTCGCCGAAATCCTCAAATGTCGGATACTGCGGATAGTGATAGTTCGCTACTTTACTATGTACGACCTTAGCATCCTTCGCGCCTGTGAACTGGAGGAATTGCTCAATCTGATGACTTCCGATGTCACACAAAATGCCGCCAAACTTCTCTTTCTCAAAGAACCAGTCCGGTCTGCTCGACAGATTAACCCGGTGCGGACCAAGGCCAATTACCTGCAGCACGCGTCCGATCGCGCCCTGCTTAATAAGCTGCTCCGCAAAGTTGGAGCTTTCTGAATGAAGGCGTTCGCTGTAGTAAACGGCATACTTCTGATTCGTCTCAGCAACCTTCGCGCGTGCCGCTTCCAACTGTTCTAGCGTAGTGAACGGCGCTTTGTCTGTAAAATAATCTTTGCCGCTGTCCATCACCTTCAGACCAAGCGGTCCACGATCGCTAGGGATCGCTGCTGAGGCAACCAGCTTGACTTCGCTGTCCTGAAGGATCTCCTCCAAGGAGCTAGCCACGCGAACGCCAGGGAATTTACTCACAAAGCGATCTACCTTCGCAGGATCCGGATCATACACCCATTTCAACTCGCCGCCCGCTTCGCGAAGCCCGTTGCACATCCCATAAATATGACCGTGATCCAACGCTGCTGCTGCAAAAATAAACTCGCCTGGCTTACAAACAGAGTTAAATGTACCTACTGGTGCGTAGTTCATGCCATCGCTTTTTTGCATCGTATATAGTCCCCTATCATTTAGGTATTATCGCTGCATTGTTTCCTGTTGACCCTCTAAGCTTAACAAGATGAGGAGATCAAATGTGACTCTATGTTGTGAAAAAATGATACTACTTTGCGGTTCACAGTTGAATAACCTTCCGAGAGCAAGGCTAGTACCGCATGATGATAAAAAATAACCCACACAGGTGTCTCCTGCCGTGGGTCGAGTGAACTGCTCATAATTAGTATTTACAAATACAACGAGTGATAATGACAAGCAAAATGA
Organism: Paenibacillus sp. J22R160; assembly: GCF_059692135.1. Classification (NCBI taxonomy): domain Bacteria; kingdom Bacillati; phylum Bacillota; class Bacilli; order Caryophanales; family Paenibacillaceae; genus Paenibacillus; species Paenibacillus sp. J22R160. The sequence continues at coordinate 56,649 of NZ_JCAUAU010000018.1, read as the reverse complement.
ACAGAACAAGAATGCTGCCTACGTTGTTATTTGGGTATGAGCAAACTTTGGCTACTGGCGCTACGGCAACTGGTTTAGGGAATACGAACGAAGTTTGTTGGTACGAAGCGTGCAGGTGAATGTCATTGTGAACTGGTTTGTGCATAATAGGTGCCGGTGGCGGTGCGACTGGCATTGGCATCGGCATCGGCATCGGCATTGGGGCTGGCATAGGCATTGGAGCTGGCATCGGTGCAATTGGATACGTTGGTTTTACGAACTCCATGGATGGAGCACCTCCTTAGAATATTGAAGCTTTTAACATTAGGCTGTTATCGTTAGGGTTGGGTGAATAGCTTACAACATCAGTCTATGGGGGAGCACCTATCACGAACACGGTAAACACCCAGATCACCCAAAAATGGTTACCTATCATGGGCGAACGAGCCTCCTGTATTAGCCCGCTTGTACCAGGCGAGAGTCCCCGGCAACCAGCAGGCGGAGACAACAAAAAAACAGCGGTCAGGAAAGCAATCCCGACTCGCTGTTTCTTCTACACATATGGATTATTATCTTTTTCAAAGCCAATCGTTGTTTTACCGCCATGCCCCGGATAGACGATTGTATCGTCTTCGAGAAGGAAGAGCTTATCCTGAATGGAGTCCAGCAGCTCATTATTATCCCCGCCAGGCAGATCCGTCCGGCCGACTGACAGTTTAAACAGGACATCCCCGCCGAATAAGTGTTTGTCATAGAGGAAGCTCACGCTTCCCGGGGAATGACCGGGCGTATGGAAAACCTTGAGCTGGATACCCAGAAACTCCAAAGTTTGCCCTTCGTCCAGCGCGTACTCTGCCGGCTCGGTCTCAATAAGAACACCTAGCTCAGGCCAGCGAGTTGACCCGTTCTTCTTCGGATTCGTCAGCCAATCGGCTTCCAGATCGTGTATGTAAACGGGACACTTTTTGAGTTTACGAATTTCATCAACACCGCCAATATGATCGAAATGCGCATGCGTCAGAAGAATCGCTTCAATTTCTAGGTCAGCAATCTTTTTGATCAGCGACTTCGGGTTCATCCCAGGATCGATAATAATCCCCTTTTTCGTCTCCGGATCTGATAGTAAATACGCATTGGTGCTAACCGGTCCTAAAACAAATGTTTCTATGTTAATCATATGCCCTCACCTTAACATTCACTTAGAACGACTCGATTAAGTCACGAAGTTCCTTCACGATAACAGCATGGTATCCGTTACCTTCACCATATTGACGGCCCATTTCGGCTCTGGCTACTTGAATTTTTTCGTTATAATCTGGCGCTTCGCGATCTGGATTTTCTTGTTTGAACTGCGTCATGACCGCTTGAACGTTTTTCGGACGCGGGCCCCAGTGTCCAAGTACAAAGCCGCCAGTATCTGTAAACACAACAATTGGAATCGAACGGCCGCCATTAGTCAGGAACTGATCGATTACGTCGTAGTTTTGCTCAATAATCAACACTTCCACAGGCACACCGCTGTTTTCCAGCGCTTTGAATACGACAGGTATATTGCGAACAACATCGCCGCACCAATCCGCAGCAATAATGACACAGCGCAGATCATCACGGTTGTTTAGAGAATCGAAATATTCCTTATCCTCTTCATTGTCCCATGCAAATCCGTTGTAGTAATCCAAAAATTTCTCTTTATTCTTCTCCATGCCGTCAATGAATTGCTGTGGCTTTAAGCCAGTGCGCAATTTACTTGCAAGATTCGTACTCATCGCTACTCATCCTCCTAATATAGGGATCTTTGAACGTCGATCAAAGTCCCTCCATTTTCGTAATTCTTCCTTATTATTGTAACAAATTGAATCGAATGCGCAAATCCAGATTGCTAAACTTTCGCTTTTCTTTTCAAATAAAATTGATATCCCACATACAATAGTGTTAAAACAATCGCTGCAATAATTAATGGTTTTATGTACGGCCCTGCGATTTCATCAATTGTTTCCCAGTTATCTTTGAGCTTCATCCCTAAGTAAACATAGAGAAAGGAATAAGGAATAAGTGCTAAAGCTGTGTACAGCGTAAATTTGCCAAGCGGCATTTTGGCCATACCACCCGGAAGAGATATAGCGTGACGGACGATAGGAATGAATCTAGCTGTAAAAATCATGCCCGTACCGTAGCGGTTGAACCACGCCTCAGCAACATCGATATGATGCTTGCTGATCAGCAAGTATTTGCCGTACTTCTCCAGGAAAGGTCTGCCACCATAGCGTCCGATCCAATAAAGCACGATTTGGGCTAGTGTCCCGCCGATAACCGCACAAACAATCGCGCCATAGAAATTAATTTCACCTTTGGATACCAAATAGCCCGCATAGGCAAGAAGCAGCTCGTTCGGAATCACTTCCAGCATCAATCCGAGGAAAATCCCCCAATAGCCAAGCCCTTCCAAGTAAAGCAAAACATTGTGAATCAACTCACCCATTCATGAACCCTCTCTCCCTCTATGATCCATCCGATTTCTACCCTCCATTCTAACACAGACAGGCTCTCATCAACCAGTTTCACCCACTTGCAGCACAGCGAGATACGAAACAATATTCATGCGCTGACAAGCCCCTGCATAAAATGTACAAGTATGTTTGTACAGGAGGCGTGCCCCTATGTCCCAAGTAAGGATTGTAAAGCGCAAGCATCTCTATCTGGCAGCCGTCATACTGCTGCTGCTTCTTTCCAGCGTGCTCTATTTGAACCGCGGTAAAATCGTCCCCACACTGGCCGAACCAATGCCCGAAAGAACCATACAAATGGTTGTAGGCGAGTTCAAATCAACCACCAAAGATGGAAAAACGATTGAAGCATACCGCTGGGATCCCGGCACCGTTTTCATTCAAAAAGGTGAACGAATCAAACTCAGCATTTACGGCGTCAACGGTGATAGCCATCCTTTTCTCATTGAAGGACTTAACATTAGCGGCGAAGTCAAAAAAGGTAAAGAAACCATCGTTCATTTCACTGCCGATCAGGAAGGCACATACCGCATTATTTGTATGACACATGCCGATATCGCCCATAATGGACCTATGATCGGTTACCTAGTCGTCGATTGACGATCTTTTTTCACAAAAACCTTAAGGCTCTTCTGCTCCTCTGACGCTCGTGGCGGCGTTCGCAGGCAGAAGTAGCAATAAGGTTTCTTTTGGTTTACACTGTTGCCAAGATCAATGATTTTCGTAAAGTAGGTGCTTAGCTTGAAAACCCAAATCCTTGTTGCAGATGATGATGCGCACATAAGGGAATTGCTTCGTTTCGTTTTTTCTAGGGAAGGCTATGCGGTATTCGAAGCTGCTGATGGGGAACAAGCGTCGGAGTTGATGGCAGCCCAGCAAATTCATTTGGCTGTTGTCGATGTCATGATGCCCAATCGGGACGGTCTGGCATTATGCGCTGAAATTCGCGAGCACTATGATATTCCTGTTCTTCTTTTGACCGCCAAAGGAGAAATCGAAGATAAAGAGCGAGGCTTTGCGTCAGGAACCGATGACTATATGGTAAAGCCGTTTGAGCCAAAGGAGCTGTTGTTTCGTGTTCGCGCCTTATTGCGCCGTTACCAGATAGTCTCCTCCGAGAAAATTACGCTGGGCCAAACCACCATTAATCGCAGAAGTTATGAAGTAATTTCACGAGGACAAACACTGCTGCTTCCGCTGAAGGAATTTCAGCTGCTCGCACAATTAGCGAGCAATCCCGGACGTATTTTCACACGCGAACAGCTGATTCAAATGCTCTGGGGAACCGACTATGAAGGTGACAGCCGGACGGTTGATGTGCATATCAAGCGATTAAGGGAGCGATTTCAGGACATGACAGGCGATTTCATCCTTACGACCGTTCGGGGGTTGGGCTACAAGCTTGAGGTGACCGGAGGATGAAGACGCTATATGTCCGAATCGTTATGACCTTCATCGTGATCGCGATGGTCAGCAGCATGCTTGCCCTCCTGCTGTCCAACAGCTATTATTCGGTCAAACTGCGTGACGAAAATGAGGAGCAACTTTGGCGTGTCACGAACGAAATTCGCTCGTTATATGAACAAGTGCCTGGGCTAGATCCAACCACCTATTTCACGCATATCGCAGGGATGGGCTTTCAGCTTTATGCCGTTAATGATCAGTTGGAAGGCACATTCTATGGGACTCCTTTCCGGCATACTCAGCTCGATCCCGGCCAAATCCGCCAAGTGTTAGCTGGCGAAACGTATCGAGGGATTCTCGTAGAGCGACATTTCCTTATGGTGACCGGCTTTTTTGAAAATAGTTTACGAAACAGCATCGGGGTCCCTATTCAGGTTCAGGGGAAGCCTTACGCCTTATTCGTGCGGCCTAATTTGGAGCAGCAGATTGGCGGCGTTCGCGTCCTCATGGCCTTCTTGCTGGGACTCACCTTTCTATTCAGCATCCTCCTTATCGTCATTTTCTCACAGTACATTGTGAAACCGGTCAAAAAACTGCGGGAAGCTACGAAACGGATCGTTGGGGGCAATTTCGATATGGCCATGGATGTATCCCGCCAGGATGAGATCGGGGAGCTGGCCAGAGACTTTACCTACATGGCGCAATCGCTCAAGCAATTGGATGACATGCGGCAAGAGTTCGTCGGCAACGTTTCCCACGAGATTCAATCACCCCTGACGTCCATTCAAGGATTTGCACAATCGATTCTGGACAAAGACGCGTCAGAGGAAGAGAAGGAAGCGTATCTGCACGTCATTGTAGAGGAAAGCAAGCGCTTGTCCTCCCTTAGTAAGCAGCTACTGACGCTAGCCTCGCTAGACAAAGAAAGCCACGTCATCAAGCGAAGCGTGTATCGGCTAGACGAGCAGATCCGTCAGATCCTGATCGTCGCCGAGTGGCAGTGGACCGAGAAGGAGATTGCGATCGAACTTGATCTGCCGGAAGTGACGATTTCCGCGGATGCCCAGCTGCTTCATCAAGTGTGGCAAAATCTCATCAACAACAGCATCAAGTTTTCTCGCCCCGGCGATACGCTGCAAATCGGAATTCAGCTGCTGGAGAAGGATGTTCTCGTTGAAATCACAGATACTGGCATCGGAATTCCGGCAAACGAGCTGCCGCATATCTTTGACCGCTTCTTTAAAGCGGATAAAGCAAGAAACCGCGCTCGTTCCGGAAGCGGCCTCGGACTTTCCATCGCGCAGAAAATTATTAAGCTCCACCATGGGCGTATTGACGTGCAGAGCGATTTAGGGAAAGGCACGGCATTCAATGTGTATCTTCCAAGAATGTAAACAAACATTCTGGATCATCATACCCTCAGACTGCAGATGACGCTTAATCAAAACCCCTGCGATACGGAGGTTCTGAATTTAATTGCTGAGCTTCGCTCAACTTGGGCTCCTTGGCATCGTGTCCCGAGTGGCTCTACGCCCACTCTATGCATACAAATAGCATAGAGGAGTGTGGATGCCGTCATGATCAATAACAAACAAGGCGAAAAACATAAACAGCAATTCCCCAATGCGCGCAGCATTCGGAGAGCTTGCAGCAAGGAATTATACCGGACCGTGAAACGGTTGAAAATATGGCTCTCCCCGGAGCAAATTAAAGAGGCCGAGGAACTGTATGTGAAAAAGGTGATGCTCAATCTCCCCTTCATCGTGGAAAACGGCTCTAACCGCAAAGCGCTTTCAGACTGGTTTGACATTAACGTAGGGCCTGAACTTGCTCCTATATGGAAGGTTGAGCTGGCGGTTCTAAACACTGCTTTTCGCGATGCATTCGGCGGTTGATACAAGAAAAGAAGGTCATGGGTATGTCAAACATACGCCATGGCCTTCTTTTGTTATCGATATGCTTAGGAGAACTCAGGCAGCCAGCTGCCATGCGCTTCAATTAACTCGTCACACATTGCAACGATGTCGTCCATCGACAGCTCAGCTGACGTATGCGGATCAAGCATAGCTGCGTGATAAATATGATCACGTTTGCGTGTAATCGCCGCTTCAATCGTCAATAGCTGCGTATTGATGTTCGTACGATTGAGCGCCGCAAGCTGTGGAGGCAGATCTCCCACATAAGTTGGTGTAACCCCGTTGCGGTCAACCAGACAAGGTACTTCCACGCACGCTTCGCGCGGTAAATTCGTAATTAAGCCGGTATTCATCACGTTGCCGCCGATTTTGAACGGAACATCTGTCTCAATGGCTTCGAAAATGTAGGAAGCATACTCATGGGAACGCGCATGTGTCAAATTCGCATCGTTCACGAGATCCTCGCGCATTTGCTTCCAGCGGCTGATCTGGTTGATACAGCGGCGCGGGTACTCGTCAAGCGGAATATTGAAACGGTCAATCAGCTCCGGATAGTTCCGTTTGATGAAGTACGGATGATATTCTGCGTTGTGCTCGGAGGATTCTGTAATGTAATGACCGAATTTCAGCATCATTTCAAAACGGACCATATCCTTATGCTTTTCCTTCTGCTTCTCGATCGCGCGTCTCTTGATTTCCGGGTACAAATCGACGCCATCCTTCGTTACTTCAAGCAGCCAAGCCATATGGTTGATGCCTGCAATTTTGGCTTTGACGCCTTCCTTTTCCATGCCAAGGCTCTTGAACAGTTCAGGAATACAGGCCTGTACACTGTGACATAGGCCAACGGTGCGAACGCCGCCATACGTGTTCATAACATTTGTTAATACTGCCATTGGATTCGTGTAGTTTAGGAACAAAGCATCCGGGCATACCTCGCGAATATCGGCTGCAAAATCAAGCATAACCGGAATCGTCCGCAGATTTCTGAAAATACCGCCGATACCAACTGTATCTGCGATCGTTTGCCGCAAGCCATACTTTTTCGGAATTTCAAAATCCGTAATCGTACATGGATCATAGCCACCTACTTGAATGGCATTTACGACATATTTTGCACCCTTCAAAGCTTCCTTGCGGTCGGTATACGCATGAATGACAGACGTGCTGCCGCTTGTTTTTTTAATATTATTCAGCATGTTGGCTGAATCCTGCAGACGTTCGTGATCAATATCAAAGAGAGCGATTTCAAATCCTTGCAGCGCGGGAGTCATCAAGCAATCTCCAAGCACGTTTTTAGCAAAAACAGTACTTCCGGCACCTAGAAAAGTAATTTTGGACATGTGTGAATACCCTCCAATTTGTTGTCGTTTTCATATCTTCACTATAGCGCAGGAAGCTCTGGAAGCATATGGATTGAACGAACTCCAATATGGACATTTGTAGTTTATTGAGGTACGCTTAAAATAAAAAGTCCGAGGTTTATATGAGTACGGAACATACCTATTTTACCGTCAACATTAATCCGCATGAGAGTAATAGCGAACTTTCCGTGCTTTTTAGCGGGGAGGGGAAGCCCATTGCCCTGCACAATACAGGGCCTGGTGTACACGATTACTATCTGGTCCACACCGTGCATTCTGGTAACGGTACTTTCGAGATGCACAACCGAACCTACCACTGTAAAGCAGGCGACACGTTCATCATCTATCCCGGGGAGTTGTTTCGGTATACGGCGGATGCCGAGAACCCATGGCATTACTCATGGGTGGCTTTCACGGGGTATGCAGCGGGCATGATGCTCTCTCAGATCGGCGTTTCCCCGCAAAATGCCGTCATCTCTGGGAGCGTCCCCCGCTCCATGCGTCACTACTACCGCCGAATCCGCTCCAGCTTTCAGCAGTCGATGTATCCGGCGCTTGAAGATCTGGAAGCCGCAGGCTGGCTTCGGCTGTTGCTTCGCGAGCTCGGCCGGGCAGGCGCTCACCAGGTGAAGGCCAAGCCTGCAACCGAAACAGAGATCCAGCGGCAAGTCAGTCAGGCAGTCCGTTATCTGGAGCTGCAGTACACCCAAGTCGTCTCCATCGAGCAGCTCGCCCGCACACTAGGCTATCATCGAACCTACTTATGCAAAATGTTCAAACAAGCCACGGGCCTCGCTCCCATGCAGTACCTATTCAAAATCCGCATGGAACGCGCCAAGCAGCTTTTGGAAACATCCATGACCATCGATCAGGTAGCCTCGTCTGTCGGTTTCAACGATGCGCTGTATTTCTCCAAGCAGTTTCACAAGTGGAGCGGCAGCGCGCCTTCGGTTTACCGGAAGGAGCGGACGGGTATGGGGGGCTAGTTGGTGGGGGGCAAGCAGGCAACATTGGCTCACCCCTTTTCTGTGTGCTATCGGGAGAGCAGTCCGGTTGTGATGCTAGGGCAGGCGAATGCTCGGGGCGAGCGCGAACAAACAGCATTCGCCCCTTTTCTGCGTGCTATCGGGGGAGCAGTCCAGTTGTGGTGCGAATGGTGCTGGGACAGGCGAATACTCGGAGCAAGCGCGAACAAACAGCATTCGCCCCTTTTCTGCGTGCTATCGGGAGAGCAGTCCAGTTGTGGTGCGAATGGTGCTGGGGCTGGGAGCCGTGTGGCGGTTGGGTGGACGGGGACATGGTTGCTACAAACAACGAACTGACTTCCCCACCGCTATTTGGCGCGCTAGGGAACTACAGGGCGTTATTCCACCGAATTGGCCGGATATCGGCAAATAACGGAACTACAGGGTCTTATTTGCCACAAATACCCTTCTTTTGGCCAAAATCGGTCCAAATAGCGGATCGTAGTTCCCACTACATATGCCCATCCACCTGTAATCCCGAGAATAGAGGATCATAGTTCCTCTCGCTAGCCATCATACAGCAAAAGGGGCTATCCCGTAGGTCATTCCTGACCTATGGAGATAACCCCTTTTGCGGTTTTTAACATCGTTAATATTAGATGGAATTAATACCGTTAATTTACAGCGCTTCCTCGATGCCCAACCGTTAACCGGAATTTCTACCGCTAATTAGCTACAATGTGCAGGATTATTACAATACTGACTGTATTAGAGGTACTATTTCCAGTTATTCTCTGAATCCCCGGTTCAAAGGGGACAATTAACGGGAGTTTTTCCAGTTCCTTAAATCTCGATATCAACAATCAGACTATCTTCACGGCCTACCTCGCGAATATATGCCGCAACCGCTTGATGCTCCGGATTCGGACCATATGCTTCAAGCGCTGCGCGATCCTCGAAACGAACCGACAGAACCACTTGGTATCCTTTATTTTTCTCTGAGAAGTTAATGCCAGCTTGAATATCGACGATCCCCGTCAAATGAGGGCGAAGCGCTTTAAAGCGGTCGACGACTTCTTGAAGCTGCTCCTGCGTAGTTGTTTCTCCGAATTTTACAAGCACAATATGATCGATCATAATATAAAACCTACTTTCCCCAAACCAATTTTGGCACGTTGATATGTAACATCTTTCATCATATCAGGAAGGAGATGGCTCGTCGATATCCACAGTCGGAATCTCATCGGCAGCCCGTTCGGAACCCCATTCAGAATCATCCCAGTCATAACCCTGCTAGGAATCCGATTCAGTGTCCCGTTCAGAACCCCAGCCACAACTCCAGCCGAAACCTCAACCGGAATCCCCGCATAACCTTCCCAACAAAACATTCCTCTACTTGTCAGCCAGCTCAGCAATCCGCTCGGACAATATCACATGAGCGCCTTCCTCACCTATTTGGGCGCAAGCTATTAATCCAGCAGCAATTTTGCTCGCTTGAATGGGACGATACATCCGAAGCCCCCCAATCATAAGCGGAGCAATCGCCCGTGAAACTAGGCCGCCCAACTGCTCTCCAACCCGGACCTCATCCCGATCCCCCAGGATCAGAGAAGGACGAAGCATATAGAGTGAGCGAAGGTTCAGCGCCCGCAGCCCCTGCTCAACATCACCTTTTACCCGATTATAAAATATAGAGGAAGCACTATTCGCTCCCATCGCGGTCACGATAGCAAAGACATCTGCCTTCCCCTTGCCAGCGATTTCACCCAGTTTCATCGGGTACTCGAAGTCTACCTTGCGAAATTGCTCTTGAGAGCCAGCTTTCTTAATGGTTGTCCCCAATGTGCAAAACACGTGAGCACCTGCCATAGCGGCCATAACCACAGGACCTATATCCGTATCTAAACGGCTATAGTCTGTCTTCACTTGGACCAACTTCTCGTTTCCCCGAAAATGACGGAATTGGATGTCCCTGCGAACAAGCGCAATGATTTGATCATACCTAGAATCTTCCTGCAGCAGCCTGATCAGTTCCCGGCCTACTAGTCCTGTTCCGCCCGCTACAATAGCTGTCGTTCCCATAATGCTCCTCCTTCAATTCGCATGGATTGCCGATCAACGAGTAGATGCTATGTACCATGTAACCATGTACCATTTTCCGTGCTGTGCCTGTCTTACCATGCTACGCCACCCCCATGCTGCCCTGCCTCAAACTTCCCAATCCTCGCGCAGAGTCTCATAGAGCTTGACCAAGAACGCAGAGGCATCATAAGTAATCGCAGAATCTTGATCTAATTTCCTCGCAAAATAGTGCGCAATCGGCGCAGCCAGCTCTGCTAACCTCGCGTCAGGCATAGTAGGCACTCTTTCAACCCAAGCCTGCAGCAGCTGCCAATCCTTAGCCGTAATCCCCTGCCTGAGAGTTTCCTCTATCTGCAGTACAATCTCTGGATAGTTCTTGCGAGTGATCGCCTTTTCAAGCTGGTTTCGCCTTTTTATACGTTCAAAACGCGCTTCAATCACAACCATAGTACCAGCAACCATATCGCCGACCCGCTTATCCTTCGAGCTTAAGAAAATGCTGAGGGCTCCTACAAAATAGAATGCAGGCATCATATCCAGCAAACGAAACAGATTGCGAATGATGATGGATAAAAGCGTAGCCGATTGGCCATTACTTTGAATGACGCGCATCCCCAATTTTCGTTTCCCCAGCGTTTGACCGCCCATAAAAGTTTCGGAACATACGAAATAACCCAGGTTCAATACAATCCATAAAACGATGGTAATCGCGATTAAATAATCCGCAAGGTCAGGCAGCCAACTGCCAGAATATAACCTGCTCACCAAAATAACGAACACGAACAACAGGACATTTACAATTAATAGAATAAGGCAATCCAACAGATGCGCTACCGCCCTGCTGCCAATTCCGGCAGTTTGAAATTGCAATTGCACCTGCTCAGGGGTAATGACCGTTACTTCTTTATCCAGAGACTCGTTCATAACATCTCCTTAACGTTGCATAATTATGGTAATTTCATACTTTCCTATGATAAAATGAACAGATTACAGCAAACCTCATCCTGCACTAACCATATAGGTTTCGCTATAGCTAGTTAAACGCTTAGGAGGCTTTTATGGACATCTCGCGCTTTATCCGAGAACACAAATCCCAATGGACAGAGCTGGAACAGCTGCTGCTTCAGCTTAGCAAGAGAAAACGCAGTCTGCAGGCTAGTCACGTGAACAGGTTCACTGAGCTTTACAAAACGGCTTCAGCGCATTTAGCCACGCTCCAAACCCATTCGCCTGCTGATGAAACTACCGTCTACTTGAACCATCTGGTCTCACAAGCACACAATACAATGTATAAAGACAGCCATACAAGCAGCACCCAGATGAAGGAGTTTTTCCTACACTACTTTCCTTCTCTAATCCAAGCAAGAAGCCTGTTCGTCGGCTTTGCTTTCGTCCTTTTTCTACTTGGAGGCTTGCTCGGTTTCCTGTCGATTTGGCATGATCCGCTCAATCTGGCCTTGATTATGCCGGGTGGCATGGCTGAAAACATCGATCCGTCCAAGACAGCAGATCCCCGGGGCGACCTGCATTCGCCGCTGGTCTCAACGGCTATCATGACGAATAATATCCGAGTCGCCGTCCTCGCCTTTATCAGCGGGATCACGCTTGGGATTGGGACCATCTACCTGATGATCAGCAACGGCCTTCTCGTAGGTGCCTTAGCCGCCGTTTACATGCAATCCGGGAAAAGTTATGTATTCTGGGCGTACATTTTACCGCACGGTATTATTGAGCTTACCGCTATTTTCATAGCAGGCGGAGCTGGTCTATACATGGGCTATCGCTTCTTCGTGCCAGGACCTTATCCGCGCAAGCTGCGTTTTCTGGAGTCGGCCAAGGAATCCGCCCAACTCCTGATCGGCACAATTCCGTTATTCATCATCGCTGGGCTCATTGAAGGTTACATTACACCCTCCACATTGCCGCTTGAAGTGAAATACATCATCGCCGGTGTTACTCTGCTGCTACTCACGTTATACTTCGTTTATGGCATTCGCAATCGCAAACGAGCGAACAGCAGACAACCTTTAACACTATAAACGATCACGAGCTTTCAAATCCAAATAAGCATTAACAGCGCTAAGCGTAAGCTGGTCGGCGGGGACATCCATCACAGGGATGCCTCTGCCGGCCATTTCGTTTACATAGGCGTATCGATCCGTCGTAAACTTGTGGGCCATGCTCATCTTATAGGCCTGCCGGCTATCCTCAGCGCGAATACGAGCCCACTCATGAATCAGCGGGTCCTGGAGCGATAAGAGCAGGACCTGATGGCTTCTGCGGAGCCGCTGCACATACGGCAGCATTTCTTGATTGTATAAGTAACTCTCCATATCGGAAAACAGGACGACAAGCGAGCGCTTTTTCAGAAAACGCAGCACATGCGCGAAGGCAATCTGTGTGCTAGATTCAACAAAATCCGTGCTCAAATCATACACAGCCCTCGTTAAGACTTGCAGATGAGGAAGCCCTTTTCCTGCCGGCACATACACTTTGACCTTGTTGGAGTAAGCGATTAAGGCTACTTGATCCCCTTGCTTGAGCGCTACAGCAGCTAAGGTCAACGCAGCTTCTAAGGTCCGATCCAGCTTCACTTGCCCTTCCAGCTCAATTCCCATTTGCCTTCCGCAGTCTAGCACAATGGTAACCATCTTCCCTTTTTCCGGTTGAAAAAGGTTCGTCATCATCTTCGTCGTACGCGCCGACGCTTTCCAGTTGATAAGCCGGATGTCATCCCCCTGCACGTAGTCCCGAATATAGTGGAATTCAGAGCCGCTGCGCTGCTTTTTAAACACACGATGGCCTTCCAAAATTAAAACGTCCTGGACAGCGTTAAGCACACCCCGCACCTGTGACAAATCCGGATAAATCTCAATGGTGTTTTGTGAACTGAGAAGCACCTGCTTCTTCCAAAGCCCCATGCCTCCGGAATAGCGCAGATACACGTTTTCAAAAGCGTACTGCCCTCTTTCAATAGCCGACGCTGTATAGCGGAAAGCAGCTGATTTCCCTTGAAAAATGCCGCTTAATTGGCTGCTTTCCAGTTGAAAGGTGTAGGGTACATGATCCATAAGCTCAACGTGCACGGCAGATCGCTCCAAGCCCAAGCCCAAACTCTCAAGCTCTATACTCACCTCAAACGTGCTCCTCACATCTGCTTGTTCAGGGAGCGTTCTACGTATCTTCCAGCTGCTTCGTTTGGGAAGCAAAAGGAGATCAATCACGCTGAGTACAACTAACAACGCATTGAAGCTCCAAAAAACTGGCAGAACCGCATCAAAAAGCGCTGCGATCAGCATGCCGGCTGCGCCAATAAGCACCAAACCAATGAACCTTCGTGTGGGCAAAATGAAATCTTGGAAGAAGGCTTTATCTAGGAACCGGAATAGAGCCGAGCGTTTCTTGAATGATTTGGTCACTCGTTCCGCCCTCCAATTCCGCTTGCGGAGTCAGCAGCAGTCTGTGCCGCAACGCAGGCCGCGCGACAAGCTTAATATCATCTGGCGTGACATAGGTCCGGCCATCCAATAGAGCCCAGGCTTTACTCGCCATCAGCACAGCGATTCCCGCTCGAGGGCTAGCTCCCAGTTGAATCTTTTTGGACTCGCGGGTTTTGCGAATAAGCGTTGCTATGTAAGTGTATAAAGAGTCCTCCACCACGACATCGGTCAGCTTCCGCTGCCATTCAATTACCCGCTCAGGTGTCAGTAAAGCTTGCAGCGGCTCCTCTTGCTGCTGGTGAAAGGGCACATGTCCACGAAGAATGGCAATCTCAGCTTCTTCACCGGGGTAATCGAGCACCAGTTTAAACATGAACCGGTCGAGCTGCGCTTCTGGCAGCGGGTAAGTGCCTTCATACTCAACGGGATTTTGGGTCGCAACGACAAGAAAAGGACTAGGTAGTTTGTACGTATTCCCTTGAATCGTCACCTGCCGCTCCTCCATCGCTTCGAGCAGCGCCGCCTGCGTCTTCGGTCCAGATCGGTTAATTTCATCGGCTAGCAGTACATTCGTGAAAATCGGACCTTGAATCGTCGTAAACGAATGGTCCTGCATTTGATAGATCACACTGCCTGTAATATCTGCAGGCATTAAATCCGGCGTAAATTGAATACGGCGGTATTCCCCGCCAGATAATTCCGCGAGGGTTCGCGCCATCTTCGTTTTCCCGAGACCCGGCACGCCCTCAAGGAGGACATGCCCTCCTGCTAATAAGGCGGTTGCAAGCAGTCTAGTGTTCAGCTTTTGGCCGAACACACGCTGCTCCATGGCTTGTATCAGTTCATTCATTGCACTCACTCCTTCTCCAAGTAGGCGATCATTTCGCCCATCTCCCGCGTTCGCTGCAAGAACGCTGTCGTGCTCACGCCGACGCTCTCTGCCGGCGGCTCCGCCAGCAGGCGCACCAGCTGCGCTGCCTGCGCCTCAGACATACGGCCGCGCGCAGCTTCCGCGGCCTGCAAAGCACTAGCGCTGGGGCTAAGCCCCCAGCGCGATTGCAGCAGCTGCCGCAGGAACAGCTGCTGCTGCGCCAGCGCCTCGCGCCTGTAGCCGAGGCGCTCGTACCAAGCGGCGACGGCGTGCACGCCTTCGTCGCCGCGACGGACCGTCCACGCCCGCGGCGTGTGGACGGGACCGAAGCGCTTGCCGCGCAGCCAGAGCCACAGCAGCAGCGCAAGACCAAGCTGCGCGCTTGCCAGCACGAGCCACGCGGGATACACGGCCAGCAGTCCAGGCTTCGTTCCGTAGCCGTGATGGGTCTCATCGACCCACACGGCATCCCAGGACTTCGCGAACAGCGGCCAGATTAATTCGAAATGGGACGCTTCATCAATGGTCCCATTCTGCAACCAAGCCGGGGTCAGCACCATTGTAAGGCTGCCCGCCCCTTCCTGTACGCGGCTGGCGAGCACGCCGCGATCATCTTCGAACAGCGCCAGCCTACTGCCTCCAGGCTGAATCCGATAAGAGGTCTCGACTTTGCCTGTCAGCGCCCCCTCCGCTGACGCATAGCCCGGCGAAACGCGAATCGTTGAGCCGGGCTTATCCTGTTTGTTCTGTGTATCCTGTGTATCCTGTTTATCCTGTTTATCCTGTGTACCCCGTGTATCCCGGCTATCCTGTAAATCCTTAACACCGCCATCCACTCGAACCGTCCCCCAAGACGCCCAACCTTGAGGATCGCGATCGAAAATAATCGCATCATTGCCCGCCTGGACCCATTTCAACAGATGCTCCCGATCGGACTTTGTCACAGCGGACGGCTGTACGGCGACCAACAGCATCGATGTGCCGCTAGGCAAATGCTTCCAATCCAACCGCCACTCCTTCACGGCAGACTGCTTCGTGCCAAGCAGCTCTTTCCAAGCTTTGGTACCATCTACATCTGCAGAAAAGGATAGATTCGGAGGCAAATCCGGCAGCTTAGGCTTCACGAGCCAGTACCCTAGTGCAAGAAACAGCACGATGCTAAGGGCTAGTCCCACATGAAGCTTATTAAGCCCTTTCGTCATCCGCGGTTTCCTCCTTCTTGGCGATAACCCTGGCTACCTGTTCATACAACCATGTGAACTGCTGCTCAGTTACGGCTTCTTTTCCGTACCAGATTCGTTCAAAAAGCAGCGAGCTCTCCTGGAACAAAGGAACTAGCGATGAAGCCGTGCCCCTCAGATCCTCAACATATTCCCAATTTGTTTTCCATTTTTCCACACGAATCAGGCGTGCATCTTCCATATAAAACAGAAGCGACAGAAAGACGGAGCGCACTCCCTCTCTCCAATCGCCTATTCCTCTAAGCTCTGACGCTTGCTGCCAATAATAGCGGTATGACCGGCTTACTTCGCCTTGCGGCAAAAACGTTTCCGAACGGACCCGCTTTTGCCATATGATTTGTTTCAGGAACCAATAAATCGCCAAAGCAGCAATACCCAACAACAGAATAGCTACTCCTACAGTTAACCAGTCCGTTACCGACTCAGATACCTCAAAATGTGGCAGCCAGCTCCGTATTTTTCGAAAAACTGGCTCCAGCCATGACCACAGTGAGCCGTTCTTTTTGGCTTCATAGGCTGTGTATTCATCTTGTTTCAATATTTGCAGCAATTGCTCTTTGTCGTCCTGTAAAGAAATTACGAAACTATAACTCATTCTTTTTATCCAGACCAATAGATAAGTATTCTGCTGAAGCATCAGGAATCGTACTATCGATCAAAGACTGCAGGCCCCATCCTTCATTCCTTACCTTCAGGTCGAAGAAACTAACCACGTACGGCAGGTACCATAGCGACATAACCAGAATAGAAATCAAGCTTTGCAGCAGCTGCGCCCCTAGTCCTAATCCGAAAACAGCGGCAATAACAAGCTGAACAACAGCCAGAAACAAGTATAAAATAAGCGAGAGTACGATATACATGCCAAATAAACG
Organism: Paenibacillus sp. J22R160; assembly: GCF_059692135.1. NCBI lineage: Bacteria > Bacillati > Bacillota > Bacilli > Caryophanales > Paenibacillaceae > Paenibacillus > Paenibacillus sp. J22R160. The sequence goes on along the minus strand of NZ_JCAUAU010000018.1, from coordinate 40,011 downwards.
CCAAAAGCTTTTACGTGATAAGCCCCAGCTCCGTCCAATGCCAATCGATTCTTCACCCAAAGCAACATAAGGTAAATAGTAACTCCAGCGAATCATAAAATAAGCAAAAGTGAACAGGACGCCCAGCCCAAGAATGACAAAAAACACAATGGTAAATGCTAGCGCACCGCCACCAAACCCGCCTACTGTACTTGAGAAGCTTCCGCCAACTGCAAAAATGATAGCAAAGATAGTTACAATGATGGCTATTCCCACATAAAAACCAACCATGATGAGTCCGAATAAGAACGTACTGCCTGCCAATGGCCAAAAGCGAGAAAATGATTTTTTTAATAATTGCCCTAATCCTGGTGTCTCTTCTCCATAAAAACTAGCTTTCACAAGATGAACAATGGATGCGATCGAAGCTGGCATTAGACCTAAAATCATAATTGGTATTAGCACCAGCACCAGAATGAGTATTTTCGTCAGATATCCTTCACCATGTGAAGCAGGATCACTTTGTAGGAACGAAGAGTTCGGTCCAAACATTTCCTGCAGCGAACCGCCATTTCGAATTTGCTCAATAAAAGAACCCGATGTTGTCGCCGTTTCTTGAAAAGTGAGCAGGTGCTGCAGCAGATAAAAAGGACCGTATAAAATTAGCATGATGAATGTTAATACGACGAAGTGTTTGCGATATAATTGGAAGCTGCGGTCTAACAACCTTCCAATTCCCATTGGTCTTACGCTTGCATTTTGCATGGATAACCCCCCAAATGTTGGTAATTCTTTAACTCCCTGACTATTATACACTAATCCTTCAATATTCTGACTACTAAATTGTATGAAAAAGAAGCTTATCTCCGATCACCTTGGCGACAGGTGGTCCAAAAGGTTAATCCACGATTTGGTTCACAGTTTGGTTCACAGTCAGGTTCCACACTCAAGCAGCCAGTGAGCCGCCTCAGCCTATTAGATGGAAAAGCTACCGTTAATCGCCCCGCTTGGTGGCAGGAAACCATAATAGCTGGAGAACCTCCATCTAAATCGCAGACAGTTACCCGAATTATGTCCATTTTGGCAAAAGTAACGGTATTTAATCCAGTTAATTGGTCAAAAGTGCATCAATTACTGGAAATAGATGGAGTAATCGGCGTTAATTAAACGATATCCCAACTCATTCTCCAACACCACCACCACGCAAAAAAAAGCCAGACCCATGATTTCTCATCGATCTAGCTCTACGCGATTTCGTCCTGCCGATTTCGCGCGATAAAGCGCATGATCTGCCCTGGAAATCATATCTTCAAGTACCATCGTGCCAAATTCCAGTTTGGGCGAGAATTCAGCTACGCCGATGCTCGCAGTTAACTGTACCGTCACCTGCTCATCGGAGTATGGCTTCATTTCAATACATTGCCGGATTTGCTCGGCTAAAAGAGCACTATCATGCGCATTTTTGCGGAGGCATAGAAGAATAAATTCCTCCCCGCCATAACGCGCCACGATGATATAGCTGCTTTCCAGCTGTTTCAACAAAGAAGCTACCTGTTGAAGAACACGGTCGCCTACCAAATGTCCGTAGGTATCGTTCACTTTTTTGAAATGATCGATATCCATCATCATGACCGAGCACGTATAGCCCGCTGCAATGCATGCCTTCAATTCCTCATTTCCTTCCGACATGACATATCTCCGATTAGGAATATCGGTCAATTGATCGACCAAAGCAGATTGCTCAAGCAGCGAAATCGTCGTATTAAGCTTCTCAGACATCAGATTAAATGTGTTAACCAACAATCTGAGCTCAATCGGAGCATTTTTGATTTCGTCTGCATCAATCTGGTAATGATAGGTTCCCTTATGAATATGTTGGGTGGCTCGGAGCAAATAGCGAATAGGTCGCTCGATGCGGGAAGCAATGGTGATAGCTGCAAGGATGCTGAGAATTAAAGCAATGAGGGAAATAACAATAATTGTCATGCTCAGCTGATTTAATTTCTGAAAAACCTCTTTTTGCGTGATTTCACCCACGACAATCCAATTCTTCCCCGTCGACCACTGGTATTGACCAAAGACTTTTTCACCATGAAACCCGGTATAGACCTCGCTTGACACTTTGCCACTTCTCGCTCTTTCAATCATTTCGGATGCCATGGAGACATTGAAGTTCGACTCATCCATACTCGAGTTACCTGAGGCTGTCACGATTTGGCCTTCCGTATCTAAGACATAGACCTCTCCTGTTTCGCCAAAACGCAGCTGCTTCATCAGCTTATTCAGCATATCCAGTGTCACAACACCCATCACTACACCTTTAAAATCATTCAGTTCGCCAAGCACCGGGGCTGAAAAGGTAATGATCGGTTTACCTGTCTCTCGCGAGATGTCGACCCCCGAAATAAAACTTCTATTTTCTATCGCATACTTAAAAAACGGACGGTCTCCTACGTAGATAGCTGTGTCATTGCTCGTGTAGATGATCCCGTTGGGCTCGACGAAATTCAGGGTATCAAACTCCGAGTTGAGGCGTGTATAGTTATGGAATTCCCTTTTTAATTCTCCCATCCGATGAAATTTGGCATAATCCGAAAGGGCAAATCGCTCGACTGCATCCAGTTTTTCCTGATTCCATTTTTCAACATATAAGCTTTGCAGTGTGATCATCTGTTTAAGCTGATTTTCCGCTTCATCTATCCGATTCTTTTTTTCTATCCAATAAAAGGGGACAATAATGGAAAATGCTAAAGCCAGAATTGCGACGCCAATCCACATTTGAAACCTCATTTTCATCGATTGACTGGAGAAATAAGCAAATTTGCGTCCCATTCTGGTCTCAGCTCCTTTCTTATCTCACAAGTTTATTATACATTGAACTTAAGACAAAAACAGGCAGAATAAATGTTTATTCGACATTTTTCCTCCAAGAAATAACACCATTAATGATGAGCATTATTTTCTAAGGCTGCAAACTGCACCTATTTTATTGAACAACACAACCATGGTGCCACTGCTTTGATCCCATTTCTGAATCATATGTTAAGATGGTGCTTGACCCCAAAGGTGATGAATTCCTTGTATTTCCCAAAGAGGCCGTCGATCCAAATGAAAAGAAAGTCCCCCAACAACTGCAGTTAGGAAACTTCACAAACTTTACGGTAGATTCTAACGGGAACATCATCATCTCTTCAACATTTCCCGACACCACTGAAACCAAGCAGAGACTTTCGTCTTTGCTTGGTTTTCTACTCTTCTGCAGGTTCCGATATTTTGCCTTGGCCGCCAACTCCAGGTGGAACATTTGAAAAGAAAACTTCTTTCGCTTATGCTAATTTGTAATACGAAATGAGGTCATTATTCCTATGAAAACTCTTGTGCTCACAGAAAAACCGAGCGTCGCCAAAGAAATTGCCCGCGTCCTCGGCTGCAATCAGAAGCAAAAACACCATTATGAAGGCCCCAAATATGTCGTCACCTGGGCACTGGGCCACCTTGTGACCCTCGCCGAGCCTGACGATTACGATCCCAAGTACAAAACCTGGAACTTGGAGGATCTGCCTATCCTCCCCGAGCGCATGAAGCTCAAGATCATGAAAGAAACGTCGCATCAGTTTCGGGGCATCGAACAGCTAAGCCGGCGCGGCGATCTCGCCGAGCTGGTGATAGCAACAGACGCCGGGCGCGAAGGAGAACTCGTCGCCCGTTGGATTATGGAGCTGATCCGCTGGAAGAAGCCGTTCAAACGGCTTTGGATCTCGTCGCAGACGGATCAGGCGATTCGCGAAGGCTTCGCGCAGCTGAAGCCTGGCACAGACTATAACCGGCTGTATCAAGCAGCCGTCTGCCGTTCCGAGGCCGATTGGCTGATCGGCCTGAATGTGACGCGCGCGCTGACCAGCAAGTTCGGCGCGTCCTTGTCCGCTGGGCGTGTGCAGACGCCCACGCTAGCGATGATGATCAACCGCGAGACGGAAATCCGGGATTTCCGGTCCGTCGACTATTGGTTGATCGAAGCCGATTTGGGCTCTTTCCGCGCGGCATGGCGGGACCCCAAAACAGGCGACTCGCGCATTTTCGATAAGGAGCGCGCGGATGCGTTGAAGGCGAAGCTGCAGGGCCAAAGCGGCCGCATCGCTCAGGTTCAACAAACCGAAAAGCAAATCCCTCATCCGCTCGCTTATGATTTGACCGAGCTTCAGCGCGATGCCAACCGCAAGTTCGGCTTTTCGGCCAAACAGACATCGAATGTACTGCAAAGATTGTATGAACAATACAAAATCGTTACCTACCCTCGGACGGATTCACGTTATCTGACTTCGGATATGGCGCCAACTTTGGCAGGCAGACTCAAGGGCGCAGCGATTGGTCCCTATGCACCGCTTGCTGCTTCCTTACTGCGTAAGCCGCTAACGATCACAAAGCGCATCATCGACGATAGCAAGGTATCCGACCATCATGCGATTATACCGACCGGCGAAGCCGTCTCGCTTGCAACCCTGAGCGCAGACGAGCGCCGGCTCTACGATCTGATTGTACGCAGATTCATAGCCTTATTCTACGCCCCTTGCCGCTACGATGAAACGAAGCTGACCGTCGAAATCGCCGGTGAGAAGCTTCATGCCTCAGGTAAAGTAGTCAAGCAAGCCGGTTGGAAAGAAGTTTACGGCGCGAACGATTTCACTGATCCGGACCGGGAAGAAACAGACACAGATGACGATATGTCTCAGCTGCTCCCGCAAGCCAAAGAGAAGGATGCCGTCACTGTTAAACAGGCTCATCAACTGAATCGCCATACCAAACCTCCTGGCAGGTATAATGAAGCTTCATTGCTATCGCAGATGGAGAAATGGGGACTCGGCACACCGGCAACTCGCGCGGATATTATTGAGAAGCTGGTGTCTTCCGACACCATCGAGCGTCAAGGCTCCCAGCTCATTCCGACAGGCAAAGGCAAGCAGCTCATTGAGCTCGCTTCGGAAGAACTGCGTTCTCCTGAACTGACGGCGCGCTGGGAGCACGAGCTCGAACGCATTGCCAAGGGCAAAGGAAGCATGGAGCAATTTTTGAGCGGTATTCGGACGAAAGCCGTGGAATTAGTTAATGAGGTAAAGAAAAGCGACGCGGCGTATAAACCGCATAACTTAACGGGCAGCAAATGCCCGGACTGTGGGGAATTTCTTCAGGAAGTTAAAGGGAAACGCGGTCGTTATCTCGTATGCTCCAGCCGGGAATGCTCTTACAAGCGCGAAGCAGACGGCCAGTTGACGAATCATCGTTGTCCTCAATGTCATAAAAAAATGGAGATCCACACAGGAAAATCCGGCAAGTATTTCCAATGCCGTCCCTGCAACGTGGTGGAGAAGATTGATAGTGAAGCCTCCGGCGGCGGCCGCCGTGCCTCAGCCAAAGTCAATCGTCAACTTATCGAGAAATATTCCGATCAATCGGGGATCGGGAACTCGCTCGCTGACAAGCTGCTTGCTGCACTTCAGCAGAATAAAGAAGACTAGCATTAAACATGCACAAAAAAACCAAGCGGAGACTTTCGTCCTTGCTTGGTTTTTTATGTATCCGATGGCTTTTCCGTTACTTTGCCTTTAACCGCCAACTGCAGCTGCTCTAAGCTTGTAATACCTAGACTAATTAGTGCCTCTCCTGCTTCCATGTGAACATTCGCTAATATATGCATACTCGTATTAGGGACAAGTGATTTGCGGAATTCATGAAATAAAACAGCGTTATACGTTTTGAGCACCGTCATAAATTCAACCGTCGGAGGAATAAAACTGCGCATTCCAGAAGATTTCCAGAAGAAATCCCTCACATATATAATATCAGCACCTGTTTTATTCAATTTACGGATCATGACAAAAAAATCATCGATCAAAGCTTGTCTCTCCAGACTCATACGACCATCTCCCAGTCTAACATCAACACAATCCATACTGTCGTAGAATAGGATACCACAAATAGTTCTTTTGATCTATATATTATCTTTTGATCTATATATTATAGTATATTAGACCTAATCTAAGAAACATTTTTTTCTTTTCGGAAACCTCTTCGCCGTAGTGAGAAAAACATATCCAACACAAAACATACGACGCCCAAATTAATGGCCAAGTCCGCCAGATTCATGATGCCGTTCCCCGAACGGAAAACGATGAAATCCGTCACTTTCCCGAATAACAATCGTTCGATGGCATTGCCTATCGCTCCGCCCGCAAACAATGCTGCTCCACACTGCAATAGAACGCCTTGGAGACGTCCTTTCTGCCTGTAATACAAGATTGCTATGACAATAATGACAGCAAAAATGCCGAGATAACGCGCCCAACCCTGCAGCGAACTGCCTGCTGCTCCCGTATTTTGATAATGCGTAAACGTAATAATGTCCTTATAGAATGGCATGGATTCTCCCACCTTCAAGATCGAACGAATCCAAACCTTTGAAATTTGATCAATGGCCGTAACCACAAAAAAGACGATATAAAATAACATAACACTCCCCCTAGTCGAAAATACAGCCTCTACACCATATTACATGATGAATGGCCCGTACTGCGAATCTTACGGGTTCCCTGCTGACCCTCGCCTCTCAGTTGGCAACGCAAATAGCCGCCTCTGTTATGCCTAGGCAGCTACACGCGGAGCGTTATGCGGCTATTCTTCATTCTCTCCATTAAGTTAATGTCAGGAGAGTTTTCAGCAGTTCCCCTGGGGTGTCTACTAAATAATCAGGTTGGCCTCTAAGAAGCAGCCGCGGGGCATCATACCCCCATGTGACGGCGACGATTGGCACGCCTAATTTCTTGCAGGCCTCGATATCTCTTAGTTCATCTCCGACATAAATCATTCGCGAAGGGGTTGTGCCCCACTGCTTCATGACTTTGCGTATGGCATGGTGCTTACCGAAAAGAAGCTTCGCCGAGATTACTTCCTTGAAGGAGCCTTCCATCTTGTTATTTTTTAAAAACAAGCGAATATTCGCCTCCGAATTGGAGGAGAGAATGGAGCTTCTCAGTCCATGCGAGGATAACCTGGCTATGATTTCTTTCATGCCCGGCACCACATGGAGAGTGCGTATATTCTCTTGGTACAGCTGTCTTCCAGCGATGATAAACTTAGGAATCTGTAGGGCCGGCACGCCTAACCGATCGACCCGCTCCGCAATCGAAAGCGTTCTGAGAAGCGCAAGATCCTGTTCGCGAATCTTGCGAAATTGATGCTGCCCCGCTATTTCATTGTACAACTTAACAAGCAAAGCTCTGGAGTCGACAAGTGTCCCATCAAAATCAAATAGGATATGTTTTACCATTCTGTTGTATATAGAAATAGGGCCGGCCCCTCAGTCGGCACTTCTTTGATTTGGTTATTGGCGAATTCCTCAAGCGGATCTTTGGCGATATGCGGATTGCTGACGATGCGCAGATCTTCCCAGACACAGGATACCCCACGCCCAAAGTCGTCTGCATTTCCAGCAAACATTTTACAACCCTGACAGAAATGTTTCTGCTGATTGGCATCTAGCTTAACGATTTTATTCCTAAGACAGCAGTAAATTTCATCGTCTGCATTACATACATTAACGTGAGTGATTAGAGCCATATGCATGTCAACTCCTTGCGGCACATTTTGTGTGTAATAGTAAGTTTATATCACTACTATTAAGTGTATGACAGTTTTTTGTAAACGGAATAAGATTTCTCATGACAAGCTGCCTAAATTTGCTACAATAAGTAAATGTTACAAACTGATTGGAGGAACACCCATGCAAGATTGGATGCATTACGCCTTCCCTATCGTTTTCATTTGTTTTTTTATTTATCGCCGAACCAAACGCACCATTGGCTTTCAAAAGCTTGCTAAGGGCCGGCTCAAATTCCGTCTCACGCTCTTCAGTATTCTGGGAATCGCCATTTTCCTGCTAGGCTTCGTCCATCCAATCCATTTCATCGGATATTTAATTGGCCTTGCTGCCGGCGCGGGATTAGGGCTCACCGCGATTCGACACACCCGATTCGAGCATCGGGCTGACGGTTGGTACTACCGCACGCATCTATGGATTGAAATTGCTGTCCTCGTGCTATTTCTTAGCCGCATTATCTACCGAGTGGCTTTCATCGCACTTTCCCCGAACCCAACCAGCATGAATCCCGCTGATCTGACACAATTTACAAAAGATCCGGTAACAGCTGGCGTATTTTTCATCATCGTGTCCTACTACATCCTATTTTTCGGCTATCTGCTTCGTGAAGAAACCAAACTGGATCCAGCCGCGGAGGTTTCTGCTGTAAATGGTGGCGAAAGTCCTGGCGCTCAAGCTGCAAAATAAATAGACGGGGCTGTCCCTCAAGGTCTGAATTTGTAGACCTTTGGAGGGCAGCCCTATTTGTTTCACGCAGAAGTGTGCGCGGTTCGAGGGATTCAAAATAAGCTAGAATACGACACCGCCATTCGAGCGACATTTCAGCCATAGTACGTTAATCTATGAAAAATGATTCATAGGAGGACAACCATAATGCGAGATTTGGAATTCATTATCATGGGTGTGTTCGTTTTAGGTATCATGTTGTGCATGTTTATAGATGTGCTGATGAAGAACAAAGCGATGAAGTTCTCCTATCCCAATCAAAATGAAATTGAAAGTACGGCAAAATCGGTCAAAGTTATTGAAGTTTTTGAGGGGCTGGCGGATTTTGAGGTCTTGAACAATCAGCTGCTTGATCAGAAAAAGGAAGTCGTTTACCCGATGTATATCGATTGCAGCCGCAGCACTCTTCAAGCGCAGCCACCTGCGTGCTGATTACCTGCTGCGCGCTGATATTTTGGGGATCTGCTTGCGCTGCCTCAACTCTTCCTTCCGAATAGTGGTAAAAACTCCCTCTAATTTCGGCGATTTCGAGACGATCGCGCTTATAACGGGAATTTCTCCAGTTAATTCGGTGAGTTTCGCCTAGCATGCACACGCAGGAGCAAATTTATCTGGAGTTTTTCCAGTTAAACACTAACGAGTCCATAAACAAAAAGAAATAACGGGAGCAACTCCCGTTATTTCTTTCCACGCAACCGAGAACAGACGGAGAACCCCGGCCATTCCCTCACTTTAATCTGTGTATCTCTATCCTTCTACTCTCTTCGCCTAACTTAACGCTGAACTTACATCCTCATCGATTCCGATTCCGATACAGCAGAAAGATGAAAAACGGAGCGCCAATGGCTGCCGTAAACACACCTACCGGAATATCCAGCGGGGGAAAAGCTGTTCTCGCGACAGTATCGGAGATCAACACCAAGAGGCTGCCTATCAGCGCCGATACAGGGATCAATCCCCCATAAGAGGGAGCGACCAGCTTTCTCGCTATATGCGGAGAAATTAATCCAACGAAGCCAATCGCGCCGGCAACCGCCACTGCCGAACCCGCCAACGCTACGCTGATGAACAGGAGGAGAAAGCGATGAAGCTGAACGGTGGCTCCCAGCCCTGCTGCCAGATCGTCCCCCATCTCCTGCAAGTTAATATGCCTGGCAAAGAAGAGCGCCATTGGTATGAATACAAGGACCCAAGGCAGCAGTGTGTAAACATTGTCCCAAGAAGCACCGTAGACGCTCCCAGTCAGCCATGTATAAGCTTTGGTCGCTGAATTCATCGGGCTGAGCACGATCATTAACAAGGTTAATGAACTGGTAGCCGCCGAAATCCCGATGCCGATCAGAACAAGCCTCGTGGATGTAACACCTTTATGCCATGCCAATAAATAAATGACAAGGGACACAAGGGCGGCCCCCACAAAAGCAGCAAACGGCATCCAATGAATGCTGACAGTGCCTGCAAAATACGTAATGAACGTAACAGCCGCTAATGTCCCCCCTCCTGTTACACCAATAACATCAGGCGAGGCCAACGGATTACGGATCATCCCCTGCAGAATCGAACCTGCAACACCTAGCGAAGCACCCACGAGGATGGCCACAATAATCCGTGGAAGCCTTAGCGTTCCGATCACCAATTCATGCTGCGGGGTGCTTTTTCCGAAGATCGTTTTCAATACATCCTGCGGTGATATGAAATTGCTGCCAAGCCCTGTGCTAACTAAGAACATCACGACGGTCAGCAGAATCAGACCAGAAATAACAAGGAGTGTTCTCTGATGTAAAAGAAAAGAAAATCTGCCGGTCTTGCTTCGATACACGATTAACCGCCTCATGACGTCCCTCCTTTCGAGCGCAGCCCTTTTCTAGCCGTATAGATGAAAAAAGGCACACCGATCAAAGCAGTCATAACACCGAGCGGCACCTCTCCTGGCATGATAACAAACCGGGCAACAAGATCAGCCAGAAGAAGCAAAACAGCCCCTAAGACAGCACAATAAGGAATCACCCAACGATAATCGAGACCAACAATAAACCGGGCAATATGCGGAATGACGAGGCCAACGAAACCGATCGAACCAGCGACAGCAACTGAGCTACCCGCTAATAAGATCACGGCTATGGCTACAGTCACTTTCACTAATCCAAGCTTCTGCCCGAGCCCCCTGGCAACATCGTCGCCCGAAGCGAGGATGTTAACGGGATGTGCCAGCACTAGCGCCGTAACTGCGGCAACTAGCATATAGGGCAGCACTGGAATCAGCGTATCCAAATTTTTGCCCGCGATCGATCCGGCTAACCAAAACATCACATTCTGCAAGGTAGCTTCGCGAACGACCAGCATCCCTTGCGTAAACGAACTGAACAGCGCGGTCATGGCAGAACCGGCCAGTACGATTTTGATCGGCGTCAATCCCTCTCTTCCCAAAGAACCGAGGAAATACACGGCAAACGCGGCAATAGCTGCCCCTGCGAAAGCTACCCAAATTAGTTGGTTAATTGAGCTAAGCGGGAGAAATGTAATCGCGATGACGACAAAAGAAACGGCGCCTGCATTAATGCCAAAAATACTCGGGGAAGCTAAAGGATTCCGTGTTAGTGCCTGCATGAGCGCGCCTGCAACGGCTAAGTTTCCTCCAACGAATGTAGCGAATAGAGCCCGGGGAATCCGGGTCGTTCGGATAATTACTTGTTCATTCGAATTCACATCGTAATGAATCAGCGACTGGATAACCGATGCATAACTGGTATGCGACGAACCAAGCACAACACTTAGTACAAAGGATAATAGAAAAATAAGAATACCAATCACCAAACCCAGCGCTTTATAGGGTGTCTGGTGCAATAATGGTCTCACAGGGATCCTCCTCTTATAACTAGCTATAAAATTAAGGGAAGGCCGTTGACATAGACGGTCAACAGCCTCGGCATTGCAATTATTTAGTTACACCATAGAATTTATAGAGATCATCAATCATAAGAACAGCTGCTAATGGGCCGGAACCGTTATTCCATGTCGCTGCGTTAACTTCGTATACTTTGCTTGCTTTAACAGCTCTCAAATTTTTCCACAGCGGAGACTCGCTCCAAGTTTTTCTTAGCTCCAAGCGTCCATCTGTCCGATTCGCCGTTTGGTCAAAGATGATGTCTGCATCCATCTGTGTGATATTCTCTTTGGATTGCAGCTGAATTCCCCACTCTTTGCCCCGTTGGTTAGCTGGACGCGTGATACCGAGCTCCTCTAGAACAGATGCCGAGAACCCTGTGTACACGATACGGGCATGATCCACACGGAAGTCAACGATACCGGCTTCCAGCTTCAACTTATCTCCCATTTTCGATTTAAAATCCGTTACTTTCTTATTCCAGTCAGCCAAAAATTTAGTTTCGGCATCCTTTGTATTCGTCGCTTCAGCCGTTAATTTCAACGAGTCTTTCCAGAAATACACATCTTCCGTCATAACCGTTGGTGCAATAGCTTTTAATTGCTCATAAATTTTCTCATCACGGAATTTACTCCCGATAATAAGGTCCGGCTGCAAGGCAACCAATTTCTCCAGGTTCGGCTGGTTTTCCGACCCTAAGTTCGTAACGCCGTCCATTTTGTCCTTGATGTAGTTGTACCAAGGCTGTTCGATCCATGCCTCAACCGCTCCAACCGGCTTCACGCCTAATGCCAAAGCAGCATCTGTAGCCCCTTGGAACAAAGTAACGACTTTTTTAGGCGTTCCTTTGATTTCTGTCGTGCCCATCGCGTGCTTGATAACTCTTACGCTATTTGCGTCCGCAGTCGCCTGTGCCGGCGCTTGTGTCTGTGCTGCTGCTGGAGCCGCTTCCTGCTTAGGCTGACATCCTGTGAAGATGGCTGCCATTGAAAGCATAGCAGCAAGTACTAGTGTTACTTTTTTTTGCCTTACCATTTTTGTTAATCCCCCTACATATATATTCAATCAATGATATTGATTCTCATTCTTATTATACGAAAGTACTTCGTAATGAAAATGGACATTCGCGACCACTTTTTTGGACTTTTCTGACAACCATACTTCCAAAACCAACTAATTGCGTACAACTAGTTCACGATCAAGTGTTAAACCCAAATGCTCTCTCAGCGTTGAACCTGTGTATTCTGTGCGATGGATGCCTCTGTTCTGAAGCTCGGGAATGACCTTATCCACAAAATCATCCAAACTGCCTGGCAGCAAGGCAGGCATCAAATTAAACCCATCTGCCGCCCCGTTCACCAGCCAACGCTCCATTTCGCCTGCAATCTGCACAGCAGTTCCAGCAAAGGTAAAATGCCCCCTCCCCCCGGCTGTCCGGATAATCAGCTCTCGAATCGTCAGGTTTTCCCGGCGTGCCAGGTCGACATATAATTGGAACCGTGCTTTCTGCCCTTGTATCTCGTCAATAGATGGAAGATCCTCCAGCGGCACAGGGCCATCCAGTGGATACTGAAACAAATTGATTTTGAGCAAATCCGATAGGCTCCGGATACCATATTCCGATACAGCCAGCTCATTCAACTCTCTCTCTTTAGCCTTAGCCTCCGCTTCCGTCTCTCCAACAAAGGGAATAAATCCAGGTAAAATCTTCAATTGGTCCTCGGAGCGCCCAAACTGCTTTAATCTGCTTTTTACATCGGTATAAAAGGAAATTGCTTCCTCCATCGTGTTTTGAGCTGTAAAAATGACTTCCGCCAGTTCGGCAGCAAACTGCTTGCCATCCTCGGATGAACCGGCTTGCACCAAGACGGGATGCGTTTGCGGAGAACGCGGGATATTTAAGGCCCCTTTCACAGAGAAGAATTCACCACTAAACTCAGCACCCTTAATCTGGCTGACATCGGCATAGATCCCTGACTGCTTATCAACCAGCAGCGAACTTTCCGACCAACCGGCCCACAGCCGCTTAACAACCTCTACGAATTCCTTCCCACGGTCGTAGCGGACTTTATGATCCATGTGGTGCTCCTTGCTAAAATTATGCGCAGTCGCGTCACCTGTCGAAGTCACGATATTCCATCCCGTACGACCACCGCTAATGTGATCGAGGGAAGCGAATTTTCTCGCAATATGGTATGGCTCATTGTAGGTGGTCGAGGCCGTTGCCGTCAGTCCGATATGCTCGGTCACAGCCGCAATCGCCGATAACAGCGTGAATGCTTCAAGCTGGGGAATGACCCGATATTTAATTAACGGGGTTAATCTATATTTTTCAGCTAAAAAGATTGAATCCATTTTGCCGCGTTCGGCGGTTTTGGCCAGCTGCTGGTAGTAACCAAGACTTGTCGCAAGCTGCGGCTGCGCGTCCGGATGCCGCCATGAGGCTTCATGATGGCCTGTGCTCAAAATAAATAAGTTCAAATGCAGCTGTTTCTTCGGCTCTTTCACGCCTATCACCTCTGAGTAGTCAAATTTATCTATGACGGCAGGACATAACCGTATTCTTTTCTTCTCTGCTCTTCTTTCTGCTGCTTCTCCATCGCCTTCAAACCGATTTCCGTCGCCTCGCTCGGATTAATAACGAAAACGCCGTCGTCATCCCCCACGATTAAATCGCCAGGCTGAACGCTTACGCCAAAAACGCTGACAGGCGTATTGACCTCACCTTCAAGCTTAAGCGTCCGCGTAGTGAGCGCGCTAATTCCCTTGGAATAAACGGGAAAGCCGAGCCCCGTAATCGCGCGAACATCCGCAGCGCAGCCGGAAACGACGACACCCGCAACCTTTTTAGCAATCGCCGCATAGGTTCTGAATTCCCCCCAGCAAGCGCGCTGCTCATCGCCGGACATGTCAATAACGAGCACATCCCCGGGCTGCACCAACTCCATAGCCTTAGTAATGGCGCTGGAGTCAATATGAGGAGTACGCACCGTTACAGCGTTCCCCAGCAGACGAATCGGCCTGAACAGCGGCTGAGCGCCGTGCAGGAAACCGAAGTCTGTCAAATGACCGATAGTAGATGGACTAATCTCTTTATATAGCTCCAGAAGCTCAGGCGTTACGCCTTGTACCCTTGGTTGAATACGAAACATAAGTGATCTCTCCTATCTTTAACATCCTTAATTATCCGCGACTCGTTAGCTGCGCTTCCTTGCTCAAGCCCTGCGCCTGATGCGCCTCTGTCAAAACATGAAAGGGATTCGCCACATCTCCTTGGCCGTAAGGCATGCTGCCCGGCACGCGCAGCGCCTGCTTTTTCAGGAGCGGACGCACAATCTGCTTCCAAGGCCAAACAGCCTTAACGAACAGCGCGTCATTCAGAACTTTGGCTACCTCATCCGGCACATCCGCTTTCTGAATAGCTTCCTCCAAGCATGTTTGAAGCTCTTTCCACAAGGAAGCTTCGCTCAAGCCGTAGTATTGAGAAACGCTTCTCAATATCGCATAGCTGTTCACTTGAATGCCGAGCATTTGGAAGAAAGTCAGCAGCTTTTGCGGCTGATCGTGATACAGCGAGTTCGGATAACCCGCACGCAGCGTATAGGCTGGGTCCTCAAGACCGTTTGCGTTTAACCAAGGCACATGCACACGCAGCGCATCATGATCGCGAAGCAGCAGCCCTTCGATTTTGCCTTGCTTCCAAACCAGCACACAGTTTTGACCGTGCACTTCCGGCATCATGCCGAGTCGGAACAAGCGGAAGCAGATCTCGAAGTAGGACACCAGCACTTCACGGAACAGCTGTACGGCAGCATTGGCACTTTGATCCGATCCAATCAGCTTTAGCCACTCATCGAACATATGGCCATTTTCCACGGATTCGTGAACCGATAGCGCCGACATGGGCAGCAGGCGAATAGCAGCATCCTGCACAAGCTCCGCTGGATACTCCCGAATCATCGTTGATAAATGTCTTGGATAGTCGGCGAACAAATCCCGATCTTCCGGTAAATACGCCCACCATTTTGTTTCATCGCATAAAAACAGCTTTTGCTTCAGCACGATATCCCGCTCCACGGCTTGTCTCATCAAAGACTCCGCTTGCTGACCGTTCATCAGCTTAATCGCCGACAAATAACGAAGTCCGCCTAGTGAATAAATGCCTAACGGCAATTTCACATGATAAGAGCTCTCATTTTCCGACATTAAGGAACGTACGGATGATGTTGCGTAGAAGGTGCCGGTTTCTGTCTCCAAAGGAATGCAGATCTTCTCTTCAAGTTCCTTTGTAATCTGCTCTGGCAAAATAGCGGACATCTGCCACGGATGCACAGGGATAGCCGTATACGCGCCTTCACCTAGACCCCGTCTGTCGAGCTCAGCATTAATCTGGTTTCGTTCTTTATCCGAAAGCAGCAGGTCTACAGGGAATAGCTCTTTCCCCTCCTCAAGCCCGGATACAACGTAATCTTGCTTCACGGCCATCCAGTTCAGCTTGATCGGACGGCCGAATTCAGCCGTGTAGCTGCTGCATTCATCATAAGCCCATCCTTGCTTCACTTTGGACACAGGATGAAAGGGTCTGTCACGGTAAGCTGCCTTCCGTTCTGCCTCCAGCAGAGAAGCCGCCTGCGGCAATCCGAGAATATGCGAACTCGGCTGCTCATTTTCAAGCGAAAATGAGGTTTGCAGCAGTGTTTGTTCGATCATATGCAGGAACTTGACAGCCCCATATGGATCGACCGCCACCGGGTCATTGGTGTACAGAGTCACAACATGCCCCATTAGCTCCAATGGACCGAGCCTGGCCATATCCTTTCCTTGGCTCACTTTGTACACACCGTAAGAAGCTTCAAAGCGATAAAGCTGTGTGATTGAGGTGCTCACGGGAAACACAATCACAGCATCCTCCAGCTTCCACCGGTATACGTGCGTTGCCTGCGCCACTTCGGTTCCGAGCTGCTCCTGAACGATTTTCAACTGACCATCCTTTGAAGCAATTGAAGCCCACTCTTCTTTGGATAAAAGCTCTATAGACTCGTGACCATCTAGAAACTGTTCCGCCAGTAAAGCATTCACCAGATCTTCCATTACCCGTTGTTCAGCCTTATGGCCCGTAAGTTTATTTGCCATTATACACGGCCTCCTTGTGAGAAACGATAATGAGCTAAGGGATTCGGAACATGCTTCGGATCGACTTCCATGTCCTTCCACAGCCTTCTTCGAGCTAACTGTTCGATCCGAATTGTATCGGAGAAGAGATCATATTTCTCAAAATTAGCCTCATGCTCGGGGTGTTCCTGTTGATACTGCTGAATGACATCGGCAACCAGCTGCCAAAACTCCGACTCCTCAAGCCCATATCGCTCGTTCAAAAATATCCCGATATTGCCTAAACACACAAAGAAAAAGGCGCTATGCAGAAAATCTTTTACTGCATCCAAATCATCCGTTTGCATATAGGAATGACGGTTGATCGCCCGATGCGCTGCAGGTTCTAAGTTCAGATCTGGACAAAACTCCGGCTGTGGAAGCTGCGCTTTGGAGAACCGCAGGCCATCGTGGAAATCCTTCAATGCCAATCGAGCAGGTAGACCGTCTTTATGGATGAGCACGATATTTTGAGCATGAGACTCCATCGCCAGTCCATGCGCATACAGCATGTGAATAAGCGGAGTTATAGCAGCATCAAGCAGTTGGCGCGTCCATGCTTTGAGACCATACTGCTGCACCCACGGATCAATGTATGGCTGCTGACCGTCTACATACGTAACTGAGCTCAGCGGGATAGCGGCTTCGCCGTCCTTCAAGAAGCGATGTACGCTTTGCCTCCACACAACCCCCAAGTTCCCGTAAGCCTGCGGCTGCAAGTCGGCTGGAAGCTTATCATACTCATAGGTGATGCCTGCAAATTCAGCCAGCAAAACAAGATCAAGCTTCTTAGCCGTCTCATCTTTCTCCGTCAATGACAATAACCAACGTGAAACAAGCGGCGCATTCAGGATGGTGTGCTTCGCGAGCATGCGTCTGGTCGATGTATTCGTAATATTCAGCGCCATTTTCAAATACGCTTTCTCTTTGTTCGACTGATTCGCCCAACTGCGAATAGACTGCTGCGCACGGTACACATCTTCCCCATGACCGAGCTTTACAATCTTAGAATCCGCTAACTGCTGCTGAAATGCGGAGGTAATCATGTGCTCATACTGCCATGGATGAACAGGCATGAAGAGGTAATCCGCCGCATTCAGCCCTTTTTCGATCAATATCGCCTCGAACTGGCTATCTACTTCATTGCCAAGCTCACGCTGGATAATGTCCCGATAATTTTCCCCTTCCAAAAGTGAAAGCTGACTATCGGACTTGGCAACAGCCACCCATACAGGCTGCAGGTCTTGATTAAACTCAGGGCCGTACTTTTCATTCTCCTCTAGGCTAAAGCCAATCCGGGATTTATAGCACGGGTGATACGGATGTCCGTCCAATAGGCTCTCCAACTCGTCATAGCTGCGCTGCTGCCCCGATTGCGGCACGGATGCCCGGTAAGCTTGTGCCTGCACATCTTTTACGAAGGTGCTGTGCAGCTCTTCAAGCAGCATGCCCAGCCGTTCTTTATCTGGCTGAATTTGGACAAGTACTTCCAGGACGAACTGAGACACTTGCGCAGCGGCCCATTCTTCATTCCCCTTTTGGCGCTTGATCGTATCTCTGGCTAAACGGATGCGGTCAAACGTCATTTTTCGTTTCGCATGAAAACGGAAGGTAACTGTCTCCCCGTCAGCCGCTTTCCCTTGCAAAGCAAGCTCCCCGTCAAATCCGGCAGCCGGCACTCCGCTCAAGGGGATGGCAATTTCCTCATAAAGAACGGCTTCAATTAACTGTCCAAGCACTCGTTCCTCTACTTTTTTATCCAAATCAGCTTGGCTTGCAGGTACCCGTTGTGTCGTACTCATTCGCTACACCTCATTTGATTATTTCCTGACCGCCTACCAAGGCAGCCGATTCCTTACGTGGCGTGATGTGGGGAAACACTTTCATTTTCATCCATATGTTACTGATAATAAGCAATCCGGCTGCACACAAGAAGATCATCGGCAAGCCGAAGTTCGACGCTATGACTCCCATACCAAGTGATCCTGCCAAGCCGCCAAGCAGCACAGCGCAATTGACATAACTGTATGTCCGGCTCTCCATGCCTACCGGTGCATACTGCCGAATCAGCACATTCATCGACGGCATCATGCCGCCAATGCAAGCGCCGGTGCAAAATCTTAATACAATTAACTGCCACAATTGGTGGACAAACGCCTGCGGGATCGAAAACACAATCGCGCCAAGTACCGCATAGATAAAAATACGATGCGAACCGAATTTGTCGCCCAGCTTGCCCAGATACGGGGCTGTAATCATATTGGCAATCCCCATGGATGCTGAGGTAATTCCTGCTAGAACGACCAGATTATCAGATCCAGTCGCTAAGTGCTGTACGTACAGCGGAATGAGCGGCAGTGTGCCGATCATTGCCGCCCTTAATATGGCGGAGGAGATGAAAAGCGAGGCAATTGGCTTTCTAGCCACAATCATTTTAAAATCCTGAATCAAATCCGTTTTCTTCTCGGTTTTTACTTTCTTCTCGAACGTTTCCTTAACGCCGAAAATGACGATCAGTGCTGCTACAAAAATGCTGATGCCGGTATAGAAGAATACCTCTCTCAGACCGAAATGGTCGGCCATCAGACCGCCTAGCAGCGGTCCGCAAATCGTACCGGCTACCGCCCCGGAGTGTAGAATACCCAGCGCATATCCGCTGCGCTCTTTGGGCGTATTCGTGGCGGTAAGGGCGATAGCAGCCGGTCCAAATCCGGAAAGAACACCATTGAAGAGGCGCAGCAAAAGCAAATGCACAGGGCTGGTTGCAATACCCATCAGCGTAATCGTAACGGCCATGCCAATGCCAGATCGGACGAGCATGACTTTGCGCCCATAGCGGTCAGCCAACTTCCCCCATAGCGGAGAGAAGAGAAAGGCCGTTAGCAGATTCGCTCCATAGATCAGGCCGGACCAGAAAAGCACTTTTTTCGGATCCGTAAGCCCAAGATCTTGCAAGTACAGCGGTAAAAAGGGGGTAATGCTGCTCGTTGAGGCCATAGCCAGAAATTGACCGACATATAAGATGTACAGGTTGCGTTTCCATTTCTCCACAGCTATACCTTCATCGGATTAGGGATATCAACAAACAGCGGTCTTTCCCCCCTAGATAAAAAGCAACTTGTGAAGTTGGCTTTGGCAGGCAAGCTTTCGCTATGCAGTAAATCGTTAATATAAGGAAGCATTCTTTCGTCTGCTCCTGAACGCTCTTGCTGGAGCACATTCTGGACAATGCGCCAATAATGCTCCTCGCCTTCACGACTGTATGCCGCTAACGTATGGACCAGTGAACCAAGATGGTTCACGAAGAAATAATATTTCGTCCTCATCCAAGCTTCAGACTCTTCGTACAGCACAGGGCTGCTCTCTGCCAGCAGCGTCTGGGTCCATCCTGCTTCCGTTGCTTTGCGGCGGTCAATGCTTACGCCTTCGAGGTCACGCACATAGAAGCAATCGGGCATGCCATTCTTCAAGGACACTAGCGAATTTTGCAAATGTGCCTCGAAGGAAATTCCCTGCTCGGCCAACAGGCGCAGCAGCGATACCATCGAAATTCGCAAGTACGCAGCCAGCCATTCACGCAAGTCAGGCAGTGTTCCCTGCCCGCTTAATTTCATTGCCTGGATCAGTTTAGGCTCCGTTTGACCTGGCAAGCTTTCTAACACCGAGGCCAGCACGTACGTAGATGGGTTCGGAAGCTCCATTGGACGATAAATGACCGTGAAACATGCTGACCATTCCTCAGGCATCTCCGCCAACCTAACGCTGCTGTAACCCGTCTCGGAAAGAATCTGGAAATGCTCGTTGTTGCACTCCTTCTTAAGATGATGCAGCACTCGTGCCGCATCCATCGTCCGTTCTGCTTGCTCCTGCGTATTCTCGCGCAGCAGATTCGTGATGCGAACATGCAGCGGCAACTTGAAGCCGTAGCCTCCTGCCGGTTCCCACACTGTTCTTACCGAAGAAGTCGGATATACGACAGGACCGCATAAACCAAGACTGATGATATCCGACTGCTTCATCCTCTCCTGGACTTGCGGCTGACGCATCACATACACCGCTTGCCATGGATGCATAGGCAGCAACTTGTAGCTTCTTGCTGCATTACCTAACTGCTGGCGGGCATGCAATATCGCAAAAGGCGGAAGCGCCAGGACTTCTTCGCCATTCAGCCACTCTTCATGCACCAATTCCTTGCGGACTGCGAAATAATGCAGCTGAAAGGAAGCGCCCATCTCAGGACTGTAAGCAGCAAGCTCGCTAAAATCAAAGCCTTCCGTGCTTTTCGGATAAGGATGAAACGGATGACCGGTATAGAGCGACTGCTCCGAGCGGATGCATACCGGTTTCCAGGCTAGCTCCGCTTCTCTTTGATTAAGAAAATGCTCCATGTACTGGCTCATCTTCCGGTAACTATTCTCGATTCGGGATCTAACCCGCTGTTCGTCACCATGGCCATTTTCAGCCTTTTCACGGATTCCCAGTTCTGTAAGCAGCAGCGTAAGCAATCGCTCCATGTCCAGCTCCCGAAACACACCACCGGATATCGCTTCATAGAAGAACGATCCATACGTATGCTGGCCAATAGCCGAGTAATACGTCATAGCACCCGTAATCGTTTTGCCGATCATCGGAAGATGAAGCATAAACGGATCGCCTTGCTTAGGAAAAGTATCGATGAAATATCGTAAACCGGGGATTGCTGCCCTTGGGTCTCTTTCCCCGGTCTCTCTCAAATAGCTATTTAGTAATGCGCGTATGGTCGCTATTTCCGCCAGCTCCGTGCTTTTCGCGGCTGCGTCCGTTTGCTGTTGTAACATCCGTGGTCGATCTCTCCTCTCTCTACCGCTCCGCTCACGCATCCAAAGCTGCGCAAGCCGCATGAACAGCTTCACTGAACAAGCGCGCAATCTCATCCAACTGCTGCTGCGTAACGATCAGTGGCGGCAAGAAGCGCATGACGGAGGAGTGTCTGCCGCCGACCTCCAAGATTAAGCCTCTGTGGAAGCATTCCTGCTGTATCCGTCTAGCCAGCTCAGGATACTGGGGATAATGGCCGAGTCGGTCCAACGACGCTTTCGCGTTGACGATTTCTACGCCGACCATTAAGCCTCTTCCACGCACATCTCCAATGCAGTTCACATCAAGCTTCAGCTCATTCAAGTGATTGCGCAGATGTTGACCAAGCTTCTCCACTTTGCCAGGAACATCGTGCTCCTTGATGAATTTCAGTGTAGCAAGACCGGCTGCCATCGCCATCTGATTGCCCCGGAACGTGCCGATATGCGCACCCGGCTTCCATACATCCAATTTGCTATTGTAAATGACGACCGATAGCGGCAAACTTCCGCCAATCGCTTTGGACAGTACCAGGACATCCGGAATGATGCCGGCATGCTCGAATGCAAACAGTTTGCCAGTCCGCCCAAGTCCAGTTTGCACCTCATCGATTATGAGTGGAATATTCCGCTCATGTGTAATTCTCCGCATTTCGCGAAGCCATTCCACAGGTGCAGGAATAGACCCTCCTTCGCCTTGCACGACTTCGAAAATCATGCCGGCAGGGGAAACAATGCCGCTTTCGGGATCGTCGAGCAAATTTTCGATATAACGGGAGGAAAGCTCATGCGTCTGTTCTCCGCCAACGCCGAACGGACAGCGGTAGGCGTAAGGGTATGGCATAAAGTGTACGTCCGGAATAAGGCCGTTCACCTTCTCTTTCTGCCCAAGCGTTCCGCTAAGACTCATAGCCGCATGCGTTGACCCGTGGTATCCACCTTGGAAGGACAGGATGCTGCGGTTGCCCGTAGCTGTTTTGACAAGCTTAATCGCAGCTTCGATGGCGTCTCCGCCTGTCGGACCGCAGAACTGGATGCGTGCATGCTTAGCGAATTCCTCCGGCAAGCTGGCAAACAGTTCATCCACGAACTGCTCCTTCAGCGGAGTTGTCAGATCCAGCGTGTGCAGCGGTCGCTTGCTGTCCAGCATCTCCTTGATTGCCTCAACGACAACAGGATGATTGTGACCGAGCGCAAGTGTCCCGGCACCAGCAAGGCAATCGTAATACACCTTGCCATCCATATCTTTTACGTAAATTCCCTCCGCTTCTTGTATCGCAATCGGAAGCCTTCTAGGATACGATCTCGCATTGGACTCCCGCTGCGATTGGCTTTCGAGATAACGCGTATTTTGGGACTGTTCCGTGACAGTAAGATTAACCATTATTGCTTCACTCCTTCAGATGTTGTTTGTTTTGATCTCATTTTTATGATAATGATAATCATTATCAGTTAACACAATCAGCATACCAAACAAGTCCGAATACAGTAAATTCTCCAATCAGATAATATCACTACTCCGATTGAAGCATGACCTGATCCTCATTGCCCCCATATTGAAGTATTTTCTTCACCGTATAAATAAAATCTGCGCCTGATACATCGATATCAAGCGCTTTTTTCATATTCTGAATATGTTTCTTGACCGTATTTACGCTCACATAAAGCTCTTCCGCTATTCGTTTAATCGAGTAATGGTTGCACAACATCTCGGCAATTTGCCGCTGCCTTTCACTCAAGCTATCCATTTTCCCGATTTGCGGATCATCTCCATCATTCTCACCGCTCGCCACCGTCTGCGAAGAAAGCCGATTCTCCAGATCGGCTCCCCCATACTCTATCGTGACTTTCACCGAATCATTCATTTTCAGCCGCATGACCTGATCAACGACAATTTGATGCAAATCGACCAGTTTAGCTCGCGCCAATTCATCCTCGGCACTGGAATCAATCGTCAATCGCACTTTGGTTAAAGTCATATTTTCTCTCTCCATCCGTATATAGTAGGCGAGTCTCATACTATTGTCTCTATACCGTCAGCAAATTTTCTTGCAGGAAAGCTTCCTCTATTTCATCCAATATAAGATCAATAGCGATAGGTCCGTAATATCCGATCCACATTGTCGTATTGACCGCGTACACTTGATTGGCTTGTACGGCCCGGAGACCTTGCCACGCCTCGGTTTTGTGATATTCACCGATCAGTTCTTTATTGGAATCGTCCGTTAGAACTAATAAACGATCTACATGTTGAAGCGACTCGAGCGAAATCCATTTGCTAGAACTCTCGCTATCATTAGCGCAATCTGGAGCTTGAATCCCTAGATCGCTGTACAAGATATCTGCTGTGCGATGTGCAGTCGTGTGAAGCCTTATCTGCTGATCGCGCGGCCTGATAAGGGCAACAGTCTCGCCGCCCAATCTGCTTGCCAGCGCTTCCCGCAGAGCAGCCAATTTATGATGATACGATGCCAGTACGTCAGGTACCTCCTGTTCTTTGTCCAAAATCTGCCCAAACGTTTGAAGCGTAGAACGCCAATCCGCATTCCGATCCAACAACAGCGTTGGCGCAATCTGAACAAGCTCGTCATACCTATTCGCTTGAAACTCTGTGCAAATAATAAGATCGGGCTCAGCCAGCTTAATCGCTTCGAGATCAGGCTTCTCCTTAGTCCCCATCAATTTGATGCCACTCAGCTGATGAGAGACATAGGCAGGGAATTCCGATACATCCGATGTAGCAATAACGGTGCCAACAGGCTGTTTCCCGAGTGCTAACAGCTGGTCGATATATTGCGCATCCAGTACAACAATTTTCTCCGGTATTTTGTCCAACAACAGCTCACCTTTAAGATGAGTGAAAGTTCGAGTTGTATGTAAAGCGGTAGCAGCAGTCCTTTCTGAAGTCTCTCCGACTACTGCCGAGGACTGCACCAAAGCTCTTTTCGTATGAGCTGTCCCCCCACCCACTTGAGCGCTTACAGCAGCCGGCCCTGAGCATACACTAAGGAGTAAGGCAAGCGAAAGCATGAAGCCAATGGCAATAGAAGACTTTGGACTTGAGTAGGCATAGGCCGCCATACCTCCACCCATTTCTTGATAATGATATTCATCCTCACCTAACCCACTATACTTATGCAATTTACTGGGAACAATGGGCAATTGCGACAAAACCAATGGATTTTGGCGACGGAAATCAGCCTGACCAGACTGCTCTCTAAACCGGCCAGGAGAAACACCCACATGCTTTTTAAATAGTCGACTAAAATAGTAGCTATCCGCATATCCGACGTCCTCTGCGATTTCGGCAATGGGTACTTCCGTATGCTGCAGAAGCGATTTCGCCTTCCCTAATCGAACCTGCAGCAAATATTCCATCGGCCCCATACTTACCTTTGCTTTAAATAGCCGCTGCAGTTGCCGTCCGTTGCAATCCAGCAGATCTGCCAATCCCTGAAGCGTAATTTGCTCGGCATAGCGTTCCTGCATATAACGAATCGCTTGACCGACAGGCTCCGGACCTGTCATTTCGCTGCCCTGCTCTTGTAGCTGCTGCAGCATCTCATAGACAAACTGATGAAATAACGCTTTGACATGGAACTTTTCCAATGCGCCAAGCTGCGTCCATTGTTGATGCATGTCTTCCATCTGTAAAAACAAAGATAGCGAATGCTGCGGCATAAATCCAAACTGCAATTTAAAAGGATTGCTTTTCTCCTGCAGTCGCAGCAGATCTTTCCTGGCAGGAAGCGCCAGAACTGCTTTATAAAACACCATAAAATACTCAAAAGTCTCCAAGACATTGACAATATCAAGAAAGGTGCCTTTGCCTGCATGACAAACATGACATTTATCCGCCGAATACACGCTATTATCAAGCAGCAGCTGAGCCCTCCCCCGTGATGCATATAGAAAAACACTCGCTGGAAGCTGATAACCATGTATACTTTCACCTGGTTGCATTATCGTACGACGCACGTCTAGCACTTTCAGTGCCGCATGATTCCAAAGCATGATTTGCTCCTGAAAAGACAATTCCCGTTCACCTCCTGGTATTTGTTGGATGATTACCTATTCACTAGTTTTATTATATTGATAGTGATAATCAATATCAATTGTTTTATATGAAAAACCCTTAATATCCATTCCTCTCCAGTCCAAAAAGAAAAAGGCTGCCCTGAAAGTCATCACATGACCGAGGGAGAGCCTCTTCAAATTATCGGCAAATACTATGGATTACTTGTAAAATTAATGCCGATTACTCCTGTTATTTTCGGCAATTGATCAGTTTTTTCCCAAATAACTGGATTTTCTACCGCTAATTTCACCAGAACTAGTAGATTTCGCCTAACTGCCGACGATTTAGCAGGAGTTTCTACCACTATTTCATCCCCTGCCACAGAGCAGCTTAGAATAACGGTAATTTTTCCATCTATACCAAGGTAAGGCCGCCCAAATGGATCGTCTCTTTGGAGCGGGACCCCTGAGTGGATGGATTACTTGTAAGTAACGCCGAGTAAACATTATCCGATTAATGGAGCCGCCTGCCCTAATATGCCCTCTACCTCGTTCCCTTCCTTGCGCCAATACTCGATTCCGCCTAACATTTCTTTCACTTTAAATCCAAGCCCCGATAAGCGGGCTGCACCTTTCGTGCCTCCATTGCATGCGGGTCCCCAGCAGTAGACAACAATCACTTGGTCTTTGGAAAAAGCAACCGTGGTCTTTTCATTAATCTGGTTTGAAGGCAAATTGATGGCACCAGGGATATGACAGTCCGTATACGCCTTACTGCTTCTCACATCGATCAGTAAGAAATCATTGACCCCATGCTGCATATCATAGCTCACATCCGCTACATCTGTTTCTACCGATAATTTGTTCATATAATGGCGATGTACAGCCTCTGGTAAGGCAGCAGGTGTTTCAAGTACAAGCGATAATGCAGGTTGATTATTCATAGTGAATACCTCCATTTGAGTGTTATTTTCAATCGTTGAATGACTTGAATTGACTATAACACGATCCCAAACCATGGAGTTATCGATAGAATTTGAACCTATACTTCATTCATTCTGATAATTAGAATCGTCGAGAACGTCTAAGAAGCCGGTAAACGCTTTGGACTGCCACTTTTTCTTCGAGTAAATAAGCTGTGTATAGAACTTAAAATCTGGATGCACAAGCGGAATCGCGATAACCCGGCCCCTCTGAATATCTTCAGCAACAACGATGCGCGGCAATAAGGCAATGCCAAGTCCGTACATGACGCACTGCTTGATTGCTTCTAAGTTTCCAAACTCATAAGACAAGGAATAGGGTATTTGATTACTTTTGAGTGTCCTGAGCAGCATAGCCCTGTACGTGCAGCCCTCTTCCGTTAAAATTAACGATTCTTTTTCCAGATCTCCAATCTGCACTTCGTTTACACGGGCAAATTTATGTTCAGGACTAGCGATCATGACCAGCTCTTCTTCCCTTAAAATGCGGCAATGAAGCTCAGGGTCTCTAAAAGGCGGGTCCAAAATGATGCCCACATCGAGCGTCCCCTCTTTCACAGCTTCAATAATGGAGGGCTCGTTGCCCGGTTGAATCGTCACATTGATTTCCGGGAAATGTTGGCGGTACGTCTGAAGATGCGGCGGAAGAAAAAAAGCGGCTAACGTTTCTATCGTGCCAATCGAGAGTATGCCTCTGGACTGCCGTGACACGACCTCCTTTGACTCCTCATGGAGCCTGTAGATGTCATTGGCATATTGTAGAAGCGCCTGGCCAGCAAGCGTCAGCTTCATACTTCTGCCGAATCGTTCTACGAGAACGGCTCCGTAAGATTCCTCCAGCTTTTGAATTTGCGTCGTAATACTCGACTGCGCATACCCGAGGACTTCCGCAGCGCGTGTGTAACTTCCCCATTTGGCCACTTCCCGAAAGGTTTTTAAATACGTTAATTCCACTATGAATCACCCTTCTTTATGTAAACATATTATCTACATCGTACCACACATGGCACATAAAAAAGCCACCGAACCTCGGCAGCCTTCATCTTTCTAGTTGCTATTTATAGGTTTTTGGCATAATGGGGTTTACTATAATGACTAATGCCCCCAGAGCCAACCAGTACTCGGCCGCCTTTATTGAAAGTGATTAATTTGCTTAACCCGTTATTCAGCAAAACCGTCACTTTGGCCTGATTAGCCGTCGCAATATAGATGATATATCCACCTCTGCCTATCACCGTTCGCCAGTTTTTATCGAATTCCGATCTCGCGACCCGATTTGAATACACCTGGTTTTCCAATCTAGCTGCCTGCGTTTTTCTCATGAAACCTCACCCGCTTCCTACTAGAAATGCGATTCCATATATCGTATGCAAGAGTTCTAGTTTGGCATGGACAGGTTTAGCTGCGGACGATAGAGATTATTCATTTTTAAAAATGCGTGTAAATCATACTTAAGTGTCATTGCGATCACATGATTGTCCTGCATGAAAATTAACAGCTTCGGGCTGTACGTATCCGACTGACTCACAAATAAGACAACTTGCATAACCGTTCCCTTTAACCATGGATTGTTGATCTTCAAAGGTGGCGCAAGCTCAATTTTTATCGCTATTCCGCTTTCTGGCTCGATGTTCAAAGAACCTACAGGCCCGTCAATGGCTGTTAGCCACTTCTCAACTTCCCTTTGCAGGTTAGCCGAATGAGGAATCGTCTTCATCACCTCACCCTTACGAATGTCAAACACCTCCGCCCCGTCAGCAGCCGAAACCGGAATGTAGCTAGCGTTCAACAGCACAATAACCATCCACATGCACATAAGCATTTTCAAAATACTGCCCTCACATCGCCTCTTATTTGCAGTTAGCTTGTCCAAAACATGGAAGATTACTACAGGTGGCCAATCAAATCCGGGAGCCTGTCCCACTGCTCAGTAAGCCAATCCATTTCCTGCAGGAACCGCGCCGGGACACCGGTCTCCTCATAAATCTCCGTGCGAAGCCACTCGAATCCCACCCCTCTCCCATGCACCAGACAACACAGCTCGAGCGATATCTGTAACGATTTCCTCCAGCACTTGGTTGATCTCGATCATCGTTTTTGCTCCTTGTCCTGTCACCGACATGTGGGAATAACAGATACTTGGCCGTTTATGCAGCAAATCCTCCAAGAATTTGGGAACTACAGGGCGCTAATTTGGCAAAATAGGCATGTTTCCCCCATGAATTTGAACTACAGGGTCTTATTCGCCCCCGGGAATGCCTATTTAGGCCGGAAACGGCAAAATAGAGGATCGTAGTTCCCTTCCCCCTGCCAAATACCTGGTTTCGGCGAAAATAGCGTACCCTAGTTCCCCTCGGGGTACAAAAAACCCCGGAAGGTCTTTCCAGACCTTCCAGGGCTGTCCCTACGCCTCTTCTCCCGTCTTGGCGAACTGCGTGCTGTACAGCCGCGCATACAGCCCGTCAAGCGCCAGCAGCTCGCGGTGCGTGCCCCGCTCCACGACGCTGCCCGCTTCGATCACCAGAATGTGATCGGCGGCCAGCACCGTGGAGAGCCGGTGCGCGATCACGAGCGTCGTGCGCCCTTGCATCAGCTCCTCGAGCGCCGCTTGCACATAGGACTCGGATTCCGAGTCCAGGTGCGACGTCGCCTCATCGAGGATGAGGATGCGCGGGCGCTTCAGGATCGCGCGAGCAATCGCGATCCGCTGGCGCTCGCCGCCGGAGAGCCGGTGCCCGCGCTCTCCGACCATCGTGTCGTACCCTTCGGGGAGCGACACGATGAAATCGTGGATGTAGGCCTGGCGGCACGCGGCCTCCATCTCCTCACGCGTAGCGTCCTCCCGCGCGAAGCGCAGGTTGTCGCCAATCGTCGCGTGGAACAGAAACGATTCCTGCGTCACGTACGCGATTTGCGCGCGCAGCGAAGCAAGCCGAGCGCCGCGGACGTCCACGCCGTCGACCTCGACGATCCCCTCCGTCGGGTCGTACAGCCGCGCGATCATGCCGATCAGCGTCGATTTGCCGGCCCCGCTCGGCCCGACGAGCGCGATCATCTCGCCCGGCTGCGCCTCGAATGTGACGTCCCGCAGCGCGTACTGCCCTGGCTTATAAGCGAAGGAGACCCGTTTATAAGCCACTCGCCCCGCCACTTGGCTCAGCGGCCGCGCATCAGGAGCATCCATGACATCGGGTACCATGTCCTGGTATTCAAAAATCCGCTGAAACACGCCCAGCGCCGTCCCTACTTCTACCTGCAGGTTCAGCAGCGTGCCTACAGGCATATACAAGCGGCCCAGATAGGCCGAGAAAGCTACGATTGCCCCGAGTGACATGCTGCCGGAGATAACCGAAAAACCGCCATATAAGTAAATGATGGCTGTACCTAGCGGTCCAAGCGTACTCGTCGCCATCCCGAACCAGCGGCCGACTAGATTGAGCCGCAGCTCCAGATCCATCACTTTCTGGTTCATCGCCTTAAATTCAGCCTCCTGCTGCCGCTCCCTGCCGAAAATACGGGTCAACAACGCTCCGGAGATGCCGAAGTTTTCACTTAGCTGCGAGGTAATATCCGATCGCACCTTTTGTGTTTCGATGCGGAGTGCCTTGCGCAGCTTGGATACTTTTTTAACCGGCATCATAAAAAGAGGAAGGATCAGCACAGCGATAATGGCTAATTTCCAATCAAGAGCAAACAATATTCCAATCGTTGTCGCAACAATGACTAGCTGGGTGATGGAAGACACCACAAGCGAGGTTACAACCCCTTGAACGGCCTGCACATCCCCCGTGATCCGCTGTACGATTTCGCCTGATCTGGCATCCGTGTAGAACGCCATCGACTGCCGCTGCAAATTTTGAAATAACGTCAGCCCCAAATCCCGAATAACCCCCTGCGTTACTTTTGTGTTGAGATGATTTTGCCATACGCCCAGCACACCGCTCACGACTGGGAGCAGCAGCATGAGCATCGCCATCTCGGCTAGCAGCTTCATACTTCCTTGCGGAATCGCCTGATCGATGATCTCCTTCATGACCAAAGGGGGGATCAATCCGACCACTGCTGCAAGCAGCGCCAGCCCGATAATACCTAGTAGTTGTCCCCAGTATCCCCGGAACAATGTCAGAATTCTTTTAACCGAAACATCCTTCAGCTTTGCCTTTGGCCTATCCCTATCAGATAGACGTCCTCCACCGCCTGGTCCCAATTTCATCACTCCGTTCTGTTACTCACTCTGTGTATGCGAGGGGAAATGCATGCCGAATCGCTCTCGCCGCTTCATCCGCCATATTCATAACCCTGTAAAGCGACGTCGTTTGCAAAATATTATACTGCCTAGGGCCATCCACGTTGACAATTGCGGCAATTGTATAATCACCAACATGCGGTAAATCTTTGCCAACCGACTTGCCTGGCGCTAGGGGCTGATTCGATACTTGGTACATACCTACCGACAACTTCTGGCCCAAACAAGCATCTATCGCAATAACGACACTGCCCTGCGGAATTTCCTGCAGCCGTACCGCGATGTTACTAGCATCACAAGGTGCTTCCAACGTCCCTATGACATGAGGATATCCAAATTGGACGAGCTTACTTCCTACTAACGGTCCCAAGGCATCGCCGCTTGAACGATCTGTCCCAATACATACAAAACAGAGCGCGCTCGGCTCCATCTCAGATGATTTACCAATGGTTTCAAGAAAGAAAGCCAACTGCTCGCCATTCATTTTTTTCCAAAATTGCTCCCTTGTATCTAACGTTTCCCCCATCTATCATTACCTCCTCTTACAAGCTTCCAGCAAAATTTCCCCCTATCAAGGATGAATGATATAATGCGATCAACTTCTATTCTTCCATAAGGAGGTATCCTGTGTCCACTCTCGGCATCATCGCTATTCTGACCCTCCTGTATTGGTTATACGTCACTGTGGATGTGTTACAAGGTTTGCCTTACCTGCGAACGCTGCCTAAGTCTAGCTCCACCCATTTCCCGGACAAGCCTCCGCTCGTATCCGTCATCATCGCAGCCAAAGAAGAGGAAACGTCAATCAGCGAAACCCTCAGGCATCTACTTTCCCAAAATTACCCTCGACTCGAGATCATCGCCGTGAATGATCGGTCCAAGGATGCTACTGGCGTCCGCCTGGAGGAGCTTCGCAAATGGTCAGAAGGCAAGAAAGACATCCGTACCAAATTGCAAATCATTCACATCACTCACCTGCCAGATGGTTGGCTTGGCAAAAACCATGCGCTATACCAAGGGTATCTCCAAGCTAGAGGACAGTACTTGCTGTTTACAGACGCGGACATTCTTTTTGCCCCGGGTACGATATCCGATGCGGTTACATATATGAAGGAACAGAATGTGCACCATCTCACACTAACCCCGAATATGATCGCACGAGGCGCTTTACTCAAGGGGTTCGTCCATTTCTTTCTGTTCTCCTTTTCTTTATTCGTTCGACCTTGGCGTGCGAATGTCGACACCGCTAAGGGGCCGGGCATCGGGATCGGAGCCTTCAATATGGTAAGCCGGAGCGCCTATGAAGCGATTGGTAGGCATAAAGCGATCGCGCTAAGACCTGATGATGATCTGCAGTTAGGTATCTTCCTTAAGAGAGCAGGTTACCGCCAAAGAGTGCTGTCCGCCAAACACCTGCTTCAAGTGGAATGGTATCGTTCGCTCAAAGAGGCGGTTATTGGACTGGAAAAAAACCTTTTTTCCGGCTTTCGCTACAGCTACTTCGTCGCCTTGCTCGCTTGTTTGGGACAGATCGGCTTTTTTATAGGCCCGTGGCTTGGCCTCTTCTTCCTCTGGGATTGGCGCGGAGCCGTCTATGCCCTTGCTGTTATCCTGCAAATCTGGCTGTATCGCAAGCTGATGTCCCGATTAATGAGCCTCAGAGGTGATTCCGCCTATCTGCTTCCTGTCAGCGCTTCGCTGCTTGTTTACACGATGGTTCGCTCTGTTTGGCTTACTTGGAAACAAGGCGGCATTTACTGGAGAGGCACCTTTTATTCGCTTCGTGAATTAAAAAGAAGTGGAAGGTAGCCCCTGGAGAAGCGCCAAATAAGCGTTACTCGACAGAGCAAAGCTTACCCTCACGGTTTGTGGCATGATCTTATCGTTCTAGTGAACACGATTCATTCGTACAACCCGATAGTACAAATGGTTGCTCGGCTCTTGTTCCACTTCCAAATACCCCTCAGCATGAACGTAATCTCCCGTTATAAACGTGGAGGCGTCTAATGAATTGGAGTGTGTGAGGAACAGGAGCGCAGCTTTATCGTTGCCTACGACGAATCCGGTTTGTTCTTTAATTTGAAATTTATCTAAAATCTTGCCATGATGTGATCTTGCGATATGGTGAAACTTCCAAGACTTGTCCTCTTTAATTAGAAAATACAAGACGCGATTCTTGTGATTGTTGTTAAATTCCCGCGTAACACCAATCATACAGATTTTTTCGCCTAGGCTTAGATACTCATCGATTACATAAGATTTCAAGCGCAATCGCAGCACATTTTTGTGTTGAATATAGGCTTCCATTTCTTCCACTGTTCGTTGATCTCTCGGATCTTGCTTCGTTGCGTAAAATACTTCTTTTATAAACGTATCCGTTTGCAGGCTTCTTGCCCCTTTGAAATGATTGTACGTATGGAAAAACTGCTGAATAACTTCCCGAACCTCACCTGGCATTGCAGGACCCTTATCCACGGAATACATGCTATCTGCTATACTCGAATGTCTCTTTTTATGAAACCAGCTCTTCCAGACACCTAATTGCATGTGCTCGTGTTCACCTGCTCTTTCTATCTTCCAAACATTTCTTCATTATAGGCTAAAAACCATAAAATTTCGATAAAAATCGCATTATTCTGCGAACGAAAAAAAACACCTGCCTTCTATGCCTTTCATTCGAAAGAACATAGAAACAAGTGTTCGATAGACCTATCCTTACAGAACTCTTCTCGCTCCGACATACCTTGCGCTCCAATAAGCGCTCGAAAGGCTATCCACAGCCACGCCTCTGGATGTAGTCGCTGAAATGAATCGATCATTACCAAGATAAATGCCCACGTGATTCACTGTTTTTGAAGCAAAAAACACTAAGTCTCCGGCTTTCAAATCCGTGACTTTCGTACCTGCTTCACTGTGCATCTCCGCTGAGGTGCGAGGCAAGTCGATCCCCTTCGCTTGATACAAAAACCGCACAAAACCAGAGCAATCAAATCCTCTCGGTGTTGTACCGCCCCATACATAAGGCACGCCCATATAGGAGTTTGCCGTTTGAATAATTTGCTCACTCACAGACGGAACAACAGGAGCTACGGGAGCGGCAACCTTAGGGGCTGGCGGAGGTGCAATCCAAGCTGGTTTGTGCGATTTTCCATCCACATCCACAATCGCGATCTGGTTGGCTTCATTCCATTCAATTGGTGAACCGAAGGTTTCCGTGATGAAACGCAGTGGAACATAAGTGTTCCCTTGGTACACGGTTGGACTGCTTTCCAAGCTGATCTTCTTACTGTTCACTAGCGCTTGTTGTTGCTCTGTTACCAGTAAGATTGACTGCTGCTTGTTAACCAGTGTGACCTCGATTTGATCCTCTTGCTTCTCCCAGCTTACCTGATAGCCAAGCTTCTCAGATAACACCCGGAGTGGAACTTGCATGATGCCTTTGTCATCAATGTAAGGCTGAACTTCCGGAAACTTCAGCAGCTCATCATTGACTTGAACTTTTACAGGTCGGTCCGTAGGCGCTGAAGCGGCCTGAGCGGAGTGCGCTGTAAACATCGGTACTGCGGCGCATAAAATTGCGCATGAACAAATAAGACGCGAAAAAAAAGATTTCAAAATCTTGCCTCCTTGACGCCTCCGAGGTTAGTTGACGGGTTCGGGAAGAGGTTTTCCCTAGTACGCTCAGCTAGCAGCGCTCATTCACCCCAAATAAAGAAGTCCCCCGTACCAGAGCTTTTGATGCTCCGAGATTCGGCATTTTTTGTCTATGTTAGACTATCATAGTTTAATTGGTACGTACAACCTTTGCAAAACGGTAAGTTTTACCAATGAAAGTTGTCGCATAATGCATACATCTCACTCAACATAATACGCAACAAAAAAACCACCCCGTCGGGTGGTTTTGCTGCTAAGAGTAGCCAATTACTGACAGCGCACGATCGCTGACTATGTTCAAAGTTTCCAGCTCTGAGGCGGATAATGATAATGAGGCTGCTTTGATATTAATTGCAAGGTGATGCTCATCCTGTGTGCCTATTATAGCCGAAGTAAGTGCTTCCTGGTGCAGCAGCCATGCAATCGCGATCTGAGTCACGTTAGCGTCCTTGGAATCAGCCAATTCTTTCATGACAGCTAAAAGCTCTTTCTCCGCCTCCAGATGCTCCGGAAGGAACAGCCTTCTCTCCTTGCGGAAGTCTCCTTCTTTCAACGTCTTTCCATGGAGATGGAAAGCACCTGTCAGAATCCCCTTGGCGATCGAGCTATAGCTCATCACACCAACGTTATGTTCCTGGCAAAAAGGCAAGATCTCTTGCTCAATGGCTCTGTGCAGCAAGCTGTACTCTGGCTGAATCACATCGATTTGCGCATAATTCACTGCCTCTTTCAGCTGCTCCAAAGAGAAGTTCGAAACACCGATGGCACGAATCAAGCCTTCTTTTTTGAGCTTCACAAATTCAGCAAGTGTATCCTGCACCGGGATCTCAAAACTCGGCCAGTGGATGTAATACACGTCTATGTAATCTGTCTTCAGCCGTTTCAAGCTGTTTTCCGCTGATCTCCGTACATCTTGACGAGCTAGATTGCTTCGGCTCACCTTCGTCGTAATGATGCATTGGTTGCGTATATCTGCCAAAGCATCGCCAACGATCTCTTCCGAGTGTCCATTGCCGTAACCTTCAGCCGTATCAAACGTTGTGATACCCAGCTCGAATGCTTTACGGATGAGCTCGATATTATTTTGGTCGTTTGTGAACTCCCATGGACCTCCTCCGAGCTCCCAACAGCCAAAGGTTATGTTTGAGATGTCAAAACCCGCATTTCCAAGCTTTTTCGCCTTCATAGTCGTCGACCTCATTTCATTGATATCGTCTCACGATAATGCACACGTTAACAAAATAAGTATACCGCTTTCATCTGCTTTTGCCAAGAAATGTGCGAGCTCAGGCATCCAGCCGTGCAGCTTTCCTTAGCTGCAAACGGAACTACATGGCCTCTATTTACCTTTTTAAACGGTACAATCACCGATTCGTGGGAACTATGGTCCGCTAATACGCCGCTTATGGAAATAAACTCGCCTAAAAGAACAAATAACGCCCTGTAGTTCCCCTTAGTCGGGGAAACAGGTCGATTTGTCCGAAATAGCGGACTCCAGTTCCCTCTCCCCTACACAGGATTACTCAAGTTGTCTTCACGGGCGGTCGAACCCTCTGGGGTTCTCTTCCTTCCCCGTAACAAAGAAAAAGCCACCCGAAGGTGACTCATTCTTTGTGTGAAGCGGGTGATGGGAATCGAACCCACGCTACCAGCTTGGAAGGCTGAAGTTCTACCATTGAACTACACCCGCGTATTTATCGGGATGACACGATTTGAACATGCGACCCCCTGCTCCCAAAGCAGGTGCTCTACCAAGCTGAGCTACATCCCGAAACGCTTGTAACTTAATAAAAATGGCGCGCCCTGAGAGATTCGAACTCCCGACCTTTTGATTCGTAGTCAAATACTCTATCCAGCTGAGCTAAGGGCGCTTAAAATATGGAGCGGAAGACGGGGATCGAACCCGCGACCCTCGCCTTGGCAAGGCGATGCTCTACCGCTGAGCCACTTCCGCACGGTATATCATGCATGTCACTTGATTTCTTTCCCAGAGGCGACAAGGAATAATATATCAGGATTTGAGAACAAATGCAAATGTTTTTTGTTACCAATGCATTATTTTATAAAAATACCGCCAAAAGGCAGCACTTCCCGGGCAATTCTCCGCAACAAGCTGTCATTTTTCATATGTTCATCCAACTTGCGATCCGACTTGCATGGCTGCAGCAGCACATGTCCATGCCCCGTCATCTCCCAATGGTAATTCATATGCTGACTCGCTAAGGTATTGCCATATACACTAAGTCGCAGCTCCGCATTCCGCGGATACGCAATAAGACAGCTAATATCTACATATAAAGGCTGCTTCGGATCCAACGCCATCTGATACAAGGGACCAGCGGTCAAAAGCCCCAACGTTCCTGGCCCTTTGAACTGCATTTTCACGAGGTCTTGCGTGATCAGCGTATTTTTAACGTTTTGCAGGTGAGAAGTGAAGCTGACACCCTCCGTATAAAACAGGACATGCCGAAACTCATACAAAAGATCATCGTCATCGCCAATGGGCACCACAGACATACTGTAGCCTTCTGGCAAGCCTAGCATGAGCTGAGCAGGACCGCGCACGCGCGACTG
The DNA here is from genome assembly GCF_059692135.1 of Paenibacillus sp. J22R160. NCBI lineage: Bacteria > Bacillati > Bacillota > Bacilli > Caryophanales > Paenibacillaceae > Paenibacillus > Paenibacillus sp. J22R160. Next base: position 3,311 of record NZ_JCAUAU010000018.1, on the reverse strand, counting down.
GATCAAACGTTTTTTGCGGTACATGCTGGGCAGCTTCATCAAAGAATCCTCTCTTTGCTCGGACTTCCCTTGAAAAGCTACAATTTGGTTCGGATGCAGAACATGAATGGATTCATCCTGCTCGATGCGCAGCGTGGCCATTTTTGCGTGTGAACTTGCCTGTTCGAAATTAACTTCCACGCTCTCAGACCTCCTATCTCATTTGACGCTTCTGTCTCCGCCAGACCACATACCGAAACACCCGTCCGAGTACAAAATACAGTACTACTAGCACAACCACCGCGATAACCATATTCGTTATCTTACGATTCCGTTTCTCTTTATCTAACGCAACTTGTTCCATGGCCTTTAAGCGCTCTTGCAGGAGTTCATTTTCCTTTTGCAGCGCTTCGTTTTGTTGAAGGAGCTTTGCCTCGGTTTCCTGCGAATGCCGAATCGTTTCCGAGAGCTTGTCCTTTTGCTCCTCTAATTGCTGTTTCGTTGCCTCGTAATCTTTCTGAATCTGCTCCACATTCTCAGGCAGCTGATAGATATCTTTCACCCGATCGAGCCAGGAGGCTTGGACTGCAGAGGAAGGGAACATAAGCCCTACCCCAATCACTAGAACACCGATCACATGACCAATCGCAGAAATAGGACTTGTCCTCATCGCCTTCCCTCCCAGCTATTCGACATTTCCTTCTATTTTACAGCATAAATCACCCCTTCACCACTCCTATCGCCTTTACAGGGTAACGCAAAATAGTTTTCATTTTCGAAGGATCCATCTTCCTCGGATCAGATAAATAGATTTCATGGTGGAGGCCGCTAATGCTTACATGGCTCGTCTCCATAAATTGATACATTTGACTTAGTGTTTCAGGCTCGGAAGCATACGGACCGATATGCAGCATCTGCACACAGCTTCCTTCATGCAAACTTTCAAATTGGATATCCGAAAGCAGCACTAGCTCTTTTTTCTTGCCTAAAGCTTTAACTCGGGCTTCCTCCACCTTCTCTGGTGTTACAAAATCGGGCATCCTGATCAGCAGCTTCCAACACCACAGCTCCTTCGGCACCTCCAGCGCGTTCCGGTTATCTCCATCTATCCACCACAAGCCCTCCAGCTTGGCTACAGTGAAGTCTTTCTCTTCCATCTTATAAATGCCCTTAATGCTGTAAGAAAGGGTGTAGAGCGCCTCAGTCGCACTTGCGAAGACATCTCCGTTCGGGTCCCCAGTTCCTTGGATCGTCACATACCAAATGGGTTCAAATTCAATAAGCTGCGGTTTGGTTGGGGCTGTATAATAGGATTTGTAGGTTCTGGCTAAATCTAACTTTTCCATGCGGCACTTCCTTTTTTTCTTTCAGTATATAAAATAAACCCTGACAGCTATACGTCAGTAAACATAGAAAAAACCTACCCTTCGCTATGAACAGCGTAAAAGTAAGTTTTGGTCTTCATTAGTATCGTATGTAATTATTCCCCGGTTGGTGGAGTGAAAGAGCGCTGTGCAAATTCCGCATCCAACATGAAGAAGGCGTTGCTGTCTTTGTCGATTCGTTTCAACTTACTAATAATGCTGTCGAACATCGCTTCTTCCTCTACCTGCTCATCAATGAACCATTTGAGGAACTGCATAGTCGCATGCTCACGATCGTTGAGTGCCAAATCAGACAGATGGTAAATACGTCTTGTGACTTCCTGCTCATGCTTGTAGGCATGCTCAAAAGCGTCGAGGATCGATTCATACTCATTCACAGGCGTATCCATGCCGGCGAAGGCAACCTTTTTCCCGCGATCATTAATAAATTTGAAAATCTTCATTGCATGAAACTTCTCTTCTTCCGCTTGAACGATAAAAAAGTTCGAGAACCCATCCAAGCTTTCAGCTGCACAATAACCAGCTATGGCCAAATAGACGTGCGCGGAGTAAAATTCATAGTTCATCTGCTCGTTGAGAGCTTCCGTTAATTCATCTTTTAACATGATGTGCTGCACATCCTTTCTGTATGGTTATCTTTTGCAAATCCCCATACATACAAGATTACCAGAACTTCATATACAAATACAAACGGAAGTCATAAATTTTACAACGGTTACCATTTAGGCCATTACGGTTTCAGCCTTAGATTCAGCAATAATCTGTTTGAGCTGCGCATATAGTAAGTCAGGCGAAGCGGCACAAACTAACTCCTTTTTACCGATCATCGCGATGCACTCTTTCTTGCAATGCTTGCAATTTCCCAGGCAATCCTTCTTCTTTTGCTTCAGATCAGGGTATTCATTTTTCAACGACTTATATATTTGTTTGGATCCGAATTTATCATTTCTACAGCAGTATTTAATCGTTTTCATGTCTTAACCTCCACCGCTCATATATACCGCCTATACCTGATATTAATGATAATAATAATCAATGTCAACACTAATTTGGTATGGATGTACAAAAAAGAGCTTTCCTAACTCCTATAAAAGGAATTAAGAAAGCTCTTTGCGATGCGGTCAAGAGGACTCGAACCTCCACGGGGGGTTAGCCCACACGGACCTGAACCGTGCGCGTCTGCCAATTCCGCCATGACCGCATAAAACGAAAAAAAAACTGAGTCATGTAGGATTCGAACCTACGACACCCTGATTAAAAGTCAGGTGCTCTACCAACTGAGCTAATGACTCAAACTACATAAAAAATGGCGGAGCCGACGGGATTCGAACCCGCGGTCTCCTGCGTGACAGGCAGGCATGTTAGGCCTCTACACCACGGCTCCACACAAAATAAATGACCTCATCAAGAGGTTGGTTGCGGGGGCAGGATTTGAACCTGCGGCCTTCGGGTTATGAGCCCGACGAGCTACCGAGCTGCTCCACCCCGCGTCGTTAAAAAGGGAAAAATGGAGGCTGACGGGATCGAACCGCCGACCCTCTGCTTGTAAGGCAGATGCTCTCCCAGCTGAGCTAAGCCTCCATGGGAATATACTACTATGGTATTGATGGTGACCCGTAGGGGACTCGAACCCCTGTTACCTCCGTGAAAGGGAGGTGTCTTAACCACTTGACCAACGGGCCTCGTAAACAGGCTTTTCTTCTGTAAATCGTACTTTAGGTGGCGGAGAGAGAGGGATTCGAACCCTCGAGACGCTTGTGACGCCTACACGATTTCCAATCGTGCTCCTTCGGCCAGCTCGGACACCTCTCCATGAAAGCCTGGCATAGGATAAAAAATGGCTCCCCGAACAGGACTCGAACCTGTGACAACTCGATTAACAGTCGAGTGCTCTACCAACTGAGCTATCAGGGAATACTGCTTGGCAACGTTCTACTCTCCCAGAAC
>NZ_JCAUAU010000017.1:0-136520 GCF_059692135.1 Paenibacillus sp. J22R160 | reverse complement strand
TGTTACTCACCCGTCCGCCGCTAAGCACCGAAGTGCTCCGCTCGACTTGCATGTATTAGGCACGCCGCCAGCGTTCGTCCTGAGCCAGGATCAAACTCTCCATAGTAGAAAGCTTAATTGTACTCATTGACTTGCTAGCGAGATTACAAATAATCTCTATTTTTGAACGATTCCTCGTTCGTGCTTACTCACTCGTTGTTCAGTTTTCAAAGATCAAGTACTCTTGTCCTACCCGCTCTCTTTCAAAAGCCGGAAGACCAATATATCACACTAATTTTTCATTTGCAACTTGTTTTTCTCAAGTTACTCGTTATTCCCGCATGTCTCAGCGGCAACTTTTATAAGATACCATAGATACAACTGCGGAGTCAACCCATGAGATGACTGTATTTTTTTGTCACCTAAAGTAAAGTCAATTTTAAACCTACAAGCAAAAGGATACCAGGGACACCTAATACCGTCACCGTTCCTAATGTAGCTGTATTAATCGGCAAATCCACCTGCGTGTAGGCGCTCAACAAATTCAATGTATATAGGAGGAAGGCCGCTACAACAACGTTCAACCCCAGAGCAGACAATAACCTGCCAGCTCCCCGGTTGCGCAAAACGGTAATTAGCAGCATTAGTGATGATAGTATGAGTAATCCCCATACCGCATATTTGATATACACGTCTACACCTCCATTAATCGATCCGTGTCAATCATGCTCAAATTTAGCTTCTTAGCCTGCTTGATAAGCATTTCAAATCTCTTCTCAGCAGCTTCCATCGCATAGATGGCATAGTCAATCTGATCCTTGTCCAAAGCAAACTCAAAATGCGCCTGAGCAGCCACCCAATTCGCATGTGCCGAACGAATCTCTTGCAACAGCATCTGCTTGTCCCTCAGAAGTTCCTCTTTTGCCCCTTTTCCCGTCTGTGGATGCTTCCTTCCTTGCATGCCTAATAGCGCTGGTCTCATCTGTATACCTCCATAGCCCCAAATGCGGGTTAATCTACCCTTATGCTTATGGGAGAAATAGAGCAATTAGAACTCTTGCACTTCTTTTATACGAACAAAAAAAAGAGAGCTCTGCAGCTCCCTTTTACCTACTTAACGCTATTTATAATTCCCTGCGGCCTTCCATGGCTTTGGACAGTGTTACTTCATCGGCATATTCCAAGTCCCCGCCTACTGGCAGTCCATGCGCGATACGCGTAACCTTCAGGCCAAACGGCTTCACTAATCGGGACAGGTACATAGCCGTAGCTTCACCTTCGATGTTCGGGTTCGTAGCCAAAATTAATTCCTGGACAGTTTCATCCCCCAACCGCTTGAGTAACTCGGCGATATGAATTTGATCGGGTCCGATCCCTTCCATAGGGGAAATTGCACCATGCAGGACATGATAGTAACCTTCAAACTCTTTGGTGCGTTCCAAAGCGACCAAGTCCTTAGGCTCCTGTACCACGCAAATAACGGAACCATCCCTATTCTTATCTTGACAGATCCGGCAAGGATCAACATCGGTAATGTTACAGCAGACGGAACAGTAGTGGAGATTTCTTTTCACGTTGACGAGCGCCTTCGCGAAATCAATCACGTCTTCTTCTTTCATACGAAGGACATGAAAAGCAAGGCGTCCCGCCGTTTTGGGACCTACCCCCGGCAGACGGGAGAAAGCATCGATTAACTTAGAAATCGGTTCGGGGTAATACAAAGGACGTTCTCCCTCATCTTTCAGAATCGTAGCTCATGGTTGTGACTAGAACAAACCTGGGATGTTCATTCCACCTGTGAATTTGCCCATATCTTTGTTCGCGATTTCTTCCGCTTTCGCCATCGCATCATTGACAGCTGTTAGCACAAGGTCTTGCAGCATTTCAACATCATCAGGATCAACAGCCTCAGGCTTGATGGTGATGCTTTGTACTTTCTTGTGTCCGTTCACCGTGCAAGTAACAACACCGCCGCCAGCTGTGCCTTCAATGATTTTCGTGCCCAATTCTTCTTGAGCCTTCATCATTTGCTCTTGCATTTTCTTCACTTGCTTCATCATTTGGTTCATGTTATTCATTCTCGTTTGCTCCTTTGTATTTAGTCTAGTCTTCTTTAATGGTCACTAAATCTTCGCCAAACAGCTGAATCGCTTCAGAGATCCACTCTTCTTTGGGAGGAGCTCCTGGGCTGCTTTCTTCCGCCACAAGCTCCAGAACTTCAGGCGGACTGCTAGTCGCATCATTCTTGGCGTCATCCCACTCTTTGCGCATAACCGTAAGCAAGCGCATGGGCTTGGTGAACACAGAGGTGAGGACTTGCTCGATAATGAGCTTGTTTTCCGGCTTTTCTGTGGTGTTACGGTGCATCTCATTCTTGAAAGCAACCAATACCACATCATCCAGCATCGATACCAGATCCCCATTCACAAACCAAGCATGGACAGTAATCTTCTTCTCCTTGACCAGACCCAGCACCTGACTCCATTTCATTAGAGCTGTCTTGGTATCCGGACCCTCAGAAGCTTTCAAGTATCCATCGAGCTTAATGCCTGACTTCTTAGACGGCGCAGAGGCCACTGGCATTTTGGGAGCTGGCTTCGACTCAGACGCCGCACCCGTTACTCCCGATTTTACCAGTCCAGCTATCTGATCTTCAAGTTGTTTGAGCTTCTGAGTCATTTGAGCAAAAAGATCGCCTTGAGGCATCCGACTGCCCGCATCTATCGTTGTGCTGACAGCGGCATTTCTTTCGCCACTATAGCCCCCGCACATTTTCATAATCGAAATCTCGAGCAGTGTTTGGGGCTGGACGGAGTACTTCATCTCGCTCTGATAATGATTCAACGTTTCAATCATGCCCATCATTTCGTTTGGTGTAAAATGACTGGCAATCTCACTGAGCTCGCGCATATCAAAAACGCGTTCTGTAATGACCGGCGAATTCGGCACCATGCGAACCATGAGCAAATCGCGGAAATAATGAATCAAATTCTCGATGCATTTGTCGGCGCTTTTGCCTTCCTGCATAAACGTATCGATAAGCTCTAGCGCGGCTCCAAGATTCTTGTCTCTGATATACAGTACGAGCTTCTTGAATTGATCGGAGGCCACTCCGCCAGTAATGGACAAAATGTCCGAGAGCTGCACTTCCCCTGTTGCAAAAGAAGTTGCTTGATCCAAAAGACTGAGCGCATCACGCATCCCGCCATCGGACAGCCTCGCAATATAATGGAGAGCTTCCTCGTTAATGGAAATCTGCTCCTGATCACATATATATGTCAGCCGCTGCACCTGATCATCCATCGAAACACGTCGAAAGTCAAAGCGCTGACAGCGAGAAATAATCGTTGCCGGAATTTTGTGCGGCTCCGTCGTCGCTAGTATGAACATCACGTGAGCTGGGGGCTCTTCAAGTGTCTTAAGCAGTGCGTTGAAAGCCTCTGTAGTGAGCATGTGCACTTCATCAATGATATAGACCTTCTGCCTAACTTCGGTAGGCGCATATTTCACTTTATCCCGAATATCCCGAATTTCTTCGACACCGCGGTTAGAAGCGGCATCAATCTCAACGACATCCATGACAGCGCCGTCAGTAATTCGTTCACAGGCAGAGCAAGCATTGCATGGCTCCTCAGCTGGACCGTTTAAGCAGTTAACTGCTTTGGCTAATATTTTGGCCGTACTTGTCTTCCCTGTTCCCCGTGGACCGTTGAACAAGTAAGCGTGGGTTAGGCGATTTTCTCGTAAAGAATTCTGCAGTGTCTGCGTGATATGTTTCTGACCGACAACCTCACGAAACGTCTGAGACCTCCACGTTCGATATAGAGCAATATGTGCCATAGTGTTCCTCTCCATTAATCCCTGCGTGGAATGCTGAATCCATTATACTATATCGCAACAGGGGATGAAATAGAGGATCAAGCATGGAATCCTAATCTGATGCAAATAAGCAAAATAAAAAACGCCTTAACAAAGGCGTTCAAATTCGAAGTCATATGGAATTACATAGTAAACCGTGCACCTGTTATTGATAAAGTGATACAAGCGAACTCTTATCGTTAGCTCAAGTCAGGCATCCCCTCGGCACATGAAACATCTCACTTACGGCTGCTTCCTTCCAGACCTGACCGGGTTCATGAGCATCCATTGCGAAGGACCCAACTCTCAACACCACGTGTAAGAGCCAGACCTCACATCACAGTACCGCTAACAGGAATTCAACCCCGCTACAGCGGATTGCGAGTTACAGGGCACCGCTACCTCCCCGTCTAGCACAGTAAAAATAGTATAGCTGATTCACCTGTAAATAGCAACTAAGGGGGAAAATCTACCTGAGCCTTCCCCTGATTACTGCGACATTTTCACAGTTGTTTTGTAGCGCGGCATATTGGTATCAAAGGCATTTTGGACTTGCGAGCGAAGATCTTCAACCTGCGCCGCCGTCAAGTTCGCTTTGGCTTTAATTTTCACCCGAGCATTGGGCCCGTTGATGGCAATATTGGATTTCTCGATGTCCTTAAACTGTGAGAGTACATTCTTCATTAAGTTCGAATCATCCTCGTAGTGATGATACGTGGGATTAAGCGGGTCGTTTGGATTCACATTGGTAATCCCCAGATACCCGTCTTGCTTGTAATTTTGCGCATTATAGTTGGCATTATCCGTCTGCGGCGGGTTTTTGTTACTCGAATTAATGCCGCACCCAACCAAGCTCATGGTAAGCAGGAATGCTATAGTCATTCTTCGCATACCCCTGAACATAAAAACACCTCCCATTGGACTCTAAGTCTAAACTTAGGATGACCAAGGGAGGACGTCTTATGCTGATTGGCGGCAAAGTAATTGATACCAATTAGATTCCGTATTTCTTTTTGAACTTGTCGACACGGCCGCCTACATCGATAAACTTCTGTTTACCTGTGTAGAAAGGATGGCAATTGGAGCAAATCTCAACGCGAAGATTTTGCTTGATTGAACCCGTTTCGAACACATTACCACAAGCGCAAGTCACTGTGGTTGCATGATAAGTAGGATGAATACCTGCTTTCATGTTGGTTCACCTCTTTCCGCCCTGAATCATTTGCTGAATCAGAGTTAATGGACGTACATAATGTACTTTTGCATTGTAGCATATTCGCAAGTTCTAATGCAATGGAAAAACGAGTGGAAACCACGAACTTAGAGAACCATTGTCGTATTTCTGTCGCTGGCGTAGAACTTTGGCGTATGCGAGTAAGACCCGAGCACAACATCCGGCAATTCCTGTTCGAAAATCTCAATCATTTGCTTCATCCCAAGCAGCTCACCGCGCGCCTTAGGGATGATTCCCAAATAACTCTCAGGGTCAATATTCAGGTTGCGCAATTGAATTAATTTTAATCCCGTTCTTCTCACGAATTCGATCATGGCTTCAATCTCTTCTTCCCGATCCGTTACACCTGGGAATACAAGATAGTTAATAGAAGTAATGACACCTTTGTCCGTTGCGTAACGAAGAGACTTTTCTACATTTTTAAGAGTATAAGCCCTAGGCTTGTAATACGCGTTGTAATGATCGTCCAAAGCACTGATCGTACTAACACGCATCAGGTCAAGCCCAGCGTCTACGATGCCGCGGATATGGTCCGTCAGCCCAGCATTCGTGTTGATGTTAATATAGCCCATCTTCGTGTGCTCGCGAACTTGCTTGATAGCCGGAATAATCAGCGCAGCTTGCGTGCTGGGCTCACCTTCACAGCCTTGTCCGAAGGAGATAATACTATCCGGCGTACGCAGATGCTCCAGCATGATCTGAGTGATCTCTTCAATCTGAGGCTTGAAATTCATACGCGTCTGTGGAGCCACAAAGCCGCTCTCATCCGGTTGTTCCGAAATACACCCGAAGCAACCTGCGTTACAGGAGTAGGAGACCGGAACGGCGCCTTCCCAACGCTGCAGGAACGTATTCGAAGCCGTCAAGCACTCATAACCGAGTGCGCAGTTGGATAAGTGGGCGTACAAGCGGTTTTCCGGATACTTGGCCGTCAAGGTTTTGACCTGGGACTCCAGCTCCGTCACATCGCAATGAATCGGATTCCAGAAGTAGGGATTATCTGTTAGACGAGCAGCAACAAAGAAGGCGTCATCCTTCCATACAACGGCTGTATAACCGAACAGCGGCAGCGCCTTAGTCTTGTCGGATTTGACATAACCGGGAAGCAGCAGTCGAGTAAAGCCCTGTGGCAGCAGCGCACCAACTGCGTGATATTCGCCTGGCACTAGCTTCATATCGCCAGTCTCAGCATCTATGCCTACTGGTCGCGTAAAAGGAAGACTGACAAGCGTCGCCCCTTCGGGCAGCGGAATCAGCTCGTCTTCCATAATTTCTGTTATCATTTCAGCGTTTCGACCAAGCGCCAAAAAATCCGGATGGTCAAAAACGTTTCCTTGTGAGTCTGAATAAACCAAATTCATAACGGTACTCCTCTTTATGCGTTAACGCATCTTCCGCATCTGCTTAAGATGCTGAGTTTTTCACTTTTCCTTTGCTTGCACTTGACGAAGCGCCTGTCGAAGGGGAAGCCAAAGAATCCAGGAACTCTTGATTCGTCTTCGCTTCGCCAAGTTTTTTGATGAAGGACTCGGTGTATTCGTGCGAATCGTTCATGCCTTTGCGTAGCGCCCATACCTTCTCGAGTTCATCCTTGCCCAGAAGCGCTTCTTCGCGGCGCGTACCGGATCTGCGGATATCGATAGCAGGGAAAATGCGGCGTTCCGCCATTTTACGATCCAGATGCAGCTCAAGATTACCTGTCCCTTTAAATTCCTCATAAATGACGTCGTCCATACGTGAACCCGTCTCTACAAGTGCTGTAGCGAGAATGGTTAAGCTGCCGCCTTCTTCAATGTTACGGGCAGCCCCGAAGAAACGCTTCGGACGATGAAAAGCGCCAGGGTCAATACCACCGGATAGTGTCCGGCCTGTTGGCGGAACTACAAGGTTATAAGCCCTAGCCAAACGGGTAATGCTGTCCAGCAGAATGACTACATCTTTCTTATGTTCAACTAGACGCATAGCGCGTTCTAGGACTAGTTCAGCAACTTTAATGTGATTTTCTGGCAACTCATCAAAAGTAGAAGCAACAACTTCCCCTTTTACAGAACGCTGCATATCCGTAACTTCCTCAGGACGCTCATCGATCAGCAGAACGAAAAGCTCTATTTCAGGGTAGTTCGTGGAAATACTGTTTGCAATTTCTTTGAGCAATAATGTCTTACCTGCTTTGGGAGGCGCCACAATTAATCCACGCTGGCCTAGGCCTACAGGAGCAAGCAAATCCATGATACGCATGGAAATTTTGTTAGGCTCCGTTTCCAATGTAATACGCGTATCTGGATAGAGAGGCGTCAAGGCAGGGAAATGAAGCCGCTCGGCAGCTGTTTCCGGTTTCTCGCCATTAACCGCTTCAACCTGAAGAAGCCCGAAATAACGCTCGTTCTCCTTAGGAGGTCGGCATTTGCCTGATACAATATCCCCGGAGCGCAAATCAAATTTCCGAATCTGAGAAGCAGAAATATAAATGTCTTCAGAGCTTGGAAGATAGTTAATGGGACGCAAGAAACCAAAGCCCTCTTGTAGAATTTCGAGGACACCTTGCATAAACATTAGACCACTTTCAGCAGCTTGTGCACGTAAAATTGCAAAGATGAGTTCTTTTTTCTTCAGCGTACCGTAGTATGGAATCTGATGTTTCTTAGCTAGTTTATATAATTCAGTAAGCTTGAGTACTTCAAGCTCAGCAAGCTGCATGCTCATGTTTCAACCACCAAACTATTAAATTTTCAATTGGATTCTAGCATTGCCTGTTGTCTGGAACTTTATTCCTTACTCTTCGCTCTCGCGCCAAACCTCGGCACCTAACGAGGATAAATTGAATACTAAGTTCTCATACCCACGGTCAATAAACTCAACCCCTGATACCTCTGTGATACCACCCGTTCTAACACTAAGACCAGCAAGCACAAGGGATGCTCCTGCTCGCAAATCCGTTGCTCGAACTTTAGCGGAGCTAAGCTCAGATCCTTCGATAATTGCGGAGCGTCCTTCAACTTTCATCTTAGCTCCCATCCGCACGAGCTCAGGAATGTGTTTGAAACGATTGCTGTAAACATGATCCGTTAGTATACTAACTCCTCTAGCTTGGCACAACAGGCTCGCCATTGGAGATTGCAAATCTGTTGCAAATCCTGGGTAAATTAATGCTTTTACATCAACGCTGGAGTATTCAGGCTGACCTACTACACGAATGGATTCATCCATCTCGTAGATATGAACACCCATTTCTTGAAGCTTCGCCGTCAATGCTTCCATGTGCTTAGGAATGACGTTATCCACTGTGACATCGCCGCGTGTAGCCGCTGCAGCAATCATATACGTTCCCGCTTGAATCCGGTCAGGAATGATGGAGTGGCGGCAGCCATGCATTTCCGTTACCCCTTCGATCCGAATAGTATCGGTACCAGCACCCTTGATTCTCGCACCCATCGAATTTAACAATGTAGCCACATCTATAATTTCAGGCTCTTTCGCCGCATTTTCAATAATCGTATTGCCTTTTGCGCGAGAAGCGGCCAACATAATGTTAATCGTAGCTCCTACGCTTGCCATATCCAAGTAAATCTTCGCTCCACGAAGCTCTTTGGCCCTAATTCTTAAAGCGCCGTTCTCATTGCTTACCTCAGCCCCTAAAGCCTCAAAGCCTTTGATATGCAAATCGATTGGACGCGGTTCGAAATTACATCCGCCTGGCAGACCGATATTCGCTTCCCCGAATCTTCCAAGCAGCGCTCCCATCAAATAGTAGGAAGCTCTCAACTTCTTAACTTTTCCATTAGGCATTGGAAGAGACTTCATTCGGCTAGGATCAATCGTCATCCGATCTTCGTTCCAGTCGATGGTAGCCCCTAAATCCGTCAAAATTTCTGTATATGTAGCCACATCACTTAAATGCGGCAGATTATCCAACGTTACCGGCGTTTCAGCAAGAATCGCAGCTGGAATAAGCGCAACCGCACTATTCTTAGCTCCGCTAATTTGAACAGTCCCTCGTAGTGGACGTCCCCCGACCACCATTAATTTCTCCAACATGATTATCCCCCTAAATCCAGGTGCCTTCCTGTAACGCAAACTCCTCAACTTAAACGCCAATTGCTCCCAAACTTCTAGCATTATAATAAAATGAACATATAAAAGAGAAACAGGACATATATAATCATAGCAAAAACGCTTACAGCTCCTAGTTAGAACTGAAGACAAAAAACAGAAGAAGGAAACGACCGCAAGGATGCAAACGGCGGACAGTTCTTTCGCACCCTCCGTTTGCGTCTTACGGCATTTCCCACTGCATCTATACAATTAAAAATTAAGCTTGGTTGCTGCTTCCGAATAATTGAATTTTGGATTTTACAACTTCGACCATTGCGTTACGAGCTGGGGTTAGATATTTACGAGGATCATAAATTTTTGCGTCCTTGTTCAGAACTGCGCGGATCGTTTCTGTGCATGCCACTTGGTTCTCTGTGTTAACATTGATTTTACCAACGCCTGCAGCGATCGATTTAAGAATCATTTCGTCAGGAACACCGGAACCGCCGTGTAATACAACAGGAACTGGAATCGCTTTGGAAACTTGCTCGATGATATCAAAATGGATGTTAGGCTCGCCAGCGTACATACCATGTGCTGTACCTACTGCGATTGCCAAACAGTCAACGCCTGTTTCTTCGTAGAAGCGGATAGCTTCTTCAGGTTTAGCTAGGTTAGCGTGCTCTTCGTCTACCGAGATGTCATCCTCAACACCACCGATTGTTCCAAGCTCACCTTCAACGGATACGCCCATTGCACGCGCAGCTTTAACAACTTCTTTTGTCAAACGGATGTTTTCTTCGAAAGAATAGTGGGAGCCATCGAACATAACGGAGCTGAATCCTGCACGGATACATTTCATCGCTACTTCAAAGGAGCTGCCGTGATCTAAGTGCAAAGCGATCGGCAGGCCGGATTTCTTAGCTGCAGCTTCAGCAATTGCTACTGTAAATTCGATACCCATATATTTCAGTGCGCCTTCGCTAACACCGTAAATGAAAGGGGATTTCAGTTCGATTGCAGCATCCACAATCGCTTGAGCGAACTCAAGGTTGTTCATGTTAAATTGACCCACCGCGAATTTGTTCGCTTTTGCTTTAGGTAAAAACTCGTTCATTGAAACCAATGCCATGTTTCTCTTCCTCCTAGAACCTTTTTGTAGTTTTGCGTTGACCGCTCTTGTCATACCTGAGTTATTATAGCACATATACTTTCAAATGATAACCAAGCCCTCGCTTCTCAGCCACAAAAAAAGACCCTATGACTAGGATCCCACTGCAAAACCGCTGCTTGACTCATTATTTAGCTGCATATTAACCGCCATGCGCAATTCATCAATATCGAAAGGCTTCGTGAAATGCATGATTGCACCCAGGTCCGTCGCTTCTTTAATCATATCGAGCTCACCATAAGCTGTCATCATGATCACTTTAATCGATGCATCAATTGCTTTAACGTGCTTTAGAATGTCTAGTCCATCCATACCGGGAATTTTCATATCAAGTAATAGTAGGTCAGGCGAAGAATTTTTGACGATTTCTAAAGCCAGTTTACCATTAGAGGCTTGATAGGTATCGTATCCTTCATTGCTGAAAACCTCCATTAGCAATACGCGAATTCCATTTTGATCATCGACAATCAGTACCTTTTTCTTCATCAGCCTAGTTCCCTCCCGAAAACGAATAACAAATCCCCTGCACTTCACAGATACATTACGTATTCGCTATTCATTTCCGTTTTCCTTCCGGAGAGAGAGCCTAATTGAAAACTTTTACAAATAAGTTGTTTTACAGGAGGTAGTTAACATAGTAAGTTAGCTACGTGCAACCCCTTGAGCTGCCTTCACAAATTCACGGAATAGCGGCTGCGGACGGTTCGGACGGGATGTGAATTCCGGATGGAATTGCACCGCCAAGAACCAAGGGTGGCCTGGAAGCTCCACCATTTCGACCAAACGACCGTCTGGGGACGTACCAGAAATGCGTAAGCCAGCGGATTCGATCAAATCGCGGTATTCATTGTTGAACTCATACCGGTGACGATGTCTCTCGTAAACAAGCTCATCATTGTAGCATTTCTCCGCCAATGAACCCGGAACAATTTTGCATGGATATAGACCGAGACGCATTGTACCGCCCAGATTCTCAATATCCTTCTGCTCTGGCAGAAGATCGATAACCGGATAAGCCGTAGTCGGATTAATCTCGGAGGAGTTCGCTCCATCCAAACCTGAAACAGAACGCGCATACTCAATAACAGCAACCTGCATACCCAAGCAAATACCGAAGAAAGGAATTTTCTGCTCACGGGCATAGCGAATAGCCGATACTTTGCCTTCAATACCGCGATCGCCGAAACCGCCTGGTACTAAGATACCTTGAACGCCGGAAAGCAGATCATCAACGTTGTGGTCATAAATTTCTTCTGCATTTACCCAGCGAATGTTGATCTCGGAGTCGTTATCAATGCCGGCATGTCCTAGCGCTTCAACAATGCTCAAATAAGCATCATGTAATGCAACATATTTTCCGACAATAGCGATTTCTGTCTTCTTAGTCAAAGATTTAACTTTACGAACTAGACTTTCCCACTCAGCCATGTCCGGCTCATTCGTTTTGAGCTTCAGGTGATTAACGACATAGTCGTCAAGTCCTTGCTCGCGCAGCATCATTGGCACTTCGTAAAGTGTTTCTGCATCCTTACACTCGATCACAGCTGCTGGATCAATGTCACAGAATAATGCAAGTTTACGCTTCATGTCTTCTGTCAAAGAATGTTCGGTCCGGCAAACAATAACGTGAGGTTGAATGCCTAAGCCGCGCAGTTCTTTTACACTGTGCTGCGTCGGTTTCGTTTTCACTTCACCAGCTGCTTTAATATAAGGAATCAGCGTAACGTGAATGTACATGACGTTCTCGCGGCCGATATCATTTTTCATTTGACGGATTGCTTCTAAGAAAGGAAGGCTCTCGATATCGCCAACTGTTCCGCCGATCTCTGTAATGACAACATCGGATTGCGCCTCGCGGCCGGCTCTCAATACGCGATCTTTGATTTCATTCGTAATATGAGGAATAACCTGTACCGTACCCCCGAGATATTCCCCTCTGCGCTCTTTGGTAATAACGGAAGAGTACACCTTGCCTGAAGTCACGTTCGAGCTTTTGGAAAGGTTGATATCAATGAAACGCTCATAATGGCCTAAGTCCAAATCCGTTTCAGCACCATCATCGGTAACGAAGACTTCACCGTGCTGATAAGGACTCATAGTCCCTGGATCCACGTTGATGTACGGATCAAACTTTTGAATCGTAACTTTCAGACCTCTGTTCTTCAGCAATCTTCCTAAGGAAGCTGCAGTAATTCCTTTGCCAAGGGAAGAAACAACGCCTCCCGTAACGAAAATGTATTTTGTCACTATGTACGCCTCCTAATAGTTTTTTAGTTAAAAAAATTTGCAGCGTAAGCATACGCTTGGTAATGCCAGATAACTGGCCCCATGTCTTTCTATGCAAAAAGCTTACAGCGTAAGCATTCGCTATCGTTGTCGTCGTGCCACTGCCTTCGATTTAGTTTCTACTAAATGAGGGTTTTCATGAAAATCCGGTGAAAAAAACAGCCTGAAAACAAAAAAAAGTGACACCCGCGAATAGACGGGGCACTTTTTGAACGCTTGCGCGATTTGTTAAGATTCTTTTAAAGCCCATGCAATAGTTTACTCTGAACGGGCAGCGGCTGTCAAGACAAGTTATTTCTCGTCTTCTTCCTCTTCATCCAGATCGGAATCGTCCTCATCCAAATCGGATTCTTCGTCCAAATCTTCTTCTTCCTCGTCATCGGACTCCTCGATACCTTCTTCGCCAAGATCCTCTTCGATCTCTTCATCCTCAAAGAATTCCGTATCCTCTTCCGCTTCTTCCTCTTCGGTTTCGGTACCAAACGCATCGTACTCGTCTTCCTCTGCGTATGTATCCTCTTCCTCTGCGTAGATGTCTTCATCCAGATCATCGTCTTCATCATTGATGATTCTTGGACGCTTCGCGTTACCAACCGCATCGTCTGATTTCTCGACAGGGTACCAACGTTTCAAGCCCCATAGATTCGTACCTACGCAAGCAAAACGTCCATCGATGTTGATTTCCGTATATAGTTGGGCAATCACTTGCATCACATGCTGCTCAGATAACCCTTTAATTTTTGCAATTTCTGCCATCAAGTCACGGTAATAAAATGGCGTATTCGCCGATTTCAATAATTCAAACGCCAAATCCACCATCGGCATTTCGCGTGCTTGTTCTGTGGTGATTTTGAGTGTGTATTCGCTACTCATCTAAGGCACATCCCTTTCGACCGTCTTCTTCACTTCTTCTATCTACCTTATCCAATATCTTCATTAAGTAAAACCTATTTTTTCTAAAAATGCAACTACCCCCAAGAAACCTTTCGGACAACCCCCCCGAAAATGAATACAAGCGAAGGTCCCCCTCCGCTTGCGACTGTATCCTAAGGAAGCGGTATGAGCGAGTCACAGCCGTTTCCAGTACCTGAGGAAGAGACACTCCTGCTCGCGCCTCTCTATTTATCCTATGTAAAACCAGCACATCTGACACGGCTTCGCACCCATTTATTTCTATAAAGGCTATCACACGGTCAGATGGGGTGACCTGTACATAGGATAGGGGAGACTCGATTATAAGTTGTCATGGGGGGATGGCACGTATGGATATAGCCACCTTTCTTCATTCGCTGCATGAGGAAATCGGACTCACCAAGCAATCCGGAAAGAAGCATTTAATCCGTTTCTCATCAGCTAAGGACTACTATGCATGCAAATCCGAGCTGAAGCGAATGAGATCCCGACTTGTCAACCTGAACAAGGTTCGCACGCTCGACATCATTCACGCCTTCTCCTGCACGCTCCGTCCCGATTCGAAACTCAAACAGTTCACAGGCAGTCCAGTCATCGAAGAAGATTCCAAAGTCACCGTTCACCAATCGGTCGGTAGCAAAACCCTCATCAAACGTGCAACCACGCTATCTGGCTCCGGCTCTCACACCATCCCCTGGGGCGTTGATCAAATTGGTGCGCCTGAAGTTTGGAGCAAGTCGCTAGGCCAAAACATCCATGTAGGCGTCATCGACACAGGCATCGACTACAATCACCCTGACTTACGAAATTCCATCTCACGAGGGATCAATTTGTTAAACCGCAGTATGCTCCCCTACGATGATAACGGCCATGGCACGCATATTGCCGGCACCATCGCAGCGTCCGGCCGTCATTCGGGCATTATTGGTGTTGCGCCTAGATCGATTATTCATCCTGTTAAAGCATTTGATCACAGTGGAAGCGCTTATGTCTCGGACATTATTGCCGGAATTGACTGGTGCGTAAACAATGATCTCGATATTATCAACATGAGCTTCGGCATGAAGTCATACAACCGTGCGCTAGAGCAGGCTGTTATGAACGCGTACTACAAAGGAAAAGTCATTGTCGCTTCGTCCGGTAATGACGGCAAACGGAAAACGATCGATTATCCTGCCCGCTTCCCACAGGTCGTCTCCGTCGGAGCCACAACACGGCTAGGCCGCATAGCTCCCTTCAGTAATCGCGGCAAACAAATTGACATCTATGCACCAGGTGAAAGAGTATACTCCTCCTGGCTTCACGGCAAATACAATGAGCTCAGCGGCACATCGATGGCCACCGCTCATGTCAGCGGCGTTATCGCGCTGATGCTGTCCATCAAGCCCTTGTCGCCGCAGCAGATCAAAAGCGCGCTGCGCCGCTGCGCGCTCAGCATGAGCAAGCGCGAAAGCACGCGCTGGCAGCCTGGGCACCTGAACGCCAGGCGGGCTTTGCGGGCTGCGAGGCAGGTCAGAGACTCGCAATAAAAAAGGAGTTAAGCGGCTGGCTGCTGCTTAACTCCTTTTTGGGCTTGGGAGCGGAGGATTACATCCGCTCCGGTGCGGATACGCCGACTACGCGAAGCGTGTTGGCGATGGTCATACGCAGCGCGCCAAGCAAGGCGAGGCGTGCTTGCGTCAAGGCCGCGTCATCCGTGATGACGTAGTGGCCTCTGTAATAGCTATGGAACTGGCTCGCCAGTTCGTAGACATAGCGGATCATCCGATGCGGCGCGTACTGCTCCGCCGCGATCGCGATCTCTTCCGGGAGCTCGCCGATCTTGCGCAGCAAGTCGAACTCAGCTTCCGAGGAGAGCTGGGCAAGGTCAACCTGCGCCAGCGGGAGCACCGCGATGCCTTGCTCCTCCGCCTGGCGGAAGATGGAGCAGATCCGTGCATGTGCGTACTGCACATAGTAAACGGGGTTCTCATTGGACTGAGAAACCGCTAAGTCCATGTCAAAGTCCAGATGCGAGTCCATGCTGCGCATCGCGAAGAAATAACGGATCGGGTCGACGCCGACCTCGTCCATGAGATCTTCCATCGTGACCGCTTTGCCGGTACGTTTGGACATTTTGACCTTTTCCCCGTTCTGGAAAAGGCTCACCATTTGCGCGATCAGCACCACGAGTCGATCCGCTTCGAAACCAAGCGCTGTCATGGCCGCTTTCATCCGCGGGATGTAGCCGTGGTGGTCGGCGCCCCAAATGTTAATCAAGCGCTCAAAGCCGCGCCCGAACTTATTGCGGTGGTAAGCGATGTCCGGCGTCAGGTACGTGAAGGAGCCGTCATTTTTGATCAAAACGCGATTCTTGTCGTCGCCCAGCGGTGTGGTATTCAGCCAAGTTGCGCCTTCTTCTTCATAGATATGTCCATTGTCGCGCAGCTCTTTCAGCACGGGTGGAATCAAGTTATCTTCATAAATCGACGTCTCGGAGAACCAATTGTCGAAACGTACACCAAAGCGGCCTAAGTCGCGTTTGATTTTGTCGAGTTCTTTTTTCAAGCCATACGTACGGAAAAAGGCACGACGCTCATCATCTGACAAGCTCAACAGGCGATCTCCTTCTTCCGCGGCAAGGTCTGCCGCAAAGCCTTTGATATCTTCCCCGAAGTAACCGTCTTCCGGCATTTCAGCATCTTGTCCAAGTGCTTGCAAATAGCGGGCTTCGATGGATTTCGCCAGGTTCACGACTTGGTTCCCCGCATCGTTAATGTAATACTCTCGGGATACTTCGTAGCCTGCAAGATCCAAAACGTTGCACAGCACATCGCCAACAGCCGCGCCGCGGGCATGTCCCAGATGCAAAGAGCCTGTTGGGTTCGCGCTGACAAACTCAACTTGCACTTTCAGCCCTTGGCCCACATTCCTTGCTCCGTACCGCTCACCCTGCGCCAGTACGTCAGCAATGACAGGATAGAGGTAAACTTTGTTCATTTTAAAATTAATAAAGCCCGGTCCGGCAATCTCTGCTTCAGCGATATTCGCTTTATCCTTCTGCAAGTTCGCAATGATCTGCTCGGCGATTTGTCTTGGATTCTGCTTGGCAATACGGGTCAGCTGCATCGCAATGTTCGTTGCGAAATCCCCGTGTGTTTTTTCCTTCGGCACTTCCAGAATGATTTCCGGCAATTGCGCGGCATCCACAATGCCAGCAGCAGCAACTGCATCGGCAATAGCTTGTTTCACGATGACTTTGACTTCGTTTAGTACGTCCATTCTTCTTACTCCTCCTGAATTAACAACTTAATCCTGTATGTACCCGCATGCGTGCCGGATGCATATAAATCGTATTTCCATCGCGTGATTCCGATGCCCTGTTCCGCTTCGCTTGTCAGCTCATGCGTCTCGATTTCGAGTTCCAGGCGACCTTGCGGCGTATGATAAAATCCGATTCGTTTCTCCCCAGGCACAAACGTTTGCTCCGCTTGCACATCTCCTTGGCGGACGATGCGGATCTGATTCTCTTCCAGCTTAATGAGCGTCACTGTTCGTCCAAGCTCGCTGCGCTCTTCTTCATAGCGGATGTAGGTGTGATTGCCTTTGCGGTACAGGTCTCCCCGTGCCTTCTGCACAGTTGTCTCGCTCCCGCTCCGGCTCTCAATGCGAATGCGCACACGCGCTTTATCCGTCATGATTCGTCATTCTCCTATTCTGCAGGTCCTCTTTGCACCTTATGTCAAGATAAGGCAAGTTAGGTATTAGTTTATATGAAAGGATCAACGAATTCAATGTATCACTGCGATCGTCGATCAGGAATGATGTCGAAGTTGGTTCTTTACGCATGCAAAAAAGCCCCGGATTTCACGAAACCGTGAAGTTGGGGGCTTTCTTTGGCGTGCTTGCAGTTGTTAAATGGCTGGAATCGGCATCCCGATGCTTGCCCATTGCTCTTTAGCGGGACCATAGGCTCCGATGACAGGCACACCGGCTTGGCGCATCAAAATCGTGAGCTGTCCGCGATGATGGATTTCATGCTTGAGGAAGGCGAACAGTGTTTCGCTGATCGTCCACTGTTGGCCGAACATGTTCACGACTTCCTGCAATTTGGCGTCCGTTAGCTGTGTGCGGGCGGCTTCAATGATTTCGGCTGCAGTTGAGCGGTAAGCATCCGCAATGACTGCAGCCTCAGATGGCGGCTTGCTGGCAGCAGAAGGCGCGGCGAATTTCAACCCGGCTGCGAGCAGCATGCCGCGGTCATTGTGCACCAGATGCCACGCGATGAAACCAAGCGGCCTAAAGCCTTCGACTTGCTGCTGCTGCAGGGAGGCATCGGTTATGGCGTCGAGCAGCTGTTGCGTTGTAGCGGATTCTTGCTGATATTCGTTAATAAAGCTTTCTACGGTAGTAAACATAGGAATTACCTCCATGGATATAAGGATTGTTGCTTCATGTATTCAGTATAGTTGGGCGTGACTGACATCTGTATGGCAGTGTTGTGGAGCTGGGTGAGAAATTGCAGAAGGCTTCTGAGTCCTTAAAATGAATGGCTGCTGTCGGGGATGTGCGGTTGCAAAAAAGCCGCCACCCTCTCACAAGGGTTGACGGCTTTTCCACTTATTTAATCAAATCTTCAACAAATTTAGGCAAAACGAACGCTGCTTTGTGTAGGCGTGCTGTATAGTACTTCGTCGGGAATTCTGGAATGGAAGCTTCCTCGACTTGAAGGGGGTCATGCTTTTTGCTGCCCATTGTGAAGGTCCATAGACCGCTAGGGTACGTAGGGATGTTCGCGCTGTATACGCGCACGATTGGGAAGATTTCCTTGACGTCACGGTTAACCGTTTGGATCAGGTCTGCTTTGAACCAAGGGTTGTCCGTTTGTGCAACGAAGATTCCATCTTCTTTTAACGCATCATAAATGCCTTGGTAGAAGCCTTTAGAGAACAGTTCAACCGCTGGGCCAACTGGCTCTGTGGAATCGACCATGATAACGTCGTATGTATTTTTGTGATCATGAATGTGCATGTAGCCATCATTTACGATAACTTCAACGCGCGGGTTGTCCAATTCGCCGGCAATCGTTGGCAGGTACTTCTTGGAGTACTCGATTACTTTGCCGTCGATGTCGACTAGAACTGCCTTTTTCACTTTCGGATGCTTCATGATCTCACGGATTACGCCGCCGTCGCCGCCGCCTACAACAAGTACATTCTCAGGGTTCGGATGAGTCACAAGCGCAGGGTGCGCAACCATTTCATGGTAGACGAACTCGTCTCTTACTGTGGTCATGACCATGCCGTCAAGTGTAAGCATGGTTCCCCACTCTTCGGTTTCAATCATCGCTAGATCTTGAAAATCCGTTTGCTCTCTTACATAAGTCTCTTTTACCTTAGCTGTAATGCCGAAGCTGTCTGTCTGTTTCTCTGTGTACCACAAATCCATGTTCATACCTTCTTTCGTTACTATATTGGATGAATAATTACTGACATTCATTATCTCTAACAGTGTTCCACCGGCCCAAAATGTCATGCAAGAACCGCTAGAATTTCCCGTCCCTTGACACGCACAAATTGTATTATAGTTCATTACCCCCAAAAAGCAATATTTTCCTAGTTCTTTTACCCATTTCACAAAAAATATTTACAATTTGTTGAATACGGACACCCATGCTTTTCCATACTGGTTAATACGTCCTTAGGACGAAGCAAGAAAGGAGGTAGGAATCGATGTCCGAAAATGAAAACAATCGTCAGCCAACTTCAGGCACTCCGCAAAAAACAAGGGAGCAAGAGGTACCTGCGTCTATGCGTTGGATGCGCCGAATCAAGAAAATGTTCTCCTTTCTCTTCACTTCCTGCGTTCTTCTGCTCATTGCAGCTGCAATCTTCTTCGTGTATTTACGCTCGCAGACGCTGCCTGTAACGAAAATGCTGCAAACTTCTCAAATGTTTGATACGCACGGCGAACTCATCGACACATTTTATTCAGGACAAAATCGACAGGTCGTTTCATTAAAGGAAATTTCACCATACCTTATCAACGCTACGCTCGCCGTGGAGGATCAACATTTCTATGATCATTTCGGTGTCGACGTGAAAGCCGTTGCCCGTGCAGCGATTGTCAATGTGAAAGCAATGGCAAAAGTGCAGGGCGCAGGCACCATCACTCAGCAGTTAGCCCGAAATTTGTATTTGACACATGACCGCACCTGGACGCGTAAAATCAAAGAAACGATGTATGCCGTTCAATTGGAGATGCAGCTAAGCAAGGATGAAATTCTTGCGGATTATTTAAATCAAATTTACTACGGTCATTCGACCTATGGCATAGAAACAGCATCTGAGCTATTCTTCGGCAAACACGCCAGTGAATTGACGTTAGCCGAGAGCGCCATGATTGCCGGTGTCCCGAAAGGGCCACGATACTATTCACCTTATTATGATATGAAAAATGCGCTGGACCGGCAAAAAATTGTGCTCCAAACGATGGTCCGCAGCGGATTCATCACACAGGCTGCCGCAGACGCTGCCGGTAAAGAGAAGCTGACCATCCAACCGCTGACGAAGAAGAAACCTGCAGCAGCCCCTTATTTCAGAGATTATGTACGGACACTAGCTACAGAAAAGCTCGGAATCCCCGAGGAGCAATTCGACGAGGGCGGCATTCGCATTTACACGACACTTGATAAGAAAGCGCAGGAAATCGCCGAAAATGTCGTCAATGGGCAGTTGAGTGGCAAAACTGACCTGCAGGCGGCTCTCGTCGCCATCGACCCACGAACCGGGGAAATCAAAGCGATGGTCGGCGGACGCGACTATACAGAGAATCAGTTCAATAGAGCCTTGTCGAATACAAGGCAGCCGGGGTCCTCTTTTAAACCAATTGTGTATATGGTAGCTCTGCAAAATGGATATACGCCCGTTACACAGGTGAAAAGTGAGCCGACGGTGTTCACATACGATGAAGGGCGCCAGCGTTACACGCCGAGAAACTTCAACGATCAATATGTAAATGCGAATATCGATATGCGGCAGGCGATTTCCAAATCCGATAACATCTATGCGGTTCATACGATTCTGGATGTTGGTCCTGCGAAGGTTATTGATCTGGCCCGCAAGCTGGGCATTGACTCACCGATGAAACCCTTGCCATCACTGGCGCTCGGTTCCTTCCCTGTAAGCCCGCTAGAAATGGCATCCGCTTTCGGAACGATTGCGAATCAGGGTCTGCATAAAGAAGCGACTGCGATTGTGCGGATTGAGGATGCGAACGGTCAGATTTTATATGAAGCAGCTCCGAAAGAGGAGCAGGTGCTTGACCCAGCGGTTGCTTATGTGATGACGAGTCTCATGGAGAGTGTGTTCGAGGAAGGCGGTACGGGTAACCGTGTCGCCAGTACGATCAAGCGGCCAATTGCCGGTAAAACCGGAACGACCGATACGGATGCTTGGCTGGTCGGCTTTACGCCGGAGCTCGCCACAGCCGTATGGGTCGGCTACGATAAGAGCCGGGACATCTCTACCGTCGAATCGCACCTGGCTTCACCTATTTTCGCGGAATTCACGGAGCAAACGCTGGAGGCTATCCCGCCCAAGCTGTTCCAAATTCCGGAAGGCGTAGCCAATGTCTATATTGATCCTGTGAGCGGAAAGCTGTCCAATGAGGATTGCCCGAACGCTCATCTCGAGGCTTTTCTGGCCGGCACGGAGCCAACGACTTACTGTACGGGCAAACCCGCCAAGCCTGCTTCGGGTGATGATAAAAAGGACGCGCCAAAAGGTCAAAACGGCTCTTGGTGGAACGATATCAAACGCTGGTGGAACGACTGATTCCCAGTCCCCGCGCGGCTTTCAGAGAACACAAAAAGGCAGAACTAAGCGCGTCTTAGTCTGCCTTTTTGCTGTCCTAGTATATGAGGTAACATACACTAGGGTCTAGTATACTCGGTTCACCTTGGCGTAACAATGGATGACACATAATGTTCATAATCTCAAATAATGCCTTGGTACGATTAAGAAAGAGCATCTTTCAGCACATCATCCGAGCGGTTCCACCATTCTTCGTTGTGGCTAATTAGCTGTTTCTTCAGGGCTGCTCGCTCGCTGTCGGACAAGCCTTCTAGAATAAATTTACGCTTCATGGCACCGTCCATCTTGTTCACATGATCAGCTAGAATTTTCCAGCCTCTGCGCGCCTCCGTATCGATCAGCATCTCGCAAGCCGCCATGCCAGCATAGTATGCTCCTTCTTCGGTGCGGTCCACAGCCACCCAGACGATCCACGCCTTACGTCCGTTCGGCACATCCTCTTTGTTCGTCGAGAATTTAATTCCCTTCTCGATTTTACTCTTAGCATGCAGTGTGCCTTCATCAAGGTAGGCTTCATCTCCATCGATAATGACCCCTGATACATTGCTAAGATCGATTGCTCCAGCGCCGAATCCTTTGTGATTGACTTTGGAGCTTACTATATTTAAGGCCAGCTTCTTTTTATCCGCTTCCATCGTTGCACCTTCCACTCATCGTAATGTTAAAATGACACCTTTGCTTTCATTGTAGCTAAAGTACTCCATGAGAACAAGAGCAGCGAACCGGGACTTGGTAAGAGCCCACTTTCAGTCGTGTTAACAAATCTTTTCCACTCACAGAAATATTCCCTAGGTTGTCTACATATACATGCTGTAGATGCTTGTTAGGCGGGGTGAATCTATTGAGTGTTTTATTCAAAAACCGAAAGCTACAATGGTTCGTTGTCATGCTCCTTGCAGCAGGCACTGTCTTGCTGTCTGAAACTTTGCTCCCATCTGCAAGTAAACTGACGGTGCCCGTCGTCTCTAAGGAGGAACCGTCAGCTCCGGCGCCGGACATGCAGCCTGCGGATCGCGGCAAATCTTCGGACAAACAAACGCAGGAACCGCTGAGCTACCGCATTGCGGAGTATCACATGAATGTTGCCTACACGCCGGAAACGAGGCAGCTCAAAGGGCAGCAAGCGTTATCGTGGGAAAACCCGGGAACGGTTCCTGTGCAAGAAATTTATCTGCATTTATATCCAAATGCATTCGCATCTAAGAAAACCACGTTTATGCGGGAGTCCGGCGGTAAGCTTAGGCAAGATGAAGCTACAGCCGATAGTACCGGCTGGATGGACTTGCTTTCCGTAAAAACGGCTGACGGCGAGGACCTCACGCCACGCATGGCGTTTGTGCAGCCCGATGACGGCAATAAGGACGACCATACGCTGCTCAAAATACCGCTGTCGAAGCCCGTAGGAGCCGGTGAACGAGTCTCCCTCAAAACGGAGTTTCTCGTCAAGCTGCCTGAAGCCTTTGCCCGAATGGGCTATGTGGACGACTTCGTGATGGCTGGGCAATGGTTCCCAAAGGTTGCCGCTTATGAACGGGCCGGCACAAGGGGACGCACCGAGCCTGGCTGGAATCTCCACCAATATCATGGGAATTCGGAGTTTTATGCGGACTTTGGCTTGTATGACGTGAAAATTCAAGTTCCGGCGAACTACACGGTTGCCGCGACCGGTTTTCCTGTGAAACCTGCTGTGACGGAGAATGGCATGAAGACGTATCAATTTTATGCCGATGATGTGCATGATTTCGCATGGTCTGCTTCACCTCACTTCGTGTATGTGGAAGAACCTTTCTCTACGCCGCAAATACCCGGAGTGAAGATCAAGCTCTATCTTGATCCCAACCATCAGGAATTGAAGGACCGTTATATGTATGCTGCCAAAAAAGCGCTATCCCGCTATAGTCAGTGGTACGGATCGTATCCTTACTCGACCTTGTCCATCGTCGTACCTCCCCCCGGAGGCAACGGAGCAGGCGGGATGGAATATCCTACGCTCATAACGGCTTGGGGCGCGGACGACAAAACGCCGGATCAGGAATTGGAACGCGTTGTTGTACATGAGATCGGACACCAATATTTCTACGGCCTCGTGGCGAGCAATGAGTTCGAAGAAGCTTGGCTGGATGAGGGCTTTACCTCCTATGCCGAGGATAAGGTGATGGAAGCCGATTTCGGAGCGAAACCGAATTTACCTGTCGAGTCCAGCTACATTACTTCTCCGGATGCCCTGCGGCAAAATGCTTGGGCCTATACCGGACATGATCAATACGCAGAAAATGTGTATACAAGAGGCAAACTTGTGCTGAAAGCGATTGAGAAGCAGGTCGGCATCAAGACCATGGATCGAATCATGCGCACCTATTTTCAAAAGTGGCAATTCAAGCATCCTTCCACCAAAGACTTTCAAAACGTTGTCGAGGATGTATCCAAAATGAAGTGGGACGACTTCTTCAATGAATATGTTTACGGCTCGAAGATGATTGATTACTCGATTGAGAGCATCCATGTGAAAGCTGCAGGCAGCAAAGGTGCTGGCCCTTACGAGAGCACGATCCTCATCTCCAAGCGCGGCGGAAATTCGCCTGAGGTGCCGATCCAGTTTCATTTCGCTGATGGCACGGTGCTCGACAAAACATGGGACGGCAAAGAGAGCAGCATTGAATACAAACTAACCCATACGACGCCTGTAGACTGGGTTCGCATCGATCCGAGCTACTCGCTCATTCTTGAGAACAAGCATATTAATAACTACATGCAAGCAGAAGTAGATACCAAGTGGAAGCTCCGCCTAAATCTTGGCATTGTTCAATTCCTGCAAGCTATTTTCGGGTGGGTGGCCTGGTAGGCGCCCACTCTACAAGGCAAGTTTGCCTTCAGCAAACAACGCTTAGGAGGGACACCCGTGACAACTTATCTTAAATCCGGCTTCAGGGCGGCTCTACGGCAACCCTTCGCCACGATTGTCATATTCATGTACCAAATGTGTTGGGGTATGCTGCTTTATAAGCTTGTACAAGGGGTGCTAGTCCCTCTCATGCACCGCTTTCCCGGCGGTGACCAGCCGAAGGAAGCCCTCCAGCTTTTTCTAGCCGAAAGTCAGTTCCAGTTATTCAAAACGGATCTTAGCCATTCCTACTTGTTGTGGCTGGCTGCCTTGCTCCTAGCTCGCATGCTGCTCACCCCTATGCTGAACAGCGGCGTCTACTATTCGCTCACACACTCTGATCAAAATGCCGGCTATCGCTTCGTCCGCGGCATCAAGGAACTCACGCTCCCCTTCTTCGCCGCATATATGATCCGAATCGTCTTGTCACTGCTGCCTCTCATCTGGGTGCTGCCCAAAGCGCAGAAGGTGCTCGCTCACAGCACATCTTATGAACAAGCCTCTCTCGACTTATTGCCTTGGTTAATCGGTATGCTGGTATATGGATTCTTGCTGCATCTGCTTTTTATGTACGTGCAGTTCGCCATTGCTGCGCAGCTCGGCATTCTATCCACGGTGATAACGTTCATGCGGTATTCGCTTCCGATTATCGGCCTTTCCCTAATACTTGTCCTCAGTTCAGGACTTTTGGCAGGGATTACAGTCACAACGACCTATATCTGGGCAGGTCTGGTAGCGCTAATCATTTATCAGCTTTTCCCGCTCTTCCATATTTTCATGCAAATGTGGTCCATCACCTCCCAATTTCAGCTTCTTTCCGCCAAAATGGGACGATAAAAAATAATAAATTAAACCAAAAATGGTTTAGAATTGTTCAATCCCCTTGCAAAAGGGGGTTTTTTTGTCTGTAAAGCGAACCTTTACACATTTTTTCAGACCATATTGCACGAAAAAGGAGGAATTTCGATGTTTATGACGAATTAAGTAACTAGCCTTAAAAAACCAAATATTTCATGCCGAATTCCTCATTTCTTGGGGAAACGGGGGAACCACTCCGGGTGAATTGATCTTGCAAGACAGGGATCATAGGGAACCTTCAACCGAACCCTCCAGCTAACCTCGTAGGCACCGGAAGGAGACAAGCAGTTGAAAAAGGTTGTTGCTCTTTTTTTTAGTCTTGTTTTGTTTTTGAGTGTAGCTTTAGGGAGTGTGTCTGCAGCAGAATCCACATTGGACACAACGGTTAACGAATTGATCGGAACACCGTACCGCGATGCGGGAACGACAACAAGAGGCTTTGATTGCTCTGGTTTCACCGCGTACGTGTTCAATAAATTCGGCATTGACCTTCCTCATAGTTCAGCAGCTCAAAATAAAGAGGGCTACTGGATCGACAAAAGTGATCTTCGTAAAGGTGATCTTGTGTTCTTCGACACAGGGGGCAAAGGCGTTTCTCACGTTGGCATCTACCTTGGAAACGGTGAATTCATTCACTCTGCTTCCAATGAAGGCATTGTGATCAACAAGCTCAGCCAATCCTACTATGCGAAAAGGTATGTATCCGCTAGACGTGTTCTGTGGGATGATATCTACAATCAACTAACTGCTGAATCCAAGTAATTTTCTTGTTCATCATGAATAAAGCCCAGACCAGCGTTAGCTCGAATGAGCCCGCTTTTCAGGGCTTTTATTCATTTCTTGTGGTAACAAATTTGTCAGAAGTCCTACGGCTTCGAGAAAGGACACGAATCATGTCGCTAACAAGCGGAAACGACAAACCGCCATTCCCTGGTATTATTCAGTCCCTTGAGGAGTTAAGGCCCCGTGTTGGTGAACCACACGCTGCCGTCCAGAATAAAGTCATCTCCAGCATCGACGATCATATACGCGCTTTTTTGGCTAAATCCCCTTTATTTTTCTTATCCACATCAAATAAAGAGGGTCTTTGCGATGTCTCTCCGCGCGGCGACCATCCGGGCTTCGTCCGTGTTCTGGATGATCAGCGTCTGATCTATCCAGAACGGCTTGGGAATCGCCGCATCGACTCTATGCAAAATTTGCTCGACAATCCCCAAGTCGGCATGGTGTTCGTCATCCCCGGCGTCGAAACCGTGCTGCGGATTAACGGGCGCGCTTGGCTGACGCAGGATGAGCAGCTGCTGGAAAGTATGCAGCTTGGCGGCAAGCTCCCTGTTGTCGCGGTTGGCGTTGAAGTGCAGGAATGCTTCGTTCACTGCAGCCGCGCCCTCAAGCTATCCAAGGTTTGGGAGCAAGACGCTTGGCTGCCAGCGCAGGAGCACCCGGACAGCATGGCCATGTTCCGTGCTCACGTCGCTCGGAATGGCATCGAGCTGAAGGAATAGGGCAAGTATCACCCTTATTCCAAAAGGTGTAACTTGACATAGCATGTAAGACGTCCTATAATGACGGCATCATGTTTCTAGGGTTCCGTGGCGCTGCAGCGTCAGTCTGGTCCGAGAGAAAACACACAGCGGATACGCTGTGATCACGGAGGGGAAAAAGCCCGGGAGTCTTATCGCGCAGCGATATTGCTTCCAGGCTTTTTCTTTTTTGCCGCGATCTAAGGGCATATTCGTTTACTTTTTAAAGGAGTGATTCAAGATGGCATGGTTATATCTCGTCATTGCAGGTGTTTTTGAAGTCGTTTGGGCGATCTCATTGAAGTTTTCTAATGGTTTTACACGACTGATTCCATCCAGCATCACCATTGTCGGCATGATCATCAGCTTTTATTTTCTGGCAGCAGCTACGAAAACTCTTCCCATCGGCACAGCCTACGCGGCTTTGACGGGGATTGGCGCTGTAGGTGCGATTATTATCGGCACCCTATTTCTGAATGAGCCTGTTAGTTTACTGCGTATCCTATTCATGATCCTCATTCTCGTCGGCGTTCTCGGCCTTAAGTTCACATCCGGACATTAAGCCTACCGTTTGTCACTTCACTTTGGCCGAAGATTTCCTAAGCCACTATGTAACTAACATACCAGAAAGAGCTGCCAACAAATATGCGCAGATTCTCCGACAGCGGCTTAAAGATTTCATTCAACTCTTCGTACGAATAGTAGTTTTTAATAATTTCATGCTTGGAGCCATCGGCCAGCTCCCTTCTTTTGTACGTATCTTCGCTATGTTCACTCGTAATCAGCTCGCCGCCTCTTCCCGGCACGTACACATTATCCGCCATAAAAACGCAGGCCCCTCGTCCAAGCCGCTCGTGGAATCCTTGCAGAAAGGAATCCAGGCGATTTTTCGGAATATGCGAAAACCAGAAGTTGGCGAGACCGTAGTCAAAGTCCCCTTTTACCTCAGATAGCCGGTAGGCGTCCCCTTCCACGAACGAAGTATTATGAAGCGGCCAGGACTTAGATTCAGCAATTCGCAGCACCTCTGGTCGAACGTCCACACCAACGATGTGTTTGGCCGTTTCCGCCATGAACTGTGTCCAATATCCAGTACCGCAAGCCACCTCCAGAACACGGCTCCCAGTTACCTGCTTCTGCACGATATCCGCCAGCATCGCAAGTTCTTGCTGATAATCCGTATCCTCGCGCGCGTAAATCCGTTCATATTCCGCCGCTCGCGCTCCATAATAATCCTGCATGCCTTCTTTCTCTTCACGCAAAAGCCGCTGCCGATCCGTCACTTCGTGAACGACCCGCTGTTTAACTGCCAATAAGTCGGCAAAAATAGCTCCGCCCTGCGAGGCATAATTCGCCAGTAGACCATGCGTCGCCATCACAATAAGCTGCGTCATAGACAAGCCCGTCTCCTCAGCCATGCGCTCCAGATCAGTCTTCACCTTTTCAGGTAAGTAGACGGAAAGTCTTTTGGTTTTATCGTTCTTGTCATCCATTTGGAGAATCCTCCTTTGCATTTTCATCATTTTAACATATATTATATGTCATTCAAACACATTAATTGCGCTACTTTCATTTCGCAGAGAAATTTAGGCTGCTTGAAATTGAAATACTAGCCACTAACCCTCGCAAATCGCTCTAGTAAACATAGAATACAAAGCAAGTATATTCATATGTTGATAGGAGATGGAGAAATGATTTCAAAAAAACGTATTGCTGGAAAACCGAGCAGAATTGTTCGGCTCCCCAAGAGCGCAGGGCTGCCAAGAAGCAAAGCCATGCTGCTGTACCGCACGCAACTTAGAAAGTACCATAAGCCCGGAACGGGCCGCTTTCTGAGCCAACGCACAGTTTCGATCGGAACCGACAATTCGTGGTTCAATGCGCAAATCATACCGCGCGACCCAGCGTGGGTGTCCGTTCCTAATGCCAACTACGTTTGGTACTCTGGGAACTTAAACAGTGAGAATGCCATTATTTCGACACGCTTCACGCTTGCTCAAAATAGAGCCATTCTCGGCGCTTCTCTCTTCCTATCTGTCGACAATTATGCCGTAGTCATCATCAACGGCGTGCCGCTCCTCTTTGACGGACCGCAGAATACACCTTCTTTCTACAACCCTGGCCGTACTTTCGACATTCGCCGATTTGTAAGACGCGGACGCAATGATATCGTCATCATCGCCTTTAACTTTGGCGGACCGCGCAGTGCGCAAATGCCTGCAGGCGTTGCCGCTAGACTCGATTTCCGACTCAGCTCCTTGCAATAGCGGGTTAGCACACAAGGATAAACGACTTCATCTTCCTTTTGGGACGAGCGCGTTTGTCAAGGCAGAGCGAAGCAAGAGTAAATTCTTATCTACTGAAAAAGGTCGGGCCACCATCCGTGGATGGAACCCGACCTTTTTCTACATCAACTGCCGTTCGCCCCCGTAGCGGCGTTTCAATTGGCTTAAGAAGAACTGCAACGAGAGGAATAACAGGGCGAAGCTGGTACCTACGCTCAAAATAATCCAAGGATGCAGCCTAATGTACCTGGAGCCGTAGGCGATAAGAGACAACCATTCCCCCGATGTTGTGATTGTAATGGAGTAGCCAGCGTCGCTGTCGCCAATTGTTTCAGTACCTCCGAGTACGATATTAAAGACGGCCAATTGACCCAGCAGGAAAAGCACTTGCATGAATTCGCTAAGGAACATGAACGTCATTTCATTCCTCATGCAGGGAATTAAATGCCGGACTGTGCGATGAAGAACAGAGCCTCCCATTAAACGCGATGCTTCAATAAATAACTTATCATTATAATAGCGTGTACGTTCGGCTATCTGATGCGCTAGCGGAAATACGCCGATGAACGTGACGAGAATGACGAAGGTGGCGGAGTAGAGCATCTTATAGTGCGCATCCGCCTTCACCCACTGATCCAGCCTCAACCCGAAATACATCCCAGCGAGTGGCGGAAATAGAAATACAAAAGCCGGTACGGATGCGACTACCCACTGCATAGCCTTTAGAACACCCCACCCTCTGCCAGTGGTCCCGCTCCACAATCCCCAAGGCAGCGCAATTACAAAACGAAGCAGCGTTAAAGCTAAAGTCGTCCCCAACGTGTATTTCAATCCATTAAGCAGCAGGCTCAGCATATCAAAGCCCCGGTGATCCGTTCCGAGCAGGAACGTGCTGTTCGGCGAGAACGGTGGAATGTTGTAGCGTGTTTTCCCGTCTTGTTCATATTGAATCATGTTGATTTTGTCCTCCGGCGCGATGCCGTGTGGCTTCAGCCATGTGCCGAATATCGCAACAAGGAGAATAAGCACGATAAGCGCAATTGAGATGTAAAATGCGCTTGATGAGCGTTTAATCATCGTGAGACGACCTCCCCTGTGCGAACGACAAACCTTTTACGCAGCAAGGCATACAGCACGTGAAAAGCCATCGCGAGCAGCACCAGCGACATGCAAATGACTGACATCGATGTGACGCTTTGCATGGCAGGCGAAGTAATGAAGCCTCCCAGGCCAAAAATGCCGCAGATCGCTTCCGCAACAGCCATACTCGCCAGTGCCAGTGTGGTCGCCTTCGGCAAGATCGAGAGCAAATCGAGCATGACATTACGCAGTACATGAGAGATCAGCACCTCTCCACGGGTCAACCCTTTGGCTTGTGCGGTAACGACATAGTCCTGACCCAGCTCTCGCGCAATGGCGACGCGCATCGTACCGTAAATCGTAACTGACGGAATCAGCGCGATAGTGAGAAAGGGGATAAGAAAAGGCGTTTTGTCACCGACTTGTACAATGAGCAGGACGTAATGTCCCAGAAGCTTCGTCGCATAGATCGCACCTAATTGAATAAGTACAATTAAGAAAAAATCGGGTAAGCCCACTAGCAGAGCCTGTGCACCATCTAGTACAACGCCTAATCTGCGCCACAATGAGGCAGACATCGCCATGAGCATGCTTAGCACAATTGCCATCAGCAACCCAGGGATGAAATACGTACACGTGCGAAGCAGCATAGTCGGAAGCTCTCCGATCACAGAAATTTCATTGCGGTTGTACGGACTGCGGAATTTACCGAAATCTCCATGGAAGAAGCCTTGGACTTGCTCTTTCACCGAATAACCATAATACCGCCATGAAATGATAGGACGCTCCAATGGAACAGCTGACGCACGGTAAATACCTTTGATCGTCAACGACTTGCCGACGTAGTCCCACGACTTGCCATAGGGAACGGCCAGCAGACCTGTTTTGTCATTAAGTACGCGGCTTCCAGGCAGTTGTTCACTTATTTTCTGAATGCTTGTATCCGGTCCGAGCGTGACCCGAATTTGATCTGGCTGGGTAGACAAGAATGCATTTCGGATGTTGCTCAGAAAGAAGATGCACACAAGTGTAAACATCCCGAGTAACAGCCACCGAATCGTTGACTTCAAAACCGGTCACCCCGTTCTATTATTCACCGTTGGTAGATAACTATTTCATAGTTTACCATGATTCATTTGGGAGCACTATCCATTTTAGATCAACCAGCTCGCAAAACAAAAAAACCTGGCACGCGATCACTAAGATTGCTGCCAGGATTCATCAGACTCTGCTCGTTCACGAGCTAAACTGCGCTTGGTGCAGACGGCTGTAAACGCCGCCTACTGCAATAAGCTCCTCGTGAGCGCCTTGCTCGGTAATGCCCTGCTCCGTCACGACGACGATGCGGTCTGCATTCTTGATCGTCGCTAGCCGATGGGCGATCACAAGCGTGGTCCGGCCCTGCGACAGCTCGGCCAAGGACTGCTGAATCGCCGCCTCGGTCTCGGTGTCGAGCGCCGACGTCGCCTCATCGAGGATGAGAATCGGCGGATTCTTCAGGAACATCCGCGCGATCGCAAGGCGCTGCTTCTGTCCGCCCGAGAGCTTGACGCCGCGCTCGCCAACAACCGTGTCCAGCCCCTTCGGCTGGGACTGAATGTATCCTTCCAGCTGCGCACGCCGTGCAGCTTCCCAGATCTCGGCATCCGACGCGCCTAGCTTGCCGTAAGCAATGTTCTCCCGCAGGGTGCCGGAGAACAAGAACACATCCTGCTGCACGATGCCAATCTGGCGGCGCAGCGACTCCAACTGGATACCGCGTATATCCATGCCGTCAATGGAAATGCTGCCTTCATTGACATCGTAAAATCTCGGCAGCAAGCTGCATATCGTCGTCTTGCCTGCACCGGAAGGACCCACGAAAGCAACGGTTTCCCCTGCCCGGATGGATAAGGAAATATGATTCAAAACCCGGGCTTCCTGCCCGTACCCAAAGGAGACAGAATCGAATGTAATTTGGCCTTCCAGATGGTCAACCTTCACGGCGTCAGGCCGATCAGACACTTCGGTCTCTGTGTCCATGACTTCGCAATACCGCTTAAACCCGGCAATCCCTTTGGGATAGCTCTCAATGACGTTATTAATTTTCTGGATTGGACCCAGAAACACATTCGTCAATAGAACGAACGCAATAAATTCCCCATAGGAAATTTGCTTATCAATCACGAACCAAGTTCCGCAAATCAACACGAACACCGTCACCAAACGCATGAGAATATAACTTAAGGAGACATTCCATGCCATGATTTTATACGAAAGCAGCTTGGTTATGCGGAACCGCCCATTGTTAACCTCAAAGAGCTTCTTCTCGTAAGACTCGTTCGCAAAAGCTTGAACGACACGAATGCCGCCAATGTTATCTTCGACTCTAGCATTAATATCGGCTAGATCGCCCATCATCCGGCGAAATGTCTTCGTCATTTTTTGATTAAAATACACGGCGATCCAGAGCAGCACAGGTACAATCACGAAGGTTAGCAGCGCCAACTTCACATTAATACTCAGCATCAGCAGAAGCGCGCCGATTAGCGTCATTACCGCAATAAATAAATCCTCGGGACCATGATGCGCCACTTCGCCAATCTCTAGCAAATCGTTCGCCATACGCGACATCAATTGACCTGTTTTGTTATTGTCATAGAACCGGAAGGAAAGCTTCTGTAGATGGTCGAACATTTTTTTCCGCATATCCGTCTCGATATTAATTCCCAGCTTATGACCCCAATACGTGACGATGAAATTCAGCACTGTGTTCAGTCCGTAAACGGCAAGCAGCCCTGCACAAGCCCATAGAATCCAAGCCCAATTCCCGGCAGGCAGTAATTTATCGACCACTTGATTGACAGCTAACGGAAAACCAAGCTCCAGAAGCCCAGCCACAACCGCGCAAGTAAAATCCAAAATAAATAAGTGCTTATAAGGCCTATAGTACGAAAAGAAACGTTTCAACACGTTAATTCACACCTCCATCGACTATTATACATCAAAGAAAATGAATGAGGAAAAAAATAGGCGGTTACCGGAAGACAGCTGTCCATAATTTTCATATATATAGTTGAACAGCATTCTGTGTGTGGAGGAACTGACAATGCTAATCAACTCATTGGACACACGAACCGCGATCTTCCTTGCCGCTATGTGCAGTCAGAGCTACGGGCAGCTTGAGAAAGGTCCTGAAAACGTCATTTTACCCCGCAATTATCGGATGGTTTCCTCCTTTACGGCAACCTCAGCCTTTAGCGATAAAGAGCTATTCGGTTTTATTGCTGAGTCTGACAGGCAGATTGTGATTGTTTTTAGAGGCACACGTTCGACGTCCGATTGGATCTCCGATGCTATAGCCAGACAGACAGCATTCCCCTACGCCAAAGACGGAGGCCTTGTCCACAAAGGCTTTCTCGATATCTACATCAGCGCCCGCAAACAGATTATAACCGCCATGTCCAAGCTTTCTCCTCGTAAAACACTCTACCTCACAGGACACAGTCTTGGAGGATGTCTCGCGAACTTGTGCGCCGTTGATCTGACGACTAACACGAAGTTTAAGGAACCTTCTATTTATACTTATGGTTCACCGCGCGTCGGAAACCCAGATTTCGCCAGTCTCTTCAACCGCAGAACCGGACCACATTATCGCATTTACAATACCAATGACTTCGTCCCTGAGCTTCCGCCCTTCATCTATAGGTCTCCCCGAACTGACCAAGTCTATCACTACCTGCATGTCAAAAAAGGTGTCGAACTCACCTACCAAGCTGGCTCCATGTCCGCGAACCATGCGATTAGCGGCTATTTCACCGAGTTGGCGAAGCTTGATCCCCGCTATGCCGAACAATTACAAAGTCGAACACCAGGATTTTGCCCGTGACCCGTGCATACCCGCAAGGTTTAAACAACTCAATAACGGCAAGGATAGAGGTTGATGCTTATTTTCATACAAAAGGGGAGCTCAGCCTTGAACCTGGTATTTTTTCTGGTTTTAACTTGGTATTGCATACATGTGTTAGTCACTCTGCCCAAAAAACTTCCGCTCATGACGAATGTGCTGCTTTACATGGTTTTGTCCATCATTGACATCAATCGCATGGCATTATTCAGTAATAATCTAAGCTTGTACCGCTTTAGCACGCAAGTCCCTGAGTTCCTTACCGTGATCCTATATCGGGATTTCATATACTGCTTTACTTTTCTTACTTTTGCCAATGTGTATCTCACAGCTTCTAGAGTTCTCATTAAAGTGCTTATTTCCCTCTATAGCTTCATCTTTCTCCTTATATGCTGCCTGATTCTCAAGAAGACAGCTGCCATAATTAATCTGACATGGAACCTCTACTATGATAGTATTACGCTGCTGATCATGATGATTGTGACGTATTGTCTAGGTCGTTGGCTGCTGCATGTGACGCGGAAGGAGAGGTCCGCATGAATGAGGAGATCACCTACGACAGCCATTTCAACGCAAATGAGTGGTTTGTCATCGCCATGACTGTTCTTGGCCTGGTAATGATTCTGGTATTACCCAAAAGGTTCACCCCTGTACAGACCTTGTTCACTTTGCTGATCGGGATCGTATTTGGTCTTATTTTTGATCAGACGATTGGCATTCCTCCCTTTGATTTCTACGACATCGGAGATAGTTCCAAGCATCAGTTGTTCGATATATTTTCCTATGCGATGTACGCTCCCTTTGGTTACCACTTTATTTACCTATCCAAATGGCTCGGTCTAAAAGGTTTTTATCTCATTCCTTACATAGTAATCTGGTCGCTCCTAAGTGTAGGCATTGAATGGCTCAGCTTACTGGTCGGAGTCTTTCATTATAAACATGGGTACCAGCTCATGTTCTCCATCCCTATTTACTTGTTTCTGCAGTCGATTCATTATTTGCTGTTTCAGACACTGCTCGATGATCAAAAGCAGAGTGAATGAAAATATAAAATGCGTCAATCAACCCTGACAGACTCTTGTCAGGGTTACTTGTTTATAATCCAGATATACCAATTAATCATAGAAGGGAAATGATCACTTGATGAAATCAATGAACCAAACCGGCATCGTTATAGCCGGATTACTGCTCGCTATTCTCATGGCTTCCATGGACAATACCATCGTCGCAACAGCTATGGGCTCTATTATCGCAGACCTCGGAGGACTGGATAAATTCGTGTGGGTCACATCCGCCTATATGGTCGCTGAAATGGCGGGAATGCCCATCTTCGGCAAGCTCTCGGATATGTATGGGCGCAAACGTTTTTTCATCTTCGGCATCGTAGTCTTTATGCTAGGCTCTGCTCTCTGCGGAACGGCCACTTCCATCGTACAGTTAAGCATCTATCGCGCTATTCAGGGGATTGGCGGAGGGGCTTTGGTCCCTATTGCCTTCACGATTATGTTCGATGCCGTTAAACCTGAAAGCCGTGGCAAATTAATGGGACTATTCGGCGCGGTTTTCGGCATGTCCAGCATTTTCGGACCACTGCTTGGCGCATATATGACCGATTACGTGAAATGGGAGTGGATCTTCTATATTAATCTTCCACTAGGTCTCATTGCCTTCCTGATGGTCGCCATTTTCTATAAGGAATCCCTTCAGCACGTTAAGCAGCGTATCGATTGGACCGGTGCTTTCACGCTTGTAGGGGCAATCGTCTGTCTCATGTTCGCTATGGAGCTTGGCGGGAAGCAATATGCCTGGAATTCGGCTCCCATTCTTGGACTATTCGCCGGTTTTGCCTTGCTCACCATTTTATTCATCTACGCGGAAACTCGGGCGGAAGAACCGATTATTTCCTTCGGTATGTTCCGTGACCGTCTATATGCAGCAAGCAATGCGATAGCGATGTTAAGTGGCGCCGCCTTCATCACGGCATCTGTGTATATTCCGATCTTTATTCAAGGCGTACTTGGCGGGAGCGCCACTAATTCCGGGCTTGTGCTGCTGCCGATGATGCTGGGAACCGTCGTTACCGCTACGGCTGGAGGCTTCCTGATCAGCAAGTTTACGTATCGCGCTATTCTCATCTCAACCCTCGTGCTGCTTGTGGCGGGAATGGCTCTGCTGATGACGTTAACACCAGAGTCAACGCGCTTGACCATCACCCTCTACATGATCCTAGTAGGTCTTGGGATTGGCGCTTCCTTCTCGGTTCTGAGCAACGCCGCCATTCATTCGGTACCAGCCACTAGGCGGGGAGCAGCTAGTTCCACGCTGAATTTCCTCCGCTCACTGGGTATGACGATTGGCATTACCGTCTTCGGTATTATTCAAAGCCATTCGCTGACGAAGCACTTAGCGGATGCTTTCTCAGGCAGCGGCGCTTCCGCTTTACCGCAAGGTTTCGACGTCAAAGATCCGCATGCGCTGCTCGATCCAGCAACCCGCACCCAAGTTCCAGCAGGAGTTCTCGGTCAAATTTCCGATGGTCTGTCATCGTCTATCGCGACTACGTTTGCTTGGGGGCTTATCCCCGCCGTACTTGCTTTAGCTGCCGCTTTCACAATGAGCAGAGAGAAATTTGAAATTGAGCGCCATACAGAGGCTTACACCGCATCCCATTAAAATAAAAGGTCCCCTTCCGCTCAACATTGAGCTGGATGGGGATTTTTTATTATCCGCTCAGTTTTCTGGCAAAGGTTTACAAAAATCTAGTTTTAATTTACAATTTTCAA
This sequence comes from Paenibacillus sp. J22R160, assembly GCF_059692135.1. Taxonomy (NCBI): domain Bacteria; kingdom Bacillati; phylum Bacillota; class Bacilli; order Caryophanales; family Paenibacillaceae; genus Paenibacillus; species Paenibacillus sp. J22R160. The sequence continues at coordinate 99,899 of NZ_JCAUAU010000017.1, read as the reverse complement.
CAGGATCACTAACCATTCGACACGAACCTACAGAAGACTAATTTTGATAGGGGCATTTATACAAATGGATCTTTTAATAAGCGAGAATCGCTGTCAGAGAAATACGATTGCCTTGCGATTATTGCTGCTAAATTTCACAATTATCATCCTAGTCATCACTTTTGCCTACTTGAAGCTCGGGTTAACTGCTCCCCATTTTTTGTATATGGTTGCCGCCAATGTCCTGACCCTTTCCACTTATGTCATCTTCTATTCCTATCACAAGGATTCCGGCTGGATCGGCTATATCCCAATTGGGGGACAGTTTCTCAATACAATTCTTTTAATGATGTTTGTACCTGCGGTAACGAATACATTCAGCAGTATTTACATCGTCGTTGTAGCCGCAGTTTTTATGCGCAGAAAGGTGATGTTTGTCGCCATTTCACTTGTTTTGGCAGCGGACGCCTACTTCTTCTTATTTGTAGAAGCCAAGAGCTTCGAACTGTCGTCTCAAATACTAACAGGCATTCTTACGTGGTCACTGCTCATTATCATCAGCTTGCTCCTGGTTTCCAGCAATAACAGAAAGCTCATGGAACGCTTCTTCACGTTGCAGAAAGACACGCTGGATAAAGCCGAGCAAATCAAGCATATGGCCTCCACCGATAGTTTAACCCTGCTACCGAATCGATTTTCCGCTTATGAACACTTAGAGCATGCGATCCAGCAAGCAGGTGCTGCTAATGGCCGAGTTTGTGTAATCTGGGTTAACATTGATAACTTTCAAATGATTAATGATTCTGTGGGGTATGCCACAGGTGACCAATATTTGCGATTTTTTGCCCGTAAAATGGTACATACGTTTACTCCCGGCATGCATGTTTCCCGATCAGGGGGAGATGAGTTTAACCTCATTTTGGAAGTAGGCGACAATGATACGGATTTCATTAGCACGGTTCATGCCATTTGGAAAGCTTGCCAATCCCCTTTTCAAGTCGCTGGCGTTTCCTTTCCGCTCAAAGTGAGTATGGGCGTCGCCTTGTATCCGGATCATGGGCAAACTGCCGAGCAGCTGCTCAAGTGCGCCGATGTCGCTATGCGTAAGGCCAAAGCCGGCGGGAAGCATCAGTTCCGGATTTTTGATGAAACGATGCGATTGGATCAGCTCTATAAGCGGAAGCTGGAAGATGCGCTGCAGGGAGCCTTGGCACAGAATCAGTTCACTCTGCATTTTCAGAAGCAAATCCATGTGCCTAGCGGTGAGGTCAAAGGGTACGAGGCTTTGCTGCGATGGCAGCAGCCGGATGGGGTGTACATTCCCCCAAGTGAATGGATTCAACTGGCCGAAGAGACCGGGCTCATTGTGCCGATCGGTTACTGGGTGCTGCAAACAGCTTGTCATACAGCTAAAAAGTGGCAGATTGCCTCACAGATGTCTTTTACCATATCCGTCAATATCTCTGCGCTACAGTTGATGCAGTATGATTTTGCGGATCAGGTTATGGCCATCTTAGCGGAGACTGGGCTGGACCCACGCCACCTTGTGCTCGAGCTCACGGAGACCCTGCTCATTCAATCTATTGAAACATCCACCAACCACCTGAACTTCCTAAGGGATAAAGGGGTGCGCATCGCGCTCGACGATTTCGGCAAGGGCTTCTCTTCCCTCAGTTATATCAAGCAATTGCCGGCAGATATTATCAAAATTGATAAGTCCTTCATTGATCATATTGACGATTCAACCGTAGATCGGGTGATTATGGAGTCGATCATCACACTCGTTCAGCGAATTGATAAAGAGGTCGTCGCCGAAGGCGTAGAGAAGCAGGAACAGCTGCTCATACTGCAAGCGGTCGGCTGTGATTTCGTACAGGGGTACTATTTCAGCAAACCTCTGCCTGAACATCAGGCTTTCCACGCGCTGGTTCAAGCCTAGCGCCAAAAGACCGCCCTATAACCGATAACCGGGAGCGGTCTTTTTTTAAATTGAGATCAGACCTCGATTACTCGTCAAAAAGTGGCGTAGATAAATACCGCTCTCCGGTATCCGGCAGGATGACCACGATGGTCTTCCCTTTGTTCTCCGGCCGCTTGGCAATCTCCGTTGCCGCATAAGCCGCCGCTCCCGAGGAGATGCCGACCAGCAGTCCCTCCGTCTTCGCCAGCGCGCGAGCGGTAGCAAAGGCATCCTCGTCGGATACGCTAACGATTTCGTCGACAACGGAGCGGTCATAATTATCTGGCACGAAGCCGGCGCCAATGCCTTGAATCTGGTGCGCGCCACGCGGGCCACCAAGTAGTACTGGTGAATTGGCTGGCTCTACGGCGATGACTTGCACGGATGGATTCCTTTTCTTCAAAACATCCCCCACACCGGTGATCGTCCCGCCCGAACCCACACCAGCAACGAAAATATCGACATTTCCGTTTGTATCCCGCCAAATCTCCTCAGCTGTCGTCTTTCTATGCACCTCAGGGTTAGCTGGATTGCTGAATTGCTGTGGGATGTAGGCATTGGGTAACTCTGCTGCCAGCTCCTCTGCTTTCTTCATCGCCCCCATCATTCCTTCAGAAGCAGGCGTGAGTACAACTTCGGCACCCAGCGCCTTCAGTAATTTCCTTCGTTCAATACTGAACGATTCCGGAATCGTAATGACTAAGCGGTACCCTAATGCCGCAGCGGCGAATGCAAGCCCTATCCCAGTATTTCCGCTGGTTGGCTCTATAATAACGGTGTCTGGTGTTAGTTTACCGGCTTTCTCGGCTTCTTTGATCATGGCGAAAGCGATACGATCTTTGACACTTCCGGCCGGATTAAAATATTCCAACTTCGCCATTATCTTGGCTTCTAAGCCCTGCCGTTTATTGTAATTCCAGAGCTCTAGCAGCGGCGTATTGCCGATTAGCTCTGTCAAATTATTGTATATGGTCGCCATCTCGTATGACCTCGCCTTCTCTAATTATTAAACCTATGAACTTACTTGGATAAGAAAAGTATAGCTTGGAAGTGGCGAAAAATGAAATCAGTAATGTTGATAAGGGAGTAAGATATTTTCTTATATATGAGGAATTGATATTCTTATCTAGACGAAGAACGTCCTTTCGCCTCGCGGTGCAAGGGCGTTTTTCTATTTTATTTGCACAGGAGGAGGTTTGGGAATTGGATTTTGAATTGCTACATGCTTCATTTATTACGAACCACGCAGCTCTTCGGAGCGGCGAACAGAAGGGGCGGTTATTGAGGGGACATGCGTATGCGGAGAAGCTTTTTCTTCAGCAGGTGTGGGCGCCGTTGTTCGGACATTTCGACAACCTTCACCCCGAGTATGAAATCTACGATTGGAACCGTAAATCCCAGTTTCTCGATTTTGCTTACATCACGCCTTTTGGGAAATTTGGTATTGAATGTGATGGCTTTCAGAGCCATGTCAAGGATATGGATCGCGAGAAATTCAGCTATGCGCTGAATCGCGAAACTTTTTTGACTGCTATGGGCTGGAAAATGATGCACTTCTCATTCGACGACATCCAGGGCCGTCCCGAGGTATGCCGGATGCTTCTACAGATGGTTGTCGGACCTTGCATGCTCCGAAACGGTGCAATTACCTCCAGATCAGCTGATCAGATGATGGAGATGGAAGTGTTGCGGCTGGCCTGGATGCTCGGTCGGGCAATACGCCCGCAGGATGTCATTCAGCAATTGGACGTTGATTTTCGCACTGCGCGCAAGTGGCTGCGCGGCTTGGTTGAGAAGGGATGCTTGTCTCCCGTTGCTACGGGGAATAGCATCCGCACTTACGAGCTGAAGGAGGGATCTTGGGGGCATCTATGCATATAGATGCTTCGTAAGCCTCCTTTGGGGGAGTTTCCATTGGACGAAATCCAATGGAGAGGCTGCGTGAGAGGCCAAATGTGTGATTTCATTGGACAGAATCCAATGGGGTCACTTGCATTTGGGGTAACAAGGGGGGTTGAGGGAGCCTTCATTGGAAATCATCCAATGGGATGGCCATTTTGGGGGTGAATGTTTGCCTTTCGTTGGATTTCATCCAATGACAGGTGCGGGTGCGGGTGCGGGTGCAGGTGCAGGTGCGGGTTGAAACCCGCTCACTAATGTAGCAAAAGTGATCTTATGTTACACTAATAGGAGAAATCATTGCGAGCGTTAGGAGAAATTGACGAATGAAACTGGTATCGTGGAATGTGAATGGCTTGCGCGCATGCGTGAATAAAGGCTTCGTAGATTATGTCAAGGAGACAGATGCCGATATGATCTGTGTGCAAGAGACGAAGCTGCAAGAGGGACAAATCGCCCTCGAACTCGGCGAGGACTACAAGCAGTACTGGAATTACGCTGTCAAAAAAGGCTACTCCGGCACAGCCGTTTTCACCAAGCTCGAGCCGCTTTCCGTGCGCTATGGCATGGAGGAAGATGAAGAACCTGAGGGCCGGATCATCACGCTCGAGTTCGAAGACTTTTACCTAGTGACGGTGTATACTCCGAACGCCAAACGTGATCTCTCTAGGCTGGACTACCGCCTGGAATGGGAGGATCGCTTTCGCAGCTATCTCGCGCAGCTGGATGCGAAGAAGCCGGTTATCGCCTGCGGCGATCTGAATGTCGCTCATCATGAGATCGACTTAAAAAACGCCAAGGGCAACCACAACAACTCCGGCTTCACCCTAGAGGAGCGCGGGAAAATGACCGAGCTGCTGGAGGCTGGTTTCATCGACACCTTCCGTCATCTCTACCCGGATCGGACCGACGTATACAGCTGGTGGTCCAATATGCCCGGCGTGCGAGCACGGAATGTCGGATGGCGCATTGACTATTTTATCGCTTCGGCAAGGCTGAGTTCCAACATCGTCGCCGCCGACATCGACTTCCAAACATTGGGCAGCGATCATTGCCCTGTTCGTTTGGAAGTGGCCTTTTAACCAGTTACAAAGTTAAAACACCATAAGCGTTCTCTCACCATCCGGTGGGGGAACGCTTTTTTTACCTAAGAATAATCTGGGCGACGAGAGTAAGGCAACTGCAATAGCGCCGGTATGTTCTCTGGGAAATCCGTAACTTGTAAATGAAAGCTATATTCTCCTATTTTAAAATGAAGCCTATCATTTTCTTGGGTGTACGGGATGCTTTTACCCGCTAAATTGTTACTGATCACGTTTAATACCTGGGCACATGGCGCCCCAATGGTAATGATCATAGCAGGTTGCAAAGCAGTCATGGCTATTGGAAGCCATTTTCTCTTTTTCGAAACAACGACAACATGCGCAGTTCCCCCGATGGCAAAAGTGAAATTGTCAAGAACGGTATCCAACTTACAGTCAAATAGTTCCACAAGCAGCTCTCTGAATGCAATCACGTCGTCAACTGGGAGACCAACCTCTCTCAGATACAGTATCTTTAGATAACCGCTTGGAGGAAGTACTCCTTCTTGCACATAGGCATGCGCGATAATCTCCAGCAAATTGCCGTCGCCGTCCCGAAAATAAACATTTTTGCCTGTTTCGGACTCATCGACCCGCCTGCCGTCAGGCCAATGAAGCAGCGTTACCCCGGCCCCTTGAAGAAGGCTCACTACGTCATCAAATGCCGTGAGCGGAATCTCAAAGGCATAATGAACAGGATTCAATGGCTGGTCAGCCTCTTTAAAAACCAAAGTACAGTGCTCGGAAGGTTGAAAATGTATTTCATCCGCAGATTCAAAACTGACCGGAAAATGCAGCTGGTTGCAATAAAATTGTTTCACGCCTTGAATGGATACGGTGTTCAGTTCTAACTTAGCAAAATGTGTGATCATCGTCGGGACTCCTCCACAGTATGGTAGACTCCAATACATCTATATGAAACAACATATGCAAAAAAACCGCCCCCGTAGAGGGCAGTTTGATCCATTTTTTATCGCCGTAGATAACCGACCACGCTTAGCAGCGCGTACGCGGACAGCAGCGGTTCGGCGCCTAATCTGTTGACGAATAAGGTGAACTGGCAAGGCAACAATAAGACTGATGAGTGTCCATTACGGCCATCCATTCTCACGGCCTACGACTAGCTGAGAATCCTAATCATGTTGACAGCAATTGTGTTCTTATTTAAAATAATATAGACAGACCTGTCTCATATGAATCCGTTTAATATAATATAAACCTACTATTTTTGGGGCGGTGAAGCGCAAATGGAAAAGAAAGTAACCGCGAAAGAGCGCATTTTACGAGTTGCCGACGAGTTGTTTTATCTTGAGGGTGTGCGCGCGGTCGGCATCGATCGGATTATTCATGAATCCAATGTCGCCAAGGCCAGCTTCTATCGAAGCTTCGCGACCAAGGATGATCTGGTAGCTGCCTACCTGGAGCTGCATCGTCTCAGATCCCTGGCGAATATCGAACATGCACGGCAGGAGCGTCCGGGGTCCAGTCTGGAGCAACTCCTTTTTTTGATGGACTATTTAGCTGAACGTATGAAACGTCCTAATTATCGGGGCTGCGCCTTCATGAATACGATTGTGGAATTCCCTGAAACCGAGCACCCCAATCATGTCAAAGCACTAGAGAGCAGAAGCGACATCTGGCGCGAATTAGCTTTATTAGCCGAAGAAGCAGGGCTCGCCAATCCCCGTGATCTCTCCGATCAGATTCGTATGTTATGGAGCGGCGCTGCCATGGTAGCTTATATGAACAAAGCTGATTTCAACCCTGAGTCGTTCTCTGTCGCAGCCAAAACACTGATCAACAGCCATCGCGTCGCGGCAGTATGATACGGTGGAATAAAAAAAAGGAATAAGCCTGATTCCTCTTCATTGGAATCGGGCTTATTGATTTTCGCTGAATCACGTGGAGTTTAACCTGCGGAAGACCAGAGCCTTCTCCGGGGGACTGGCTTCCCGTGTGCTCCAATCGTCAAAACAGAAAAGCTGTGACAGACTGCTCATCAGCAGTCTGTCACAGCCCCTCAAGCCCGCGTCGCACTAGGCTACGCTTGCTATTCTTCCTCCCCCGTCGCCACGGGGTTGTCTTCCCAACTGATCCAGTCGCTCCAACTTCCGCTGTAGAGCTTCACGTTGTCAAAACCCGCTTCGCTCAGGCCCAGCACGTTCGGGCAAGCCGTCACGCCGGAGCCGCAGTAGACGATGATTTCATCGGCATCGCGCAAGCTGGCAAAATGCTGCTCCTGCTTCGCGGCCGTCAACCAAGCGCCGTCAGCGCCGAGCACGCCTTTCCAGAAGTAGTTCCGCGCGCCGGGAATATGACCGGCCACAGGGTCGATCGGCTCTTCCAAGCCGAGGTAGCGACGCTCCTCACGCGAGTCCACGAGCACGACGCCCGGGCGACCCAGCTTATCCTTGACCTCATCCATGGAAGCCAGCATGGTACGCTGCACCTTCGGTGAGAAGGTCCGCGGATACGGGGCGGACACTTCATCCGTGACGGGGTAGCCCGCCGCTTTCCAAGCGGTATACCCTTGATCTAGCACATATACCTCGGAGTGTCCGAGGAATTTCAGCATCCACCATAGGCGCGAAGCCATGGCCCCGCCTTGATCGTCGTAAGCGACGACGGTCTTGGTGCTATCGATCCCGAGGCTGCCCACGAGGATGGAGAATGCACCGAGATCAGGGAGCGGGTGCCTGCCTCCATGCGCCATAATAGCACCGGATAAGTCCTTCTCCAGATCTACGTATACAGCTCCCGTTATATGATCTTGCTCATAATGATTTCTGCCAGATTCAGGTTGTCCTAACGCAAAACGGCAATCCGCAATGACGATATTAGCTTCGCCCAGCTGCCCAAGCAGCCACGATTGACTTACGATATTTTCCACAGATTCTGCCACCTTCCCTACCTGCAATTAATTCCAGTTACCTCCACTTATTTTATCGTAAAAGTGTTGCTTGCGGAAGTTATGTTTGAGACTAGCTTGGGATCATTCAAAGATTTACGAAAAAGACCGTCGAGGCGATAAGCCTGACGGTCTTCTATGTTGTATTCGATACAACCATACTGGCTGCTATCAGGACTCCCCCTACGCTATGTTGTATTTATTACAACATAGCGGGCTGAAACCTGCTGATTTAGGGCCATTCTAGTTGAAATGGTTGTACTTTATACAATGAGCGGTCGGATTATAGGGCTCAGACTCCTTTTATGTTGCACTAAGTACAACATAGCCATGAATCTAGCCCTTCCTCATTCATCCTCAAACAAAGCGGAGACTTGTGCAGTTGTAGTAGCCTCCCTTGAATCCTCATGCGGTTTTACCTTACGGATGAAGAAGGCAAGCACAAGCGCAGCAACACTCAGCCATGTAGCGATAACGAAGGAGTGGTTGATCCCGTAGATCGTTGCTGCCTGCGTAACTTCCGCCATTTTGGCTTTGTCGCTCGGATCGATTCTGCCCGAGATGATGAGCTCTTTGGCATGAGAAGCTGCTTTGTTCGTCATGAATGTGACGAGAAGCGCCGTTCCAAGCGCTCCTGATACGTTACGAAGCGTCTGCGACATCGCTGATCCATGCGCATTCAAGCTTCGCGGCAGTTGGTTCATACCAGCTGTCTGAATTGGCATCATAAGCATAGACATCCCAAACATCCGCAAGGTATATACCAGCATTAAATGATTGTAAGTCGAATCCGCGGTAAGCTGACTGAACTCATAAGTTGTGATGGTTGTGATAATTAAGCCGATGACCGCCAACCACCGAGCACCTATTTTATCGAAAATCATGCCCGTAATCGGAGACATAATCCCCATCAGGATGGCTCCCGGCAGCAAGAGCAAACCGGATTCAAGCGGTGTAAAGCCCCTAATGTTTTGCAGAAAGATAGGGAGCAGGATCATCCCCGAGAACATGGCCATCGTGATGATTGCGTTAATAAGCGTTGTTAGTGAGAACATCGAATATTTGAAAACTCGGAATTCAAGTAACGGCGTCTTACCCATGATCGAACGTAGGACAAAGAGCAGCAAGGAGATACCACCTACGACGAGACAAACGACAACATCTGCGCTTCCCCACCCGTCAGACCCCGCGGCACTGAACCCGTAGAGAATACCGCCAAAACCAAGTGTAGAAAAAATAACTCCCAACACATCTAGGTTTGGATTAGATGTTTTGATAACATCCTTCATAGAGAACGCCCCGAAGATTACGGCAAAGATAGCCAGGGGCAGAATGATATAAAACAGAACATGCCAATGGTAGTGCTCCACGATCCAGCCGGACATCGTCGGTCCAATCGCCGGAGCAAAAATCATCGCGATCCCCATCATGCCCATTGCTTTACCGCGCTCAGCGACAGGGAAAATTGTCAGAACTACAACAGACATAAGCGGCATAAGAACCCCTGCGCCAACTGCCTGGACAAGTCTGCCGCCTAAAAGCCAGCTGAAATTCCCAGATAATGCACAAATAATCGTCCCAAGAGCAAATAGAGATGAAGCTACTAGGAATAACCTGCGGGTTGTGAAACGGTTAATGAGATAGGCACTGATTGGAACGAGAACGCCATTCATGAGCATATACCCGTTGGAGAGCCACTGAATCGTGCTTTCATTCACATTTAGATCAATCATCATTTTGGGCAGAGCTACATTTAAAACGGTTTGACTTAATAACGCCACGAATGCGGCAATAAGCAACGAGGCCATGATGGGTCCCTTGCGTAATGTTGCATTAACCATGCTAGTCATTGAGATCATCCTCACCTATGTTCTTTAAAATCGTTAAAATCTTATTTTGAACCCGATGGAGCTGCTCTTCATCTTCCTCAGATAAGCCAAGCAAAGGACGAAGCATCGCCATGCGTGTAACATTAGACTCATTCCAAAGTGCGGCTCCTTTGTCCGATAGCCTCAGCGTCATCGCTCGGCGATCTGACTCGGTGCGTTCACGCGTGACTAAACCTGATTTGACCATCCGATCGACAATGCCGCTTGATGTACTGTTCCCAAGTTTGAGTTTCTCGGAAAGCTCCATCAGTCTAATCCCGGGAAACTCTTCCAGTATGCGAAGTACGATGAGCTGGAGCGGCGTCAGACCATGACGTTGAGCTACTTTCGTCATAACTTGATAAAAAGCTTGATTGACTTCCCGATAGGTATGGAAGATTTGTATTACACGCTGCTGATCGTCCAAAGGTACCTCCTTAATTATTTCGTATACGAAATAATAGTATGATCCAATCTCGATGATATGTCAATTTTTATATATGTACTCATCAAGGACTTCTTTAGTATTTGTGATTACGCAAACATTATGAAAGCGATTTGAAAATCCAACCTCGTCAACTAGACGATGCAAAAAAACCTCCAATCCCTCAAGATGAGAGATGGAGGTGAAGGCGGAAAGGTGGAGAGGTCGAGATGTCTGGCAGGTCACAATTCCCACAAACCGAGATGAGCGTGGAGCTGAAGGCGGAACTACGTTCCTCTATTTATGCAGTTCGAACGCATTCCGCGATCCAAGCGGAACGAGAGGACCCTATTTGCCAATAAACCACGCACTTCCGCCAAATTCGGTGAAATAGCGGATCACAGTTCCCCTAGATCCATCAAAGGGCCAACTATCTTGCGAATAGCGGACTGTAGTTCCCTAGGCAGCACTCTAAAAGATTAATCCCCGATACCAATCGTAGGATTCACGGAATACGTGAGCCAATCGCTGCGATCTCCGCCCACTTTATCGTAAAATGCCTGCGCACGGAGGTTATCCTTGGCCGTGGTCCACGTTAAGTTCGCATAACCATGTCTGGCCGCGTATCCTTTGCAAGCTGCAAAAAGTTTCGCAGCCGCTCCTTGACCGCGTTCAGCTTCAATCACATAGAGATCGTTCAGAACCGCTATTTTGGAGGCACGCAGCGTACTAAAGGTAAAATACAAGGTCGCAAAACCAACCAACTTCCCCTCTTCCGTTTCCGCTACGAATTGGATGCCGTCCTTTTGCTCCAACAGGTGGTGAATCAATCCGTTCAGCTTCTCGTCCTCTGGCTGGCGATACTGGTAAAAGTCCACAATATAAGCGAGCATTAACGTTTTTAACTGGGAAATATCTTGTATAACAGCCTCACGAACGGTAACTTGGGTCATAGATATGACCTCCTCATCCAAATAAAATCGTTATCTTTATTGTACCCAAAATCTGTCTTTCACTGCTCATCCATCTCCTTGCGGTACAGCAGGTAAATCAGCCAGGCTAACACTAGGCAAAACCCTGCAGCCCAATAGAAAATGGACGTCACATGCATAGATACCCCATAATAAGCGGAAGAGAATAAAACAAAAGCAGTTAAAAGAGCGGGAAAAAACACATGATTCCGGGGACGCCACGCTTGATTAGCATACTTGGCATGTCGCTCAAGACGCATCGTAAAACCTAACCGGTTTTTGTTCAAGAGCAATGCCGTCAGGCACGCAAGCAGTGCAGCATAGATTTTCAGAGGACGATACCAGGAGTCCAGCCTGTCAAAATAGTCGTAAACGGGAACATCCGTTACTACCGATACAGTAAATAATACAATGGCTAAATAAATCGTATAGCCAACCGCCCCAAGCAATACAATCATAAGCGCATGAAGCTTGCGCAATCGTAATAAATAGTGAACGCAGATGGCTTCTAGTACAATAGCAAGCATAGGACTCCAAGATTTCGTGTCCACTACGAACGTAAATAGCTCGACCAGACAGGAGATACCAAAAGTGAAGATGAGCACAAGCGGCCATTTCTTATTCACAGAAATCCGAAATGTATGTAAGCCCAACATGAGCATAGAAAACAGAATACATGTAGTAATTGGAATATGTACAAGCCAACCCATGCGATCCTCCAACCAATAAATGAAAAGGTGATAATAAACGTGGTAAATGCAAGCTTACCCTGGCGAGTTGTACCGCTAACTAACGCGCAATGCGAGGAGTTGTGTACGTGGAAATATCCGTCTCCCTATGAGCTATACAATTGGCCATCTTGGAAAACCATGCTCCGGGAGCAAGCCGAATTCGCTGACCCGCACATTCGGGCTGAACAGTACCGAGCCGTCGTCGATACCAATGGCGTACTATCCGGCTTCGTTCAGTTCTTCCCGATTGTCGGCGTCACGCGCTTAGGTCTGGGACTCCGTCCAGATCTCTGCGGAAAAGGAAGCGGAATTGGCGTCCAATTCGTGCAGCTCCTTACCCGTGAAGCTCTGAGGCACGCCCCTGGGCAAGAGATCGACCTTGAAGTGCTCGCTTGGAATGAGCGCGCAATCCGTACTTATGAGCGTGCCGGCTTTACCATCACGGACACATATGAAAAACAGACGCCTACGGGCATGTCGAATTTTCATTGCATGGTATACGACGAGATCTCACGCAATTAAGCGCCCCCAGCACCCGCAGAAACCTCTTCAAAAGCTTGATCAAACTTAGCAGCCGATTGAAAATCAAGCTCTGTCAACCCGCCTGCATGCCAAGACGTTAGCCGCAGTGTAACCATTTTGTAATCGATGGCAATCATGGGATGGTGGTTATCAGCTTCAGCGATACGCGCGACATGATTCACAAAGGTAATGCCCTGCATGAATTCCGCAAAACGGTATTTCCGCATGATCCATTTATGATCGTCTGTCGTCCAACCGGTGAGCGTCCCGAGCCTCTGATCAATGTCACTAATCTCAAGCTTCACGCACTTCCACTCCTTCCAGCCTTACTCAAAATCATAAGCGACAGCCTCTGTCTCGCTCTCTCCCGCATACGTGCGAAGCAGATCAAGGAAGGGCTTCCCGTAGTTGCGGTATTTGACTTCACCGACACCTTTGATCCGCAGCATGGCGGATTCCGAGGTCGGGCAGCTTTCACTCATCTCACGAAGCGTACTGTCAGAGAAAATAATATACGGCGGCACTTTCTCGCGTGCAGCAATTTCCCGGCGAAGCAGACGCAGCTGCTCGAACAAGGTATTGTCGATAGCAGCGGCTTTGACCTGCTGTTTGCGCACCTTTTGGTATACAGGCAGCTTCCCTTGAAGCACCTCCGCTGCAGGCTGCATTAACCTAACCACCGGGTACTGGCCCTCGGACAACTGCAAGAATCCTTCCGAGATCAATACATTGATCAGATCGGAAATCTCTTTTTCCGGCAGATCCCGCATAATGCCATGCGTCGGCAATCGATCGAACCGATATTCGACAATTTTCTTCGCCTTCGAGCCCTTGAGGACAGACGCAACCATCGAAATCCCGAAACGTTCGTTCATGCGACGGATGCAGGAGAAGATTTTCTGCGCTTCAACGGTAATATCCACGGTATCGCGGTCGTCTTTGCAGGAGCTGCAGTTGCCGCAGGTGTCTTTGATATTGGTTTCATCAAAATAGTGCAGAATGACGTTCCGCAGACATCTTGGCGAATAGCAGTAATCGATCATCGTCTGCAGCTTTTTGTACTCATTTGCTTTGCGCTCAGGCGAAAGCTGGTTCTGCTCAATGAGGAACTTCTGCGTCATAATATCTTGCGCGCTAAACAGCAGAATGCATTCGCTCGGCTCCCCGTCACGTCCTGCGCGACCAGCCTCTTGGTAATAAGCCTCCATATTTTTCGGCATATTGTAGTGAATGACATAGCGCACGTTCGACTTATCGATCCCCATCCCGAAGGCATTCGTGGCAATCATTACCCGAATGTCATCATAGAGAAAAGCTTCCTGCATGTAGGAGCGCTCATCGTCCGTTAAACCGGCGTGGTACTTGCCTGCGGCGTAGCCTTTTTTCCGCAAAGACTCGTACAGCTCCTCCACATCCTTGCGGGTGGCAGCATAGATAATACCCGGTTGGTGCGTATGCTCTTTCACGTAATTGTGAATGTAATCCCGCTTATTCTCTCCTCTAAGAATCGTCAGCTCCAAATTATCCCGTGAGAAGCCGTTCACGAAGATGCCCGCCTCTGACAGGTCCAGCAGCCTTGCAATATCTGCGGTCACCTCGGCTGTCGCTGTAGCGGTAAAGGCCGCTACGATCGGACGATTCGGAAGCTCGCGAATAAAGGGAGCAATAGAGACATAGCTGGGCCGGAAATCATGGCCCCATTGGGATACGCAGTGCGCCTCATCAATGGCCACAAAGGGCAGATTCAGCGCCGACATCCGCGCGCGGAACCGCTCTGACTCCAGCCGCTCGGGCGCGATATACAGCAGCTTATATTTGCCCTGCATCGCGCCTTGCATCCGCTGTTCCACTTCTCTGGCTTCCAGCGTACTGTTAATGAACGTCGCTGGAACTCCTAGCACGCCGAGAGCATCTACCTGGTCCTTCATCAGGGAAATTAGCGGGGAGATGACGAGGGTCACACCCTCCATCAGCATCGCAGGAACCTGATAGCAGATCGACTTACCGCCGCCCGTCGGCATAATGCCAAGCGTATCTTTCCCCTCAAGCAGGTTGGTAATAATATTTTTCTGCCCCTCGCGGAATTCGGGGTATCCGTATACTTGTTGTAAAACCTTCCTTGCCCCATCCAGCATAGCTTTTATACACCTTTCTATAGCTCACTCAAAAATCAGACCAAATAAATGACGGAAACCAGCTTTTCCCCGTCGTGCACCTTCAACACGTGATTACTCGGATCATGGCGAACCGAGCCTGCGCCGATTTGCATCACAGGACTGTTGCCTAATCCGTAAAAAATATCGTCAGCCAGCGTACGCAGGCACTCTTCCTGTTCATCCTGCTCAAGTCCCTGCCAGTCGTCCGCACTCATATCTAGCAGCTCATAGAAGCCGTTAACCATCTCAATGCCGCGTACGAAATCAGTGACAATATCCTTATATTCTCTTCCGAATTTTATGCCCATTGTAATGTCTCCCTTCGGTAGCTAACCTTCTAGCTTCACTTTATCATATTATAGGCAGGAATGCAGGGTTAACCGTTTTTACCCCGGATAAAAAAATACCCTTTGGCATAAACTGTGGAAATGGGCAATTTCGGAAAAAATCTGTTACTATGGAAGAAGGAATGTACCGCTCGGAGGGTAGGAAAGCACACATGCTGAAACTGCAGATTCCCAAAAATCGAATGAACTACCTAATTAAGCAAATCCCGCTGCATTTCGATGCTGCCGTACTGGAGCAGGGGTGGGAGTACTATCATAAAGGTCGTGTGGCGGATGTCGATCTGAAGGGCACAAGCATTCAGTCGACAGTTGCAGGCAAGAGACTGCACAACACGACGGTCAATTTAGAACATTTTCAGGACAGCTCATGCAGCTGCTCCTTCGATGGCTTTTGCCAGCATATCGGTGCTACGTTCTTCAGCTTATATGCCCCTTATGGGCGGCCGGAACTACTGCTGCAACAGTTAAAGCAACAAATATTCGCTCGCAAGAAACCACTGCGGGGTACTTCCCCAGCACAGGAACGCAAGGAAGCCGCCAAGGCCAATAAACCCGAAGAAGCGGCTTTGCCTGCTGATTGGCATCGTTTTTTCGAAGGAAGATTTCATGGGTTCTCGATCTCGCATCAGCACTCCATTGAAACGTTTTATGACTCTGCGTTAGAGTCTCTTCCAGGTTTTGCAGCTGAGTGGAAAAGCTCGATGCGCGAAATCTATATGCTTCATATCGTACTTTTCATGATGCGTAAGATCGAACAATTTTATCAAGAAACCAAAAGCTCCTATTTGTCTTATTACCACGAAAACGGGTGCAAAATCGCCGCAAAAAACTGCGAGGATAAGCTTACCCAGCTTGCCCAAGGGATGGATCTGAACGCCTCCTTCGCGGCTGAACCCAAACACATGATGGCAACGCTCAAAATGCTCGGTGAATTCGCGCTGCAAGGGAAAGACAGCCCGATTGACTGGCTTTTCGTGTATCGGTTCATCTGGTGGAAGCTGTCAGCCCAGAAATCCGCGCAGAAAGAGGAGATTCAACGTCTCGATGCCCTTCTGTCCAAAAAGGACCAGCTTGCTAAGAAGAAGGATGCGCTGATTGCGGCTAGAGCTCATTTTCACATTATTCAGGGTGATACGGACAGTGCCTTCAAGCTGCTTGAGCTCTTGGCTCATCCCCATGCGAAGGATTACTTCCTGTACCTGAATTATTATTACAACGATAAGCAGTGGAATGATATGCTGGTCTGGCTCCGCTGGTTGTTCAAGTCGATTGCACAGGCCAATCACGATGATTTCCGGACCTTTTGCCAATATTGGCTTGACACCACTAAGCACCTGGATTCCGACAGCGAATGGGTACAGGTCATGGAATCCCTGCTGCCTCGCTCCTATTACTATTACACAGCCTATTTGCTGCAGACCAAAAGGTATCGGCAATGGGTGGATTTGCAGCTAGCGAACCGTATTTCGCCACTGAATCTATACACGCTGGAGCTGAAAGCGATTGAAGAACACGATGCGGCTTTGCTCCTTCCACTGTATCATCAAGCGGCGGAACGTGCGGTTTTGGAGAAAAATAGAGCTTCCTACAAAACGGCTGTCCGACTTCTGAAGAAGCTGCACAGCATTTACAAACAATTAGGCCAGAACGATCGCTGGGAGCACTATGTGTATCGTTTAGCGGATAAATTCTCACGCTTGCGTGCCTTCCAAGAAGAGCTCAAGAAAGGAAAATGGATTCGATGATCGAAACCAGCGCGCTGACGGTTCATGTAAGCTCCCTCCCCAGCGGCTCCTTGTTTCTATGGGGATCCCGCGAGAACGGCGGCATTTGGGACGCCCTTGATTTGAAAAATATGCTCTTTGCCTGGCACCGCGCTTCCTTCTATGGCACCTTCATGGAACCAAGCGAATGGCAAAATCGCGAAGGCATTGAGCTGCAGCCACTTGAAGCGCTCGATTACTTCAGCGATCCACAGCCTGTGCAGCATCTACAGCTAAGCTGGCATCAGGACTCCGCGGATTTCATCAGCTTAGCGCCTGCGGTTCGCGAAGCATTAGCCTCCGGAAGCTTCATGCCGGATTACGAGAAATGGAAGGCTGGCGAAATTGGCTGGAAGCTGCAGCTTCCGGAGGCTTTGCAGGCTCTGGAATCACCGGCCGTTTCCCGCTGGATTCACGCGCTCATCCCCGAATGGGTGGACGCGGACGGCATTATGAAGGACAATCTGCGCAAGCTGGAGTCCGCGTATCCGCTCATGCGGCGAGGTGAAATCGCCTCTGATCTCTGGCTCGACGAGGAAGACTGGCTCGTCGCCATCGGCTGGCGCCAAGACCGGTCGCCGATGCGCACGTGCTTGCAGCTCGCAGAGCCGGACCTGGCGCACGGCGCGGGCTGGCAGCTGCGCGTGCTGCTGCAGGACCGGCTTGCGCCGGACGTGCTGCGCACGGTGACGCCAACCGGCGAGCCGGTGGCGGGCGAGCTGCCATTGCCGGAGGCGTGGCAGCCAGAGCTGAGCCGCGTCGAACGTGACGCGACCAAATGGCTGCGCATCCTGCCTTGGCTGGATGCGGGAGATGGCACCCTCCGTCAGACGCTGACGGAGGAAGAGGCATGGCGCTTCCTCGCAGAGGGAAGCGTACGGCTCGTGGAGGCCGGGACCAGTGTGTTCCTGCCGGCCTGGTGGGAGCGCATCCGCAAGATGAAGCCGAAGCTGCGCGCGAAGATCAAGTCTTCCGTCGGCTCAGGACGGGAGACCATGTTCGGGCTGACCCAGCTGATGCAGTTCGACTGGAAGCTGGCTGTTGGTGATCTGGAGCTGACGGAGGAAGAATTCCGTCTGCTGCTGGAAGAAAAACGCAAGCTGATCCAGATTCGCGGCAATTGGATTCAGCTCGATCCGAAGTTCATGGCGCAGGTCGAGCAAATCATGAAGCAGGTCCAGAAGAAGCAGGGCCTCTCTTTCCGCGATGTGCTAGAGCTGCACTTCGCTGGCGATGCAGCCGGACTGCTGCCTTCGGAAGATGATCCCGACGCGATGCGTTACATCGAGATGGAAGTCGAGCTGAACGAGCAGTTGGGCCATATGGTCGATCAGCTCACGCAAACGGCGGCGATTCCTACCATGGAACCGCCGCCGAGCTTCCAAGGTTCGCTGCGCCACTATCAGGTGGACGGCATCTCTTGGCTGTTGTTCTTGCGCCGTTTCGGCCTTGGCGGCTGTTTGGCCGATGATATGGGTCTCGGTAAAACGATCCAGTGGATCACCTACCTGCTGACGGTTAAAGAGACCGAGCAGCCTGCTGAACCTTCTCTGTTGATCTGCCCAACCTCAGTCCTCGGCAACTGGCAGATGGAGCTGAAGCGCTTCGCCCCTTCACTCAAGGTACATCTGCACTACGGGCCTCAACGGTTCAAGGGAGATGCCTTCACGCAAGCCGTCGGCAAGGTGGATTTAGTGTTAACTTCCTATACGCTGTCTCATCTGGATGAAGCTGAGTTAGGCGAAATCGCCTGGAACTCCATCTGTCTAGACGAAGCGCAAAATATAAAAAACGCTTATACCAAGCAAGCCTCAGCGATTCGCCGTTTGAATGGTTTCCATCGCATTGCCTTGACGGGTACTCCGATTGAGAATCGGCTCACAGAGCTGTGGTCGATCTTCGACTTCGCGAATCCCGGTTATCTGGGCACGGTACGCGAGTTTACGCATCGCTATGTGAATGCGATCGAGAAGACGCGCGATCCTGAGATTATCAACAAGGTTCAAAAGTTGATCCGCCCTTTCCTGCTGCGCCGCGAGAAGAAAGATCCCGCTATTCAGCTGGATCTGCCGGAAAAGAACGAATCCAAAACGTTCATCTCACTCACCGCCGAACAAGGCTCGTTGTACGAAAACTACATCCAAGACATGTTCGACCGGCTGGATACGCTCTCCGCGATGGAACGGCGCGGGCTCATCCTCGCTGCGCTGACGAAGCTCAAGCAGGTGTGCAACCACCCTGCCTTGCTGCTGAAGGAAGGGCTGTCCGCCCCATGGAGCGGACGCTCGAACAAGCTGGAGCGCCTGCTTGAGATGGTGCAGGAGCTGCGCCAGGAAGGTGACAAATGCTTGATCTTCACGCAGTTTGTCGAGACCGGCAACCTGCTTCAGCATGTGCTGCAGCAGGAGCTTGGCGAGACCGTGTTGTTCCTGCATGGAGGAACAACCAAAACGGGGCGCGATGAGATGATCGCGCACTTCCAAGACACCGATGACCGGCCGGCAAATGAGAAGCGAAATGTGTTTATTCTTTCGCTGAAAGCCGGCGGCATCGGGCTGAATCTGACGGCGGCGAATCATGTGTTCCACTATGATCGCTGGTGGAATCCCGCCGTCGAGAACCAAGCGACGGACCGCGCCTTCCGCATTGGGCAGACGCGCCATGTGCAGGTGCACAAGTTCGTCACGCTCGGCACGCTTGAAGAGCGCATCGACGAGATGATCGAACGCAAGCTCGGCCTCAGCCAGCAGATCGTCGGCTCCGGCGAGAACTGGATCACCGAGCTGTCGACTGACGAGCTGCGCGACTTGTTCTCGCTGCGGCGCGAGTGGGTCGAAGCTTAGGTGGGCGCGGCTGAGCTGGGTGCTTTAGGATGCGGTAGATGCGTATGCGCGGTAGTCCAGTAAACGACGTAGATGCAGCAGCAGTCATAACCGAGTGGACCCAGTGTGGCGCTAGTTTGAGGCAGTATAAGGGAACTACAGGTCTCTATTTAGGCCAAAAATGGAGTTTTCACAGTTTAGGGGAACTACGGGGCCTTATTTCAGCCAAATGAGCCCTTTTCTAACCGAAAATGACAAAATAGAGGATCATAGTTCCCCGATTTTCGCTCAGATGGCTATTGTCGGTAAAATAGCGCCCTGTAGTACCCTTAACAGTGAGGGAGAAGCCCACGCAGTTTATGTGTCTTTTCTTGCTTCCCATTCTCATGCCCACACAAGACCGTCTAGGCAAAGTGCAAAATGCCTGACGGTCTTTTCTATGTTGTACTTTGTACAATCATATTGCTGTAAATGTTCCTCTATTCGGCTCTATGTTGCATAAAGCGCAACGTTCTGCGCTAGGATTCGCTGTTTTCGAGTGATATATATCAAATTGATTGTACTTTGTACAATGAACTGCAGGATAACAAAACATAATTCTTCTTTAAGTTGTACTTTATACAACGAAGACAAAGGGTTAGAAGAGGAGAGGTCCTTCTCTTGTCCTTCTCTTGTCCTTCTCTTGTTCTTCTGTCGTCCTTCTAATGCACCTCATCTGGTTCTCTGTCATACTCCGCTATATTCCCACTGAACCTTATACTCCCCTGTCGCCTCTCTGCTCTTCCCTATTAATCACAAAAGGCTGTCCTCAAGGAGAGCAATCTACCTTGAGGACAGCCTTTTCGTATATTTGTAACTTGCGCCTATATCAGCAAATCCAAAAACAAATAATACCCATCACCCAATGTGCAGGAATAGGTCTGAATCTGATGCGAGGTATCTAGATCTGTGTACATTTGCGATAAGATCCCTTGCTTTTGCAGGTTCATCATGAGAATGCTGGAGATGAAATACGGACGCCACGTCCAGTTCGCTCCGCGATAGCTCTCTTCTCGGTTCCAAGCGTTATCTTTGCGAATGTAGTTGGAAGAAATTTGATAGCCATCCTCCATGCATATGTAGATCCGTATACAATTATCAGTCACGGTATTGGTCGTATGCTCTATAAGCTGATCCGCGTCTTCCGCCGTCACAATACGAATGGTCGATTGGCTGAGTGCTTCCAAGCCTTGATGAATGGCAGAGAGATGACTGTTCCGCTGAAATTCCCCTTGGCTAAAGAGGCCCATCTCTTCTTTAAGCATGGGTTTAAAAACATCCTTATGCTGCAAATACGGCTCTGCTTTGGAAAAGAGATAACCTTGCACATACCTCGCACCCACTTGCAGCGCGCTGTGCAGTTCTTGCTTCGTTTCAATGCCTTCCACGAGCAGGGACGCGCCCATTTGGGCCGCTAAGATGGAAAAAGATTGCATCAAGGCTTTGTAACCCGCATGAATCGCGCTTTTTTTCAGTATATTAAGATCGATTTTCAATATTTTGGGCTGCAAACTGGCGATGCGATCGAAGTTGCTAAACCCGCTGCCCACATCGTCTATCGCGATGATACAGCCGAATTGCCGATATAACTCTACAATTTGGGTAAGCTCCTGCAGCTTTCCTGTGAACTCTTCTTCGGTAACTTCAATCACGATACGCGCAGGATTTATATCATATTTCCGCAATAGTTCAATCGTCGGCAGCACGCCTGTGCGTTTATAGGTCCGATAGATCCATGAGGGCTTTAAGTTAATAAATAATAAACTTTCATCTTGCGTAGAGGCAAGCTGTTCAATAGCCCGCTCCCTTAAGTGTCGATCAATGAGAAGCTGCACATCTTCCGGAATGTCAGGATTTTTGAAAAAAGGTCCCAAGCTTTCGACAATATCCTCCCTAATTCGCCTTCCCAACGTCTCATAGCCGATGATTTCCTGCGTCTGAAGAGAGAGTATAGGCTGGAAGAATGGACGTACTTCATGTCTCAGCGGAATCCTGCTGTCTTTAACCTGCACGGTGTGCGCCCTCCTCATGTGAAACCTTCATGTTCTTAAATGTCACATAAACTACGTAATGTATAGTATTGTAAACGACATTGTCGCTTCTTGCAACGAATTCATGGAAGAAAACATAACATGATTGATTTTTAAAGGAATATTGTTGAGTCTTGTCGAATTTTAAGCGAAATCCCATTCAATTATTCTATGTAGAATCCAGGTGACCAAGTGGCAATGAAAACATTCACGAGATCGCGAATCTCCATGCTATACGTTATTTTAATCGTGGCATTACTTGCTTTTGTCAGTGTGTCGAACTATATTGCTTCCCGTAACATGGAAAGTGAGAGCGATGCGATCGTGAATGATGCCATTCCGATCTCCAAAACGACGAACAGCCTGCTGACCGACCTGATCAATCAGGAAACCAGCATTCGCGGTTATGAGTTAACGGGCAATGAGCAATATTTGGACCCATATACCGCAGGCAAAAAACAGCTGGAAGAAGATCTGGACAACATCCGTATTTATGATAAAAAGTACCCGACTCTCCAGCTCATCATGGATACACAAGCTATACCGGCCATCACCAACCTGCAACGCTTCTTTGACAGCCAGTTAGAACTTATTCGTGCGGGTAAAACGGAAGAGGCCAGAACTCGGATTGCCTCAGGCAAAACGATGATGGATCGTTACCGTATCATCCATACGAGTATCGAGAAGACGATTGTGCAAATTACAGAAGACGCCTACAATTCATCACTCAAAGCCGGCCAAACCTCTCGTACCATCACCATGGTTGGAGGCATTATTGCACTCATCGCAGGCGTGATGTCTATCTTCATCTCATTCCGGGCTATTCATGCCGAAGAGGAGCTTCGTAAAAGCGAGGAAACCTATCGGTATATGGCCGAAAGCCTCGAAACGCAGAATGAGGAGATCATTGCACAGCAGGAAGAGCAGCAGATTACTTTGGCCAAGCTGTCCGAAAGAGAACAGGATCTGGAGCTGATTTCTTCCTACCAAGAGAAGCTTACCGGCTACGTGGAGCTCAAGGATTTCTTGAAGCACACGCTGCCTGCTCTACTGAATTCCCTGCTGCAGGACGCAGCTCTCGTTGTTATGAAACGTGAATCTGGCAATGGCGATTCCACCTACGAGGTCATTCATTCTATCGGGTATCCGAAGGAACATATTCAGGTTCATCAGAATGAATTATATGGACCGGCTAGGCGTGTTTTTGAAGAAGGCACGAATCTGGTCCACACACGTGATGTATCTGGGCATGAAAAGGGTGTACATGGCGGGATGATGCACGCCGTCGATCACTACGTTCCTCTTCTTGATGACAAACAGACGGTCATCGGCTTCCTGCTCCTGACGAGCTACCAAAGCTCCGTGTTCCAGGAGAACAACCAGCGCCTGACGAAAGGCTTGGTCCGTCAGTTCGGCTTGGAGTTCTTTGCACAAGTGATGAATGACGAGAGAGTGAAGCAAGCCGCCCATTTGGCGGAATTGAACGACGAGCTAATCGCCGAGAAGCTGTTAATTGAAGGACAGCGCGACTTGATTCAGAATATTTTGGAATCGGCGCACGAAGGCATGATGATGTGCGACTCCGAGGGGACCATTCTTTTCGCCAATCATCGGATGAGCCGCTATTTTGGCCTAAATGCACGCATCGGCGAGAATTTGGTGGCTAGCTGCCACGCGATCGCTGCCGATACGCCGAGCTTCTTCGGCGCAGCCTCTTCCATCGAGGCACTGATTAACGGCGCGCATACGCATCTGACACAGCGCTTTGGCTTTGTGCTCGATGATCAGCCCCAGCATGCCGAGCTTTATGCGACTGTCGTCAGCGAAGATACGGAGCAGCAGGGTTACCTCTTCGTTTTCCGTGACCGGACGGAAGAAGAGCGCGTTGATGAAATGAAAAATGAGTTCATTTCCATCGTCTCTCATGAGCTGCGAACTCCTTTGGCGAGTGTGCTTGGCTTCATAGAGATTCTGCTGCATCGCGAGCTGCCGCAAGACAAACAGAAGAAATACATGGAAACCATATATAAAGAAGCTCATCGCCTCTCGAACTTAATCAATGATTTCCTTGATTTACAGCGCATGGAGTCCGGGCGGCAGTTATATCACTTCTCCCCCATCAATTTGGTGCCGACCGTACAGGATATCGTTGATCAGTGGCAGGATAAGCAGAACCACAGTATCGTCATCCATCAGCAGGAGCCGGAATTATGGGTGCGGGCAGATGCGGATCGGATTCGGCAAGTATTCCACAATCTGATCAGCAACGCGATTAAGTACTCTCCGGGTGCGGAGCGCATTGACATTTATTTATCTGCTGAGAACGGTAAAATTGTTGCCGCCATACAGGACTACGGGCTCGGCATTCCTGAGGAAGCGCATGGTCAAATGTTCTCCAAATTCTTCCGTGTCGATAACTCGGACCGCCGACAAATCGGCGGAACCGGCTTAGGCTTAGCCATTGTGAAAGAGATTGTGGAAGGGCACAGCGGACAGATCTCCTATGAATCTCAAATGGGTGCCGGCACTACCTTCCGGATTGAATTTGATCAGTATCAGCTATCTTCCATGGAGGGGAAAATCGTTATTTTCGAAGATGATGACGACCTCGCCAAGCTTATACAAATCGCCTTGAATAAACTGGATCTTCCTTCCATTCAGTTGCGTTCTGCCGAAGAAGGGATTATCGCTTTGAACCGCTGCAAAGGTGAACCGATTCTGTTCATCGTCGATATCCATCTTGAAGGCGTAAAGAACGGATGGGATTTCATTTCCGACTTATCCAGACATCCCATGTACTATCAGACTCCGGTTATTGTCTCTACAGCGCTGGATCAACCGCATGATTTCCATGAGAAAGAAATTCAGAAATATCTCAAAAAACCTTTCTCCATGGAGCGTCTAGTCCAGGTAGCCAAAAATTTACTCGATAATAAGAAAAGCAATGCGTACGTATTCCCGGCTCAGGACAAAGATTCTCTTTCTACTACCTTGCAGCGCAACGGCATCGACGTGGTTGAGATGAAGGAGAATATGGATATGATTGAGGTTGAAATTAAGAAGCCAACATCAGACGCCTAGCAGCACCTCATTTCTACTTAGCTAATTTAACATCTCTCCTCCTCTCACTTGGGGCGGGGAGATTTTTTTATTGTAAACCGACAGGGATTTCTCTGCCCGGCAGCCAATATACTAGTGAAAACCGAATACATTCCTATAGGAAAGGGTGACCCTGGTGGCAAAGCTTGAACCCGCTTCCAATCTCATGCAACCACGCAGCGCTTGGACGCTGTTTTTCTCCTTACCGATTTTTGCCTGGGCCATGTACGATTTCGCAAACACCATCTTTTCCTCCAATATCGTGACGGTCTTTTACCCTTTTTATCTAAAAGAAACTTTAGGAAAAAGTGAAGAGCTGAATCAGATAGCCAGCACCTTCATCACTTACTCCAATGCCTTATCCAGCTTATTTCTCGTCCTGCTGTCCCCTTTATTCGGGGTATGGATTGATCGTACCGGCAAAAAGAAGGCCTACCTTGTCCCCTTTACCTTGATTGCCATCGCGGCGACGCTGCTCATGGGCGCTTCGGCCATCTGGCATACCGATCAACAGTGGATGGGACTTAACACCTCGATTCTAGGTGTGATTTTCTTCTTCATGGTTGCCAAATTCTTTTATAACTCCAGCTTAATCTTCTATGATTCCATGATTTCGGATTTGGGCAGCGAGCGTGAGATCCCCATCATTTCCGGTGTAGGCGTAGCCGTTGGATATGTAGGGACGCTAGTCGGCCTAGTCGTTTTCCCTTTAATTAATGGCAATCATTTTGAAAATACGTTTATTCCTAGCGCGCTTATGTTCTTACTATTCTCCCTGCCGATTCTGTTTCTCTATAAAGAGAAGCCGCTAAAACCGGTTAGCGAGAAAAAATCGCTCCTAAGCGGCTACCGCGAGATCTGGGCTACATTCAAGGAGGCGCGAAAGTATCGTGCCGCTTTCCTGTTCATGATTGCTTACTTTTTCTTTAACGATGCCATTGCCACTGCAATAGCTGTCATGGCGATTTATGCGAATACGGTGATGGGTTTCACAACGGGGCAATTCATTCTGCTCTACTTGGTTTCGACCGTATCGAGCATTATCGGCTCTTTCCTCTTCGGCTATGTCACTCGCAATGTCGGGCCTAAAAAAGCCGTAACCATTGTTGCCTTCGTTCTAATCGTCGCGATTGCCATTGCAGCCTTAGCAACCAGCCAAAGCCTGTTCTGGGTTGCCGGCAGTCTCTATGGCGTATCGATGGGCGCCATGTGGGTAACGTCTCGGACGATGATCGTGCAATTGACGCCTGCGGAGAAGCGCGGCCAGTTTTTCGGCCTATTCGCTTTCTCAGGCAAAGTATCCTCCATTGTTGGGCCTGCGCTGTACGGGTCCATCACCTTGGCGCTCGCCTCCACGGGGAATTTGGCTAGTCGCGTCGCCCTTGGCTCGCTTCTGCTGCTAGTCATTATCGGACTCATCGTGCACATGCGAGTTCCGCAGAAATTGCAATCTTCCACTTAGTTCGTGTACAATAACTTTTAATCATAAGCGGAAGGGTGTGAGGGGTATGAAGGGTCCTGTGGTCAACCAGAAACAGCATCTTCTCCTATTTCTCATTCCTATTAGACACTAAAGCATTCGCTGCTTTAGTGTTTTTTTTCGCTCAGAAGCTGTCCTATTTAACGGGCAGCGTTGATTTTGAAACAAGGATAGGGATACCAATTGTATCAAGGGAGGAGAGATCCATATGCGGTACAAACGAGTCCTCATTAAGTTAAGCGGCGGGGCTGTTGCGGGAGAAAGCGAGTTCGGTTTCGATCCTAAACAACTGGATCATATTGCCAATGAAATTATGACAGTCGTTCAGCTAGGTGTTGAAGTGTGTCTTGTGATTGGCGGGGGCAATATTTTCCGCGGCAATATGGGCGAGAGCTGGGGCATTGAGAAAGCGGAGGCTGACAATATCGGAACTCTCGCTACCGTCATCAACAGCTTGATGCTGCGCGGTGTGCTGAAGGCGAAGACCGACGCGGAAGTACGCGTCATGACGGCAATTCCGATCGCTTCCGTGGCAGAGCCTTTTATTCGGCTTAGAGCCATTCATCATTTGGAAAAAGGGTACATCGTTATTTTTGCAGGGGGCAATGGACAGCCGTTCGTCACGACGGACTACCCTTCGGTCCAAAGAGCTATCGAAGTGAACTGTGAAGCCATCCTCGTTGCGAAGCAGGGCGTTGACGGCGTGTTCGACAAAGATCCTAAACATCATAAAGAGGCCCTCCAATACAAATCTCTCCACTACAACGACGTCATCCACCACAATCTGAAGGTCATGGATCAATCTGCCTTTATTCTGGCGCGGGATTATCACATTCCCATCCATGTGTTCAATTTCGACAAACCCGGATCCATGAAAGAAATATGTGCAGGGCAAAATACAGGTACGATCATCAGCGGTTCCTCGGAGCTCATTTATCAGCAAGGGTAACTGCCCTAGCGGTACTGTGAGGTAACCATGCAGCCCGTCAGGGGAAATGACCCTTAATAGAGGAACTAAAGGGCGCTATCTAGGCGAAAAGCGATGATTCTGGCGATTGAGGGAACTGCAGGCTCTTATTTCACCCTAATCCGCTATTTTCAGCATAAAATGGCGAAATAGCGGATCATAGTTCCCTCACACTAGCTCAACCGCCTATTTTCGACGAATTAACGCCCTGTAGTTCCGCCCCCTAGGCGCAAGACATGAAAAAGGATAGAGAACAGTTTACAGCTGTCGCTCTATCCTTCTTTATTTACTCGTTTTGGCCTACCATAAGCACGTAATAATCATTCGCGTTCTTCGTTCTAAAGCCGCAAGATTCATACAGACCCAGCGCCTTCTCATTTTCGACGGAAACTTCGAGCTTGATCATACCCGCCTGATGCTTCTGCTTAAGCTCCTTGATGGTCTGACTCAAAATCTGGCGTCCATAACCGTGGCCTCGACGCTCCGGCAGTACGCAAAAGCCATAGATGAATCCGCTGGCATCTGCCCCAATCATGGCTCCGATTTTACCAATCGGCTCTTGCTGTTCACCTTGCCCGAGCTCTGCGATCCAGGTTCGTTCTTTGTCACCGGAAATCGTTTGGTTAACGTATTCTCTCGTATCAGCCTCCGACATGTTGAAGCCGGACATATTAAGTTGAACGAGCAGCTCTGTATCCTGCACATTGGCGGAACGCAGCGTGAGCGGTTGTTCACCGGTTTGCGGCGCGCCTTCAGCCCCCTCTTCAAGCTCCATCACGTATTCGGAGAAACGATATTCCGCGCCGAGCTTCGTCAAAAAAGCTTTCCCGCTCGCCGATCCCCGCTCATTGATGAAAATCGCCTTCGGTACTCCTCTGCGTCTGCACGTTTCCAGTGCCGTCTGGACCAACTCGCCAAAAATACCCTGGTTCCGCGCCTCTGGATGCACCATTCCGCTAATTTCCACTTCCGTGGATAGAAAGCAATATATCGCCAAAAAACCGACAATCCGGTCATCCCGGTAAAATAAAAAGTCATTCGTCACGCCTGGCGGACGATCCGATAATGTCCCCCAGTTTAGCTTTATCTCAATATGGTCATGGCTGTTACAAGCCTCCCATAGTTCCCTAACTTCTTCCAGCTCCTGCGGTGACAGTCCTGCTCTTGCGAATATGCCTTGTTTCAATAGATTGCCCTCCATACACACTGACTTGCTTGCCTACTGTCATTATACATGTCTGCTCTTCGGCGTGGTAAGCTAATAAATAATTTTACATAAAGTTTCGTGCACCGTGAACGATTGATCCTTATTGTTCGTACTATCTAAGCATTCAGGCAGAGAGGGTGACCCTTGACTTGGAAGAGCAAGACTTACTTGATCGGGCAACGCGGGGAGATCGCACCGCTCTGTCCCGGCTGTTACAGCAGCATTATGAGTTTGTTTACAAATATTTGTTGAAAATAACGCTGAATCCATCCATGGCGGAGGACCTGACGCAAGATACCATGATTCGATGCATCGAAAAAATACAGCTATACAACGCGAAATCCAAGTTCTCCTCTTGGCTGATCACGATAGCCACTCGATTGATGATTGATCAGGCGAGGCCGCGCAAACGCGAAAAGAAGTGGCAGGAGCAGCAGCAGGCTGGGGCTCTGCGTCAGATGCAGTGGCATGCCGAAAGCCAGAACGAGGCTTGGCCCGATGTGCTGAACACTTTGGCTGAGATGCCGGAGGAAAGCCGCATTCCGGTTATTCTCAAGCATTACTATGGCTACACCTACGAAGAAATCGGCACAATCCTTGCCATCGCGGAAGGGACCGTCAAATCGAGGGTGCATAGCGCTTTGCGCAACCGGTTACCTTTGTTACCTTCCAAGCCTTGGCGATCATTGCGCCGCTAGCTTGGCTACTCCTTCGAAAGCAGGTGGATTCACATGAATCGTGAAAATTGGGATGTACTCCCTTTATGGGCTTGGATTGGCCTTGCCCTTATTCTGCTCTTGCAAAGCACGTGGTTGTTCATAGATGCACGCAAAAGAAGTGCTCGATACCCTTGGTTTTGGGGGATCTGGGGCATCCTTCAGGCGCCGACACCGCTCATCGTGTATCTGTTTGCGGTACGTAAGATTCACCGCAGCTTCTCGCGCAGGGGGAATTGAGCTTTTGTAGGCCGCCTACTTGTGATTAACGCCGATTACTCCTGCTATTTTCCGCAATTGATCCACTTTTGGCAAATCAACTGGAATTTCTACCGCTAATTTCACCATTTCCAGCAGATTTCGGGTGACGACTTACGATTTAGCTGGAGTTTCTACCGCTATTTCATTCCCTGTCACCGAGCCGCGCAGATTAACGGTAGATTTTCCATCTAACTGAGCGATGGCGTACAGATAAGCAAGAAGAGCAAGAACACCAAGAAGAGCCAGCCCCTCCAAGGGGCCGGCTCTTCTCTATGTTACAGCGCCTGCCGGGCATATTCATCCGGTGTCTGGCCAATAATGGACTTGAAATCCTTAATAAAATGCGACTGATCGTGATAGCCCAGATCCATCGACAGCTTGGACCAGTTCGGCCTCACGCTCACATCCGTCATCTCCGCCGCATTCTGGATGCGGGCCAGCTTAATGACCCACTTCGGCGTAACGCCTACGTAGTGGTCGAAAAGGCGCTGCAGCGTCCTTTTGTTCACGTGGAAGTGCTCACAGAGACTGTCTACCTTCGTGATCTCCGGCTGCTCGTTAATATAATTAATGATTTCATTGATAAAAGCTACCTGCGCATCTTGTTCCGGCAGCTTGGGCCGAATCATTTGCTCGATTAGCGCAACCATTTGCTGTTCATCTTCCTGCGCAAACATGTCGGCCTCTAACGTGGGCGTGTCGACATTATCAAATACGCTCTGAACGCTCAGCGGGCTGGTTTGCATACCGGAAACTGACTGCTTGAAGAACGGATAGAAACCGCCAGGCTTAAATTTCACGCCAAAAACGCATCCGTGGCCCTCCAGGTAGTGGCCGTATTTCTCTTTTCCCGGACCGTATATGGCCGTTCGGCCGGGTTCAACGATCAGATTGACGCAGGGATTCGGGATCACGTGCTGGATATAAGGCTCCTGGCCTCTTAAATCCCACTGGACAATCCAATAATGGCGAATGAAAAAGGCCAAATCGTCCGAGGGTGCAAGCCTGGAAAGTTGAAATTTCTGTGCAGTTTGTTGCAGATTCATGATTCCTAGACTGGGCTTGATGAGGTCTGACATGACGTCAATCACTCCTTGTCGCGTTTTTACAATACTCGGAACGTACAAACCTATATGATGAGCTTAACACATAACGAGGGAGTGAGTTTAAATTGGAATTAAGATATGAATTTTACATTGGTGCAACTTGCAAAGAAGTGTGGGATATTCTAGTGACTCCGGAGGGGACGCGCAAAATTTTCTTCGGCAGCGTGCTGGAGTCTACGTTCGAGATTGGCTCTGAGTTCAGATACATAGGACCCGGCAATGACGGCGATGAAACGGTGCATGTGTACGGCACGATTCTGGCCTATGAACCGGAGAAACTTCTCTCCTGTATCGAGCATGCTGGTCCTTCCTACAACCCGAATCATGGAGATTTTGAGTCGAGGATGACCTTTACCTTGGAGACGGTCGGCAGCTGCACGAAAATGACGCTCATCAATGATCAATGGACACCAAATCACCCGAGCTTCGAGAGAACAAGGGAAAGCTGGTGGATGATTCTAAGCAATATTAAGACACTTGCGGAGACTGGCAAAACGTTAGACTTCGGTTGGTAAATTAGCGGCTATCTCAGAGGGGGAGATTAACTACCCGAACCCTGAGATAGCCTTTTCACTTATAAAGGTAAAAGTGCCAGCGATACTTTCCCCTCTAGCCCCTTAACCATAGCATGCCAAGCTTGCGGTTTATTCGCCAGAACGGCATAGTAACGCTTCAAGAACGCCACGACAATCGCCGCATCAAGCTGTGTCATGTGTTCATCTGTCGGAAGGAAACAAAGATCCAGTTCCTCCACCGCTTCCCCATTGTTTTCCCAAGAAGGATGTACATATCGGAAATCAATTCGCTTGTAACCGAGATGCGACAAGACTTCTCGCCGCACGTAAGGGTCCATCGGCTTCACGCCGCCGAACGCATGTCCTTCGATCCGATAGGGATCATAAATCTCAGCAAACATCCCCAGCATCGGCTTACCCGACTCGGCTGCTAAAGCTTCTAGGTCATTCCAGCGTTTGCGCGCCAGGAAACGGCCAATGCCAAGTCCCGCTTGACCAATGATCGTGAAGTCCGTCATCGCCACTTGAAAATCCCCATAATAGCGGTACTCTGTCGTGCCAACGACCTTCCCTTCGTGCACAGCAACGAACACCCGAATACCCGGGTCCTCCAATGGCTCTTTCCACAGAGAATATTCCAGCACTTCTTCCGGCGGGAATACCTCTTTCATCAGATCATGCATCGCACGAAACAAAGGGTTGTCAATACTTGTTATCCGTATGTATTCCATTAGTTCCTCAAGCTCCTTTACGTCCTAATTCGAAATGGATTCCGCCATTCCATCAAAAGCGCATAGTTCAATGATTCCTCATCCTGCAAATAATCCGGTACAACTTTCACCGGCGTTCTCCCGCAGCGCAGCAGGAATGTAATAACCGGGTCCTTGCAGGTCCCTGCCATGACCGCCTTCGCATACTCCTCTGCGGTCATCGCTTCGGCACGCCGGTGGTACCCCGGCATGCGCCCTCCTCCGAGCAGTCTGCGCAGCCCCAAATGCACGACCACTTCATACATGGACTGCATCATCCATTTGCCAAGGCCGAACTTGCGGTATGCGGGCATCACGCAGATATCCACAATATACAGCGTATCGCCGTTTGGCTGGTGCGTGCGGATGTAGCCATCGTCTGTTAGCGTCGACCAGCTATGATCAGCGGCATGCGCTTCGTCATAGTTGACAAGCAGCCCCGTGATGGAGCCAACAATCTTCCCCTCCACCTCAACACAGAGTGCGCCTTGCGGGAATCGTGTGACATGCTCCGTAAGCTGCTCCTCATTCCACCATAACTCTGACGGAAAAGGCGGTGGAAAGCTTTCCTGCTGAACACGAATCAGCGCGCCAATATCCGCTTTTTCATAATTGCGTATGACTGCCTGAGCGGGCTTGTCGCCGTCGAAGACGTACAGCTTTTTAGCGTAAAATTTGTGCGATTGGTTATCCTTCATGCTACTCATGCTACGATGTATACCCCCTCGCCCTAATTAGGACCAATCGGTGTACAGATCCGTCCTGCGGTCGCGCCATGTGGTGACAGAGCCTTTTTCGCGGACGAGGGTCAGCAAATCCAGATCCAAATCAGCCGTGACCACCATGTCACCGTTGATTTCGCCTTCAACCATAATGCCTTTTGGCGGAAAAGGCACATCATTCGGGGTTAGCACCGCGGCCTGCCCGAAGTTTGCCCTCATGAAATCAACTGTTGGCAGAGCGCCGACCGTGCCCGTCGTGACGACGTAGATTTGATTCTCGATTGTACGAGCATGGCACGTGTAGCGCACTCGGTGAAACCCATGCCGGTCATCCGTACAGGAAGGAGCAAACAGCACATCAGCGCCGCGGGCTCTAGCCATTCGGACGATCTCCGGGAATTCCACGTCATAGCAGACGAGTATCGCGATGCGGCCTTTCTCCGTGTCGAAAACCTGCAGCGAATCCCCAGCCCCCATATTCCATTCCTTCACCTCGGTCGGGGTAATATGCAGCTTTTTCTGCTCCCCTATACGCCCATCCGGATAAAATAAAAAGGCCGTGTTATACAGCTTACCCTCCTCAGAGGTAATGTGCGTACCGCCAATGAGGTGCATGCCCGTTTGCTTCGCCAGCCCTTGAAAAAGCCTCCGATAATCCTCCGTATACGACGGCAACGCCTCAATCGGCAGTGCTTTCCCGTGTTCATCGCCAATGGACATCAACTGTGTCGTAAACAGCTCAGGAAACAGCACAAAGTCAGCCTCAAACTCCTGAGCCACCTTCACATAATGCTCCACCTGCGCAGCGAACTCCTCAAAGTTATGTATCGAGTGCAAATGGTACTGCACCGCCGAAACCCTTATTTTCAACGTCATCTCTCCCAACTTATCATCGTTACTGTATGCCAGAGTTACAACAAGCTAACAAGCACTCGCCCTCTAACTTTCCCGTCCAAAACCTCTTGCGTCGCCTGGGCAGCCCCATCCAATGTCACTTCTTTGTACACCATCCGCTCAAGCAGCCGCGGTTTCAATTCCCCAGCCATCCGCTCCCACAAAGGCCTCCGAATATCGGAGGGGCAGAGCACCGAATCAATACCCAATAGATTCACGCCTCGCAGTATAAAAGGAAACACCGTCGCGGCAAATTCACCGCCACCGGTCACTCCGCTCACCGCTATGGATCCGCCGTACTTCATTCGGCTCAGCACATAGGCAAGCGAGTCTCCTCCAACGGGGTCGACACAGCCAGCCCAATATTCCTTATCCAGCGGCTTCCTGACGGACGGGGATAGTTCCTCCCGGGTTACGACACGCTTGGCCCCCAAATCGAGCAAATACGCATGGTCGGCGGACTTGCCCGTACTGGCTTCCACCTCGTAACCGAGCGCGGCCAGCATCGATACGCTGTTACTGCCTACCCCCCCGGTGGCGCCGCGAACGAGCACAGGGCCCTTCTCCATGCTCAGCCCGTTCTCCTCCATGCGCTGTATCGATAATGCTGCCGTAAAACCAGCCGTCCCCAGTATCATGGACTCTTTGTGGGACAGCCCCTTCGGCAGCGGCACAACCCAGTCGGCTGGAACGCGCGCGTAGGCGCTAAACCCGCCGTAATGCCCCGTTCCCAGCTCATAGCTGGTCACCAGCACCTCATCGCCCTCGCGAAAGCGCGGGTCAGACGAAGCGGCCACCGTACCGGCCAGATCGATGCCGGGCACAATAGGGTACTTGCGGACAACGCGCCCGTTCGGACTGCAGGCCAACGCATCTTTATAGTTAATACCCGAGTAGCGCACGCGTATCGTCACTTCACCCGGTGGTAAATCTTCCATTCGCAGCTCTTTCACTTGGGCGGAAAAACGTTCCTCTGTCTTCTCCACCACCAACGCCTTAAAGCTATCCATGCTGGTTTAGCCTCCTCGGTCCTCATAGGATTCGATCAAGTGAATTTTCCATCTACTACCTATTAAGTTTACTAAAATCGTGTCCAGTATTCAAAGGGTTGATGCTTCACCAAAACCGCTAGACTGGTACCGCCTGCACAATATACCACCCCACGTGCACTTATAGCACTCCTCCTGCTGAAATGTAGATTCGGTGAAACTTCTATGGGAGCGGTTGCGAAAGGGGAACTACAGGACCTTATTTCGGGAATTTAGGCTTATTTGTAAGTCCAGGCGGAACTACAGGACCTTAATCACGCTCGAATCAGCTTAGTTCCACTAAAATCGGCAAAATAGTGGACTGTAGTTCCCCCTCACCGCTCAATGGGCTATTCCTATTGAAATAGCGCCCTGTAGTTCCCCTAACGGCATGCGGAGTGATCCTCCTCCCGCCACAATTCGCAAAAAACTCCCCGGTCCTATGACCAGGGAGCTCCTCTTATTGCTGCTGCGCAAAGCCCGCAGCTTTCAAAAACCGATCAAAAGCCGCTTGCCCGGCTTCATCACGCTTGAACACGCCCGCGTCGAGCAGCACGTCCATGAACTTGCTGCCGACTTCCTCCTGCAGCACCGCTTTCGCGCCGTCTGCCGTCAGCGCAGCGCCGTGCTTCGCGAGCATCGCCTCAATCCAAGCCGCATGCTTATGCAGCGGATGAGAGGCCTCATCGCGGATTGCGCTGCCGAAGTCGGCTTCGCCGGTGAGGATCTTGGCGATATCCGCAAGCTCCTCCTGCAAACGGCCTGGCAGTACCGCCAGCCCCATAACCTCAATCAAGCCGATGTTCTCCTTCTTGATGTGGTGCAAGTTCTGGTGCGGATGGAAGATACCATCCGGATGCTCTTCACTTGTGCGGTTGTTCCGCAGCACCAGGTCAAGCTCGTACTCGCCCCGTGCGTTGTTGCGGGCGATCGGGGTAATCGTGTTATGCGGGATCCGCTGTCCGTCCTTCTCGCTGAAGGCGAGGACGTCTGCTTCCGCATCGCTGTATGCGCGCCAGTCTTCAAGCAGCTTGCTCGATAGCTTATAGAGCTGCTGCTTGTTATGACCGCTCAAGCGGATTACCGACATCGGCCACTTCACGATAGCGGCCTTCACGCCAGCGAACTCAGCGTTCGCGAATGTTTTCTCACTCGGCGCTTTCTCCATCGGGAATTGATGGCGTCCGCCCTGGAAGTGGTCATGGTTCAGAATGGAACCGCCCACGATCGGCAGATCGGCGTTGGACCCGATGAAGTAATGCGGGAATTGATCGATGAAATCGAGCAAACGATAGAACGTATTCGCTGTTGTTTTCATCGGGATATGTTTCTCATTGAAAATAATGCTGTGCTCGTTGTAATACACGTAAGGCGAGTATTGCAAATACCATTTCTCGTTATCCAGCTCTAATGGAATGAATCGCAGGTTCTGTCTTGCCGGGTGATTCACACGTCCGGCATAGCCTAAGTTGTCTGCGCAGAGCAGGCATGCGGGGTAGCTGCTTTGCGGCAGCGTTTTGAGCAGGGCAATTTCCTTCGGATCCTTCTCCGGTTTGGAGAGATTGATCGTGATCTCAAGATCGCCGTACGCTGTGCCCGCTAGCCAGTATTCATTCTTCTGAATACGATCCATCCGAATATAATTGGAATCAATAGATTGCTTATAAAAATAATTCGTTGCTGCCTCTACCCCATTGGTCTTCGCTGTGTTCCAGAATTGATTCACAACCTCGGAAGGACGAGGCATGAGCAGCCCCATAATCCGTGCGTCCAACAGATCTCGGTACGTGGCTGTGTTCTCTTCCAGGAGGCCTGCCTCATATGCTGCATCCAGCAGCTCTTCCAGCAGCGCTACAGGGCTGCTTAACTTCTCATCCGGCACTTCTCCTGCATAAGGCTCAGCAAGCCCGAATAAATCTAGCAAAGCATTTCGTGAAATATAGACATCCAACTGCTCAATGAGTCCATTTTGCTTCGCAAACTGAAGGAGCCTCTCTATGGTCAATGCGGTAAACTGCGATGCTTCAACTGTCCGTTCCATGTGTGCCACATTCCTTTCTAAACAAGCTTACTCAGCGTAACCGCTCGGGTTATTTTGGTGCCAGTTCCATGCACTTTCAATGATGGATTCCAAGGAATCGCGGCTCGGCTTCCAGCCCAGCTCCGTTCTTGCACGCTCTGACGAGGCAATCAAGGTTGCAGGGTCGCCTGCTCTCCGCGGCTCGATCACAGCAGGAATTGCATGCCCCGTTACTTTGCGCGCGATATCGATCACTTGTTTAACTGAGAAGCCTGTGCCGTTGCCCAGGTTATAAATATTGCTTTCAGCTCCGCCGCGCAGCTTCTCTACCGCTAGCACATGGGCGCTAGCCAAGTCGCTGACGTGAATGTAGTCGCGCACGCAAGTGCCGTCTTCTGTTGCATAATCGTCTCCGTAGATGGAGATATGTGCTCTTTGACCAAGTGCTACTTGTAAAATGATTGGAATAAGGTGCGTCTCTGGGCTGTGATCCTCGCCGATTTTGCCGCCGGCATGTGCGCCCGCTGCATTAAAGTAACGAAGAGATACATATTTGATGCCATGGGCCGTGTCGAACCATTTCATCATTTTTTCCATCGCCAGCTTCGTCTCGCCATACGTATTCGTAGGCAGGGTGCGGTCGCTTTCCAGAATCGGAATGTTCTCAGGCTCGCCATAGGTAGCAGCTGTCGACGAGAACACGATATTTTTCACGCCGTATTGATTCATTTTTTCAAGCAAGCAGAGCGTTCCGTACACGTTGTTGTGATAGTATTTAGCAGGATTAGTCATGCTCTCGCCAACTAGCGAATTCGCTGCGAAATGGATGATGGCATCAATGCTGTTTTCTGAAAAAACAGTATCCAGAAACTCACCGTCACGCAGATCGCCGACATACAGCTTGCCGCCAAGCACAGCATCTCTGTGCCCTTGTTGCAAGTTATCGACAATAACAACCTCTTCCCCTTTTTCCAGCAGCTCAGCCACTGCATGCGAACCGATATAACCGGCTCCGCCCGTTACTAGAATCGCCATTTATAACACCTCCCCGATCTGTTCGACGCCATTCCCGATATCACATACGTAGAAGCTCGGTGTCAAACCTGTCTTTTCTGTATATTCTTTGCCGACTTGATCGATAAATGTTTGTACGCTGTCTTCGTGAACCAAGGAAACCGTACAACCTCCGAAGCCTGCACCCGTCATGCGCGAGCCTAGCACTCCCGGAACCTTCAACGCTGCCGCAACCATTGTATCTAGCTCAACACCAGTTACTTCATAGAGATCACGCAGTGAGTTGTGGGAACCAACCATCAGCCTGCCAAAAGCTTCAAGATCATTTTGTTCAAGAACCTCGATGGACTTGAGCACACGGTCAATTTCTTCTACAACGTGCTGCGCTCTGCGGCGAACCGTTTCGTCCGGGATTAGATGCTTGTATTCGTTGAATTGATCCAGGTTTAGCTGTCCAAGCAGCGTGATGGACGGGAACTGCTTTTGCAGGTAAACAACCGCCTGCTCGCATTGGCTTCTTCTTTCATTGTAAGCGGAGTCGACGAGACCTCTGCGTTTGTTCGTGTTTCCGATCACTAGCTTGTAGCTGCCGCTATGGAATGGTACATGGCGATACTCAAGCGTATCGCACATGAGCAGGATTGCATGATCCTTTTTCCCATTAGCTACAGCGAATTGGTCCATGATGCCACAGTTCACGCCAACGAATTGGTTCTCTGTTTTTTGCGCTAGAAGGGCAATCTTCACGGTATCAATTGGATATTTCTCAAGAGTTTCAAGGGCATATGCCGTTACAACTTCAATGGAAGCTGAGGACGAGAGTCCAGCGCCGTTCGGAATTTCACCGTGGAACAAAAGGTCGTAACCTTTCGTAGCTGGCATGCCTTCTTGAGCCAAGTGGACGAAGATACCTTTCGGATAGTTTATCCAATTATCTTCTTCTTGGTAGGTCAAGTCATCTATGGAAATTTGTTTGCGAAGCGCCAGATTGGTCGATGCAAATCCGATGACACGGTCTTGTCTTGGACGGATCAGCAGCGTCGTTCCGAACGTTAATGCCGCCGGGAATACATAACCGCCATTGTAATCCGTGTGCTCACCGATCAGGTTAACCCGGCCTGGAGCATGAAACGCTGAAATTGGCGCTGCGGATTCCCCGTAAATTTCAATAAACGTGTCTTTTAAAGCTTGCAAATCTGCCATTCTGGCACCGCCTTTAGTTTTTTGTAGGATTGATGTAGGAGCAAGTTTGTAACTTCAGTATAAGAGAAGAACGCACTGTTGGCTATGGAAGCATGTTATTTTCACATGGAAAAATGTGATTTCAAACTTTCTTCTTGGCTGCTAAGTATGGTAAATTAATAGGACCATAAGGACACATCCAACGGAGCTGAAGATAAGTCATGCCCAAGCAGGAAAGCTACTATGTCGTTTCGAATCCACTACCATCTGGAGAGAGCGCATTGACTGTGCTGTTTGCTGGAGAGAGTCAGACGAAACCTGTACATCGGTTAGGCCCCAAAGTATACGACTACTACTTAATTCACTATGTCATTTCAGGCAGAGGCGTGTTTTCCACACAGGGAGAAGAGTATGCGCTAGGCGCGGGAGACAGCTTCGTCATTGAGCCAGAACAGCTTATCAGCTATGTTTCGGATGAAAATGATCCGTGGCATTACTGCTGGATTGCCTTTACAGGCGAACAAGCTCCAACTTTGGTAGCTTCTACAGGCATTAATCCCCTGCAGCCTATCTTTCACATCAAGCGCAATCGACATATCCCTGTGCTGTTTCGCCATATTCAACAAGCTTTACGAGCCAAGAATGTGAGCGCAAAGCTGAAATCCATCGGTTATCTACTCCTATTATTAGGCGAGTATTGCGAAGCTCTATCTGCCTCCACAACAGCCGGCATCGTCTCGGAGGCGGAGAGCGACCGGATTGTGCAGCAGGCTATTCACTATTTGTCCACCCAATATGCCGAGCCGATTACCATTGAAATGATGGCAGAGAGCTTGGGCTATAACCGCGCCTATTTGTCGCGCCTGTTCAAGCGCCACACCAAGGTCACTCCTGTCACATTTCTCCTCAAGCTTCGTGTCGATAAAGCGCGCCAACTGCTGCGCGAGCGGCTGGAGCTGACGATCGAGCAGATCGCAGCCTCTGTGGGCTTTTATGATCCGTTATATTTTTCCAAACAATTCCGTCGCTTATACGGCGTTTCTCCGACGGAGTACCGGAATCAAATCAAATCCTTGTGAGTGTGCACGAGTAGGGTTGGTTGGGGTACTTGGGCTGTGTGGGCGCAAGTCCAGCTAGTCCCTTTCAGCGGAAGGGAACTACAGTCCCCTATTCACCAAGAAACCACCATTCTGCCCGAATCAGGGAACTGTGATCCTCTATTTCGCTCATTTGGCTGGAATTAAGCCGATTCGAGCGCGTATAAGGCCCTGTAGTTCCGCCCATGCCTTCAAATCGGCCTATTCCCCTGAAATAAGGCCCCCTTGTTCCCCACATGCAAAAAACACCCCTTAGAATTTCATCGGATCTACCCAAAGGGTATTTCCAATGTCTATTCTAAGAGGTGCACTTCATAGTTTTATCGTTTACCCGGATCGTAAGGCTCACCAAGAGCCGATGGCGCTTTCGCCCGGCCTACGGCGCCTGCCAGTACTAAGATCGTTAACACATAAGGCAGCATGTAGAGGAACTCCTGCGGGATGTTCTTGGAGAAATCGAACAACCGCATGAAGTTGTTGAGCGCCTGCGCCATACCGAAGAACACAGCCGCGCCAAGAGCGCCAAACGGATGCCACTTGCCGAAGATCATCGCAGCCATCGCAATAAAGCCTTGGCCGGAAATCGTGTTATGCGAGAAGGCGCTTGTTGTCGTCAATGTGATGGTTGCGCCGCCAAGGCCGCCAAGCAGACCGCTGATCAAAACAGCGATATAACGAACCCGCTTCACCTTAATCCCAACGGTATCCGCAGCACTCGGATGCTCACCAACGGAGCGAAGGCGCAGACCGAATGGTGTCTTGAACAGCACATAGTACGTAACAGCAACGAGAATTAGAGCAATATAGGTAGTCGGATAAGCGGTAAATAAAGCATATCCGATATACGGGATTTTCGACAAAAGCGGAAACTCCCATTTTGAAAATACATCGTTTAACGTTTCAGTTTGCCCAGCGCCATTGAAGAGAACTTTTACCAGGAACAAAGTGACGCCAGCAGCTAAGAAGTTAATAACGACACCGCTGATGACTTGATTCGCTTTAAAGGTAATTGTCGCTACCGCATGAATGAGCGCAAAGATCAGTGCAAACACCATGGCCGTTAGCAAGCCGATCCATGGAGACCAAACACCCATGTTGGCCTCTTCCGCATAATAAGCGCCAACCGCAGAAGCGAAGGCCCCGGAGACCATAAGTCCCTCAATCCCGATGTTGACCACGCCGGAGCGCTCCGAGAAAATACCAGCTAGAGCTCCGAAGATCAGCGCCGTGGAGTAAACGAGCGTTGTGTTAATAAGTTCACTGAATTTCGTGAAAAACGCGTTGAGCATTGTGAGCAGGTCCATGTTACGACGCCCTCTCTTTCTTGCGTTTGCTATAGAACGGGATGAGCACCCATTTAACGATACCTTGTGTGGCTACGAAGAAGATCACCGAGCCGATAACGATGCGGATAATTTCCGGCGGCACATCGGCCCCGAAGCTCATTCCCGCTGATCCGTAGGATAATCCGCCGAATAGCGCGGCTCCAAGGACAATCCCGATCGGATTGTTAGCGCCCAGCAAGGATACCGCGATGCCATCAAATCCGTAACCCGGTGTGCCTGCCGCAACGACCTGATAATGGAACACACCCAGAATTTCAAATACGCCGCCTAGACCGGCAAAAACACCCGAGATAAACATTGCTTTAATAATGTTGCGATTCACATTCATGCCCGCATACTTCGCAGCATCAATATTATGGCCAACGGCACGCAGCTCGTAGCCTTGTCTTGTTTTCCAAAGAATCACATAAAAGACGATTGCTGCAAGGATTGCAATCACAGTGCCCCAGTG
Organism: Paenibacillus sp. J22R160; assembly: GCF_059692135.1. Lineage (NCBI taxonomy): Bacteria > Bacillati > Bacillota > Bacilli > Caryophanales > Paenibacillaceae > Paenibacillus > Paenibacillus sp. J22R160. The sequence goes on along the minus strand of NZ_JCAUAU010000017.1, from coordinate 58,544 downwards.
GATCCTGGCATGGTTCATAAGGTCCGACAACCAAGTGATGCTAAGCGAAGCCGAGTCCTGAATCATATAAGAACGCTGCTGCTTCGGCTCTAAGAGGAACGTGTTCACGATATAGTTCGACAGGAATAACGCGATCCAGTTGAGCATGATCGTTGTAATAACTTCATTAACCCCGCGTTTGGCTTTCAAATAGCCGGCGATAGCTCCCCAGAGCCCGCCAATAAGCGCTCCGACGATAACGGCCAAAGGTGCGTGAATAATCCACGGAAGACCTGTCACTTTCACACCGATAAACGTAGCCCCCGTCATCCCCATGACGAACTGCCCCTCAGCTCCGATATTAAAAAGGCCTGTACGGAATGCAAAAGCAACGGATAATCCCGTCAAAATCAAAGGAGTAATCGCACGAATCGATTCCCCGATATCATACGAATTTCCGAAAACGCGGGAAAATAATGCCCCATAAGCAGCAATCGGATTATAGCCGCCTGCTAACATGACGAGCGCTCCGAATAACAGCCCGAGCACAATCGCAACGATGGGATTCACCGCTGATTCACTTGTAAAAATACGAGCAACTTTATTCATGAGCAGCTCCTTTCCCTGTGCGCTTACTGCCAGCCATCAGAAGTCCGATCTCTTGATCGTTCGTCTCTTGCGGCAGCACTTCTCCCACAATCTGTCCTTCGTAGATAACGGCAATACGGTCCGATACGTTCATAATTTCATCCAGCTCAAAAGAAATCAACAAAACCGCTTTGCCCTTGTTCCGCTGCTCGATCAGTTGGCGATGTACGAATTCAATCGCTCCTACGTCCAATCCACGCGTTGGTTGAGCGGCAATCAGCAGGTTTGGATTCTTGTGTATTTCCCTGGCAATAATTGCTTTTTGTTGGTTTCCTCCCGACAAGGAGCGAGCCTTATTGTAAATGCTTGGCGTCCTTACGTCGAACTGCTTAATCAGCGCTTCCGCATGGCGGTCAATTGCTTCGTAATTGAGGAAGCCCCCTTTGTTATAGGCAGGATGGAAGTACGTCTCCAGCACCATGTTTTCACTCATGGAGAAATCGAGCACGAGTCCATGCTTATGCCTGTCCTCCGGAATATGCGACAACCCTGCCTCCGAGATCTCTCTCGGCGTGTGGTTCGTGATGTCGCTTCCCGCCAGCAGCACTTGTCCGCTATCAATGGATCGCAGCCCTGTTAACGCCTCGATCAATTCACTCTGTCCATTGCCATCTACACCGGCGATCCCCAGAATTTCTCCGGCTTTCACCTCGAAATTGAGCTCTTTCAATGCAGCAAGCCCTTGTTGATTTCGAACAACCAGGTTATTAACTTGAAGAACAGGCTCTCCGAGCTTCGCTTCTTTCTTCTCCACTTTAAAGGAGACATCGCGCCCGACCATTTTCTCAGCCAAAATTTGCGGATTCGCGTCTTTGCTTGCGATAGAACCAATCACTTTCCCGCGGCGAATAATCGTTACGGTATCAGCAATCTCCATAATTTCTTTCAGCTTATGTGTAATGAGAATGATGGATTTGCCCTCTTTCACAAGATTGCGCATGATGACCATCAATTCACTAATTTCTTGCGGCGTTAGTACAGCAGTCGGTTCGTCAAAAATGAGAATATCAGCGCCGCGATATAGCGTTTTCAATATTTCAACGCGTTGCTGCATGCCGACGGAAATATCTTCAATTCTTGCTTTTGGATCAACGCGAAGCCCATATTGCTCAGATAGCTTGCGCACTTTGTCTTGCGCTGTTTTGATATCGACATTCAGCCCTTTTTTCGGCTCCATGCCCAAAATAATGTTCTCCGTAACGGTAAACGGCTGTACAAGCTTAAAATGCTGATGCACCATCCCGATGCCCAGCTCAATCGCCCGATTCGGGCTATCAATAAAAACCTCATTGCCTTGCACTTTAATAAAACCCTCGTCCGGCTGATACAGCCCGAACAAAATATTCATCAGTGTGGATTTACCCGCACCATTTTCGCCCAGCAGGGCATGGATTTCACCCTTCATCAGCTTCAAGCTGATCGCATCATTCGCCACGATGCCCGGAAACCTCTTCGTAATGTTGTTAAGCTCAACAACAGGGACTACTTCACTCATCAGATCACCCTAAGGATCAATTTTTTTAATACCTTTAAACTAAGAACAAGGCTAGTTATTATAACTAGCCTTGTTTGAACAAAAGTAAACCTATCGTTCGTAACCGCTATGCCTATTATACACGTATTATGGTTTTTCAGGGACTTTGATTTCGCCGCTGATGATTTTTGCTTTGTACTCATCAACCTTTTTCAAGATGTCAGCTGTTACGTTTTTCTTGGAAGTTTCAGGAAGACCTACACCATCATCTTTCAGACCAAGTGTAACGACTTTACCGCCTTGGAATTTGTTGTCGATAACGTCTTTGGAAACACGAGCAACCGCGTTGTCAACACGCTTCAACATGGAAGTCAGTGTCACTTCATCGCCGAACTCAAGGGATTGGTCTTTATCTACACCGATAACCCACACTTTTTTACCGTTTTTCGCACGGTCTTTTGCTTCGTTGAATACTCCGTTACCTGTAGAGCCAGCTGCGTGGAAAATGATGTCTGCGCCATCATTGTAGATCGTTGCTGCCGCTGCTTTACCAAGGTCAGGCTTGTCGAATGCACCTGTATAGTTGATTTGAATTTTAGCATTAGGGTTAACTGCTTTCACGCCGGCTACGAAACCAGCTTCAAAGCGTTTGATAACCGGGATGTCGATACCGCCAACGAAACCGATTTTGTTGGATTTTGTCGTAAGACCTGCAACCACACCTACAAGGTAAGAACCTTCTTGCTCGGAGAATGTTACGGACTCTACGTTTGGAGCTTCTACAACGTTATCAATGATCGCAAGTTTAGCATTTGGGTTTTGAGTTGCAACTGTTTTAAGCGCGTCACCCATCAAGAAACCAATACCCCAAGTCAGGTTATAACCGTCTTTTACGAATTGGTTCAAGTTAGGCGTGTAGTCAGCATCGCTTTTACTTTCCAAGTTCTTAACGTTTACGCCAGTTGACTTTTTCAGTTGTTGCAAGCCTTCCCAAGCGCTTTGGTTAAAGGATTTATCGTTTACGCCGCCAATGTCTGTAACCATGCCGATTTTGAAATCTTTACCGCTGTTGTTGCTTGGTGCTGCGGATGCTGCGCTACTTGCAGCCGGAGACGCGGAAGCGGCGGGTTTTGTTTCTTCTTTTTTGGCGCCGCAACCTGTTAATGCAACCGCGGAAACAGTGACAGCCATTAACGCTGTTGTGAATAGTTTTTTCATCATCTTTACCCCCAAAATAAATTTAAAATTGTACCTTAAATCCCACATTCTAGGTTGACCAAATTCAGTTAAATTATGTATGTCTGATCATAGACCGAGTGTATCACTTCGAAACATAAGTGAAAAGCAATCCACACCGTAAATGAGCATAATTCGTGATGTTAACCAAGTTGACATGGTCTTTTTGTAAAGCCCCACAATATAGGTTTTAAGCCCCAATTATTTATTATACTACCGCCGGTCAATAAAATCTAGATGACCTATTTTTAATTTTTTTCGGTCATCAATGTCAGGAATTGGTCGGGAGATAGCGGACTGCTGAACAGTTTACCTTGCACCTCCGTACATTGCAGAAATTTCAGGTACTCGAACTGTTCTTCCGTTTCGACACCTTTCGCGATTAATTTTAACCCTAATCGGTGAGCCATCCGGACGATAGCAGCAGCCAGCAGTTGGTTCTCGTCATCATCGACAAGATCCCTGATTAGCGTGCTGTCCAGTTTCACACTGTCAAGCGGCATACCCTCTAACCCGCTTCGTGTAAATAGCCCCGTACACAAGTCATCCATAGCAATGCGCACGCCAAGCTTTTTCAACATCATCAACTTCTTGCTCGCTTCTTGCACGTTGGAAGACGTGATGCTCTCCGTAAGGTCCAGCTCGACCAAACAAGGATCGATCCCTGTTTCTTGCAGCACATCAGCTATATACGAAATGAAATGATCATCTTTAAACTGTGTAGATTTAATCGTGAACGTCATTCTAAGCGGCTCTTGGCCTGCGTCCTGCCAGACTCTCATCTGTCTACACGCCGTTTGAAACGCCCATTTGCCGATAGGCACCATGAATCCAAGCTCATCCGCTGCTTTCCGCCAATCCATGAGCTTGCGCAGTTGCTTACTCCCCTTCTCCCAGTAAAGGCTGACCTCCATGCCGATGAGCTTACGGCCTGCGATTTCATATTGCGGCTGATACCGTAATTCAAAATGCTCATGCTCTAAAGCCAACTGGAGTTCGTTCTCCATGTGAGCTTTGCTCTTCACCATCGTATCAATGTCCGGCGCATAGAACTGAAACCGATTACTCTCATGGTTTTTGGCCTCGTACATCGCTTCATCCGCACGCTGAAGAAGTTGTTCGGGCCGAGTGCCATCTAGCGGATATAACGCAATCCCCATACTAGCGGTTATCGTAATGGTTTTTCCATCCAGGACGAAGGGTTCATCCAAAACACTTTGAATGCGCGTAGCCACTACTCTGACGTCTTCTGGTTTGGTAAAAGATTCAAGCAAAATAATAAACTCGTCGCCGCCCTGCCGATACACCGTATCCGATCCACGCAGACAGCCTAGCAATCTCTCAGCAGCCAGACGAATAAGCTGATCTCCAGAGGCGTGGCCTAAAGAATCATTGACCTCCTTGAATCTGTCCATGTCGAGAAATACAACAGCCGCAAGTTGGTCATAGCGCTGAGCATGCAGGAGTACGCGCTTCAGGCGGTCCTCAAACAGTCGTCGATTCGGCAATCCCGTTAATGTATCATGGTAGGCTAAATAGGCCAGCTGCTTACTCTTCTCCTCCTGCTCGATTCCATTAAGACGCAGGTGACGGATACAAATGGCAAAGAAGAAGCAAATAAGTGCTTGAATGAGGATGAACAACAGAATCTTCGGGGTAAACGTAAAAGAAGCAGCGGCAAGTAGATTGGCCGTCAGCAGAAAGAAACCCAGAATGCCCAAATAGCGGAGTTCCTGTGCTTTCGTCTGTTGAATCCACTTTAAAAAAAGGCTTCTCATTGGGGGGAACCTCCATTCCGGTCATCAAAAAAGGCTATTCCATTTGGAATAGCCGTAGGCATACCTGTATCGGTAAATTGCTCCTGTCGGCAGCCCAGCCATCATCGTTGCGGCGGCAACCTAAGACCCGGAGCTTTGCGTCCTTACCTTTCGGCAAGTTTGCCTTTACAATATTCAGGTAAAAAAAGAAAAAGCAGGACTAATTAACTATATCACAATTATTTCTACTCTGGCTATTTTCACTTAAATTAGCAAATTAAAAAGTTTGGGATCCTTATTTATTTCGATATAACCATAGTCCTTACGGGACAAGCGCTCAATAAGACCCTCATAATCATCTTTGTTTTTCAACTCGATACCGACTAGTGCTGGAGCATCATCCCGATTATTCTTTTTCGTATACTCAAAGCGGGTAATATCGTCGGTCGGCCCCAGAACTTCCTCTAAGAATTCACGCAAAGCGCCTGCGCGCTGAGGGAAATTGAGGATAAAATAGTGCTTCAAGCCCTCGTACACGAGCGATCTTTCCTTAATTTGCTGCATCCGGTCAATGTCATTATTACCACCACTGATGATACAAACGACATTCTTGCCGCGAATTTGATCCCGGTAAGCATCAAGCGCTGCAACCGGCAGAGCGCCTGCAGGCTCGATAACGATGGCATTGTTATTGTAAAGCTCCAGAATCGTCGTACATTCCTTGCCTGAAGGGATAACAACGATATCGTCCAGCTTTTCTTTGCAAATCTCAAAGGTCAGCTCGCCTACTTGCTTCACAGCTGCGCCGTCTACAAACTTCTCAATCGTAGACAAGGTCACGACCTTCCCTTGTTTGAGCGACTCCTGCATACTTGCGGCACCTTCTGGCTCAACGCCAATAATCTTAGTACGCGGAGAAACGCTGTCCACATAAGTAGCGACACCAGCTACAAGACCGCCGCCACCGATGGTTGCAAAGATAAAGTCAGGTGTATCGGACATTTGATTCATGATTTCCAGACCGACAGTTCCTTGCCCCGCTATCGTGCGAATATCATCAAAGGGGTGAATAAACACTTTATTCTCTTTGGCGCAGTAAGCCTTGGCGTGATTGGAGGAATCATCGAAAGAATCCCCAGTCAGAATCACTTCCACAAAAGATCCGCCAAATAACTTCACCTGCGAAATCTTTTGCCTTGGCGTTGTCGTTGGCATGAAGATTTTCCCTTCAATCCCTAACTGCTTACAAGAGTAAGCAACGCCCTGAGCATGATTGCCGGCGCTTGCACACACAACACCTGCTTCGCGTTCTTCCGGCGTTAAGCTTTGGATCACATTGTATGCCCCGCGAATTTTAAAAGATCGAACGACCTGCATATCTTCACGTTTCAAATAAACGTTACATTCATACAAGTTAGAGAGCAGCTCATTGCGTTGCAGAGGCGATGGTTCTATCACCTTGCTGAGCACATGATTGGCCCTTATAATTTCTTCCAAACCTACTTTTCCGGAAACAACCATTTTCTCTTACTTCCTTTCTCTTCAATATGCGTAATAAATTTTAAAGATTATTGTAGCATACTGAAGAGCGCCTGTAAGAAAATATTATTGGAACATTTTATGAATGCGATGTTTCACTCCAAATTGTGGCGGGTATTAAGAAGCAAGATACTTTATAAGGAGTGATTATCATGTCGACTCAGCCACGTAATATTGACATTGAAGAACGCCATGTGGAGAAGAAATCGGATTCCAGCTTAGTAGCTTCCACCTTCATTAAGTATGCGGCTTACATCATTATCATCTTCGGAGTTCTATATTTCTTAGTTCGATATGTATTTCCAATGTTTTAGAACATGGATAAGCGCGTGAAGAAGGGGCTATCTTGTGGGTTTATGACCCGTAAGGTAGCCTCTTTTCAGTTTATGCGATGAATGACCACACGAATCTCGCACCAGTCGGAACTATGGTCCTCTATTTTTTGAAAAACTGCCGCTTCCTCTAGTAATGGGAACTACAGTTCTCTATTTGGTCCCTATCACGTTAAAATTGAGCGTTTGGAGACAAATAATGCCCTGTAGTTCCCCTCAAACCTCGAAATGAGCTCATTTCGTTCAAATAGCGCCCCATAGTTCCCATTCGCTGAGTGATGCTGACTTCATCCCGACTTTATGCCGGCCTCCTAGTAGTAATAACGTGGCTGATCTTGCAGTTCCGCCCGTTTCTGCAAGAAGCGGTAAAACGCGCTAGCTGCTTGCGCCCTTGACACTTCTTGCTGCGGCGCAAATTTGCCATCGTTGAGGGACATAATGTTAAGCCCTACCACAATCGCTGCTGTACCCACTTGTTTAACATCAGCGGCATCTGAGAATTGGCTGTTGAACACGCCATCGAATTTCGCCAAGCTTTTGTACCCAAGCGCCTTGACGATCAGTTGTGCCATCTCTTCGCGACTCAGCGTAGCCTCTGGGTTGAAATCAGCGCCAACATCCAGCAAACCGCGATCAACCGCATTCTCGACATAGGCGAAATAAGGCGAAGCGTTGCTCACATCAGCAAAGGAGGCTTTGCGTTCCGCTCCGTAATAGATACCGCCGTTCCCGCCGTTCATAGCGATGACAAGCATTTTGACCAACTCGCCCCGTTTAATCAGTTGATCCGGGTTGACCTTGCCATCTTGTACATCCAGTGCTTGATAGTCCAGCATCAGTTGAAGCTCGTTCTTAGCCCAGTGATTGTCGATGTCGCTGACGGTCACTTTATCCAGGGTCATGACTTCGCCTGTTTGGCTGTTTCGCCATTTTCCAGTTTGCGCATCAAGCAGGTACGGTTCCCGGCTGAATTTGGGAATGAGCGTGTAGACGAGCTTGGCTTCTAATTTTTCATTAGCGTTGGTTGCAGCTGCTGTTGGAGGAATTTCTCCCGCAGCCACCATTACTCTATATTTTTCAATTGGCAATACGCCATTGTATCCGCCGTATTCGAGCACATAGTTTAATTTAATGTCGAATTGGGAAAGCCATAATTCTTTCGCCTTATCGAGGGCTAGAATCTCAGGTTTCTCCTTCGGATACGGCATGTCGCTAAGTCCGAATTGGTAGTTCATGATTTGACCTGTTACACGGTCGATGCTGATCGTCACAGCCTCGCCTCCTGCACGAACACCGTCGATGACGCGATTGAAGCGGATATCCCAATTCCGCATATGCTTCAGCTGCTCTTCCGTATAATCCTTTGCGGATGGCTGATTGAGCACCAACTGATCGGTATAAGATGGAATCTGCTTTTTCACGAAGTCTACGCTTTTGGCTACAGCATCCTCCAAGGAGATTTTGCCTTCGATGTCCTTATTGTTATCAGGGCTGTACGGCACATAGCTATTAAAATTAGTAATTTCTCCGGTTTTGCTGTTTACACTTGCCCAAGCACCACTTCCCATAATCTTGCCAGTAGGGTCCTTCTCAGAAACAGTGTTCCAGCTTAAGTTCCAATTCGAATTCGTTTCCCCGGTTTCAGGGTTCGTCCCTTCATTGTAGGTAGCTTCTTGGAGCTTATAGTCCGAGGAAAGGTTGAACACCGTGCTCACTTTCTTCACAGCTTCTTCCTTGGTCAGGTTCAAGGCCGCAGTTGGACGTTCAGCCAGCGGTTTGTCCGTTAACGGCTTGGATTCCTCCGTATGTGGAACCGGATTCCATAATTCTCCGGTTACTGCATGAAGAGAAAACGCTCCCATCATATAAGAAATAATCGGTAATTTCTTGCCTTTGGTGCCGTATGGAATCTGGTAGAGAAGCGACAAATCCGCTTTGTCGTGGAACAATTGAGCGGCCTTCTCTTTCGTAATAGGTCCGGTATTCGGCTGGAACGTAACGTCATCCGTCCAGTTGAAGTTATAATTCGTAACTTGACCATCCCCATTCACACTTACCGAAATACCATTCGCAGCAAAAGGAACGCCGTCAACCGAACGGTCGAACCGGATGTTGTACTGATAATTCCCATTCAGAGGAGTGCGGAACGCTTTTTCTTCCGAATCGTCGTAGATCAGCTCTTTCTGCTTGTCTGGATTTACTTTGGCAATAAAGGCGGAAGCGACATCTTTGGCAGCAACGAAATCAACCTTCGGCGGATACGTTGGCTTATGAGTTGGATCACTGTCATTCATCGAATAAGCCGTTAGCGTTCCGTCCAGGCCATTAATCGATACGTTCAAGTAACCGTAGTTCTGATCTTTTACCTTTTTCGCATAATTAATGTTCCACGTAGGGATATTTCTGCCGTTCATCCCATAGTAAGCGTTTAAACTAATCGATTGAAATGTGAAGCCTTCAGGCAGCGTGATATACGCTTTGGCCCGCTCCAACGCTTGTTCTTTCGTTATTTTGGCATCTAACATCTTGCCATCGATAACGCCAGGATAGGCCGCCAGTGCAATACTTGTGCTGTCTACACTTACCTCACTTGCCCAAACGGCTGGAGCAGCCGTGAGCAGTAAACTCGAAGCTAGTACTAGCGTTCCTGCTTGTTTGACTAATTTCAAAGTCCTCTTCCTCCTTTTGAAAATAAAATTACCATAATAATCCTTGACGCTGGGAACGAAGGAAAAGTTGCTTTAAACCCGCAAAAAAATAAAAACACATCTCCAAGCCCCCTTAAAGTGGCGTGAACATGTGCTGCTGCTTTAAATGCCGTTTGGCGACTTGCTCGCTTTGGCGTTTTCTTTGCTAAGGGTGAGCATGAGATCCATCATCTCGCCTTGCGTCAAATCGCGCCATTTGCCAACCTTCAAATTCCCCAGATGAATATGCATAATCCGAACGCGCTGCAGGCGCACCACCCGATACCCGAACGCTTCGCACATACGGCGAATTTGCCGATTGAGCCCCTGTGTCAGGATAATTCGAAAAACACGATCGCCAACCGGGTAAATTTCACATGGCTTGGTTACCGTGCCCAGAATCCGGACTCCACTAGCCATCCCCTTCAGAAACATCGGCGTAATCGGCCGGTTCACCGTCACGATGTACTCTTTGTCATGATTATTTTCTGCGCGCAGAATCTGATTCACAATGTCTCCGTTATTCGTTAACAGAATGAGACCTTCCGAATCTTTATCCAATCTGCCGATCGGGAAAATACGTTCCGAATGCCCAACAAAATCGACAATGTTGCCTTTAATGTGAGCTTCCGTCGTACTGGTGATTCCTACTGGTTTATTGAGCGCAATATAGACATGCTCCTTCTTCTCGCCAATCGGTTTACCATCAATCCGAACCTCGTCGCCAGGTCCTACAACACTTCCTAGCCCGGCAACCTCGCCGTTGATCGTAACACGCTTCGCTTCTACCCACTTGTCCGCTTCCCGTCTGGAGCAAACTCCTGTCTCACTAATAAATTTATTGATTCTCATGCTTGGGGAATCCCTTCTGTGCCGTAATCCTATTTCACTAATATCTCCTATTATGCTGGATTCGCTACTTTCGTTCAAGTCAGGTGTCAAATAGCAAAAAGAAAATCGCCCTCCATTCTATGAACGGGGGCGGTCTTCAAATATGTTATTTATTCGGTAAAGCACGAACAACACGTACTAGTTTACGTAGTGTCACCGTCAATGGACGGGCATAAGCATAGTTACCTTTAGGAGCTGGGTTAATGGCTGCGCCGCTTTTGTAAGTGCCTGACCCCGCTGTTACTGACTAAATATCTCGGATCCAGCAAGCTGTTCGTAAATGGCTGTGCAATGGCGGCATCCATGAAGTTAGGCCCCGATAAATTAAACGGAACAAACTGAACAGACGTACCGACCCGATCTGTGACAGGCGTGCCTCCGTCTGCGCCCCCCGGCTGAATGATGTTCGCAGAGAATCTGTTCTGTGTAATGAGCACGTGGTTGTTGCTCAAGATAAATAACTGGCCGTTTCGAATGGTAATTAATCCGCAGGTCCCTGTTCCTCGATTTTCTCTGCCGATGCTCGTACCGCCTGGAACTGGACGAATTCTACCGCGGAATTGCGAGGCGTTAAAGCGTTTAACCGGCGGCTTCTTGAATCGTTTGATCTTTCTTGGGGCTGATGTCGCTTGCGGCCTGAACATGCCAGCCGTAATAAAACGAATTGGAATGCTTGGCCCAACCATCTTCGCAATATTTTTGCTGATTTCCGTCGTGACAGCGTTTTTACGCGTGTCGACGATAATAGCTGCACCACGAGCGGGCTTACCAGGACCATTTCTCTAAGGGAAACAAGAAGCGTATAATAGCACCTACAACGATAGAAACATGGAGGTTAGCATGCATTTTCTACTATTAGGAGCAACAGGAAGAGTCGGAACTCGCGTTCTAGCGCGAGCTTTGGCAGATAATCATAAAGTAACAGCACTCGTACGCAATCCGCAAAAGGTCAACCAGCGCTCCGAACTGCTTACCTTGCTGCAAGGTGACGCGTGCAATCCCGAAGACATTCATCGTTCCTTGGAGAGCGTAGACGTCGTCATCAGCTGCCTCAATACCGATGGCGGTACGGTACTGACGGAGTCCACACCCCTTCTCATCGAAGCCATGAAGTCTCAAGGCGTAAACCGGGTCGTCACCATCGGCACAGCCGGTATCCTGCAAAGCCAAGAACATCCTAGCCTGCTGCGCTACGAGACGCCAGATACGAGGCGTTCCTCTACGAGAGCCGCCGAGGAGCATCGCAAGGCATGGGAGCTGCTGCAAGCTTCTAGCCTGGCGTGGACAGTCGTCTGCCCAACCTACTTGCCAGACGGAGAGGCTCTCGGGACCTACCGTGTGGCACGCGATTTCCTGCCGGAGGACGGCAAGTCTATCTCGGTGGGCGATACGGCAGCTTTTACTTACAGCGCTGCGCTTTCGGACGAGTACGTTGGCTGCCGTGTGGGATTAGCCTACTAACGCAAAAAAGGATGGATGCCAATGAGGCAACCATCCTTTTTCAGTATTATTAACGTCTGCTTCTTTCCTTGGATAAGGCAGCAATGTTCATCCATGAAATCACGATACCCACAACGCGGAACAAATACCCCGCAACAGGGATAAAACTCAAAAACGCCATAATAATGTTAATCACGGTCTTTGTCGTTGTTCCATTACGGGTAAGGATCGCAAACACCAAATTCACAAACACGAGCGGGATCACCCACGTGTAGGACCACAGGTAAACGAATGGGATCAGACCCAGCAAATACCCCACAGCAATCGCAATTTCCGACAGCAGTTGAAGCAAGTTTAGTAATCGAAGTGTATCAGAACGCATATAGACCCTCCATTTCAACAAGAAAATTATCTATTGTTATTGTAGCATAGGCAGCACAAAAAAACCGCCTAGGCAGCATTGTTGCCTGACGGTTTTTTCTATGTTGTACACTGTGCAACATTATGGCGGTAATTAGACCTACGCACGCCTGTATGTTGTACTTTGTACAACATTTTAGGCGGGAAACGGCCATATTGAGGACTATGCCGCCGGGTTGACTGCATTTTGTACAACGAAAAGCGGAGTTGTAACAAGTACTACGCTTTTTCATTGCACATTATACAATGAAGACTCGATCGAGCGGGAGGTCAAGGTGTACGCATGGTTAGCGGCGGCTGTACCGAAGAGCAGCCCTACAAGACGCTCCGCACTCCGTCCTCGTCGGCGGCTGCCGTCTCCGGATGTCCTTGCTGCAGCTGGTACATCTGGTAGTACCGCCCGAGGAGCGCCATCAGCTTCTCGTGGTTGCCACGCTCGACGATTTCGCCGTGGTCGAGCACAAGAATTTGGTCGGCGTTCTTGATCGTCGACAGCCTGTGGGCAATGATGAAGGTGGTCCGCCCCTTCGACAGCACCTCGAGCGCCGCCTGAATGACGGCCTCGGTCTCCGTGTCGATGGAGGCCGTCGCCTCATCGAGGATCAAGATCGCCGGGTCGAACGCCAGCGCCCGGGCGAACGAGATCAGCTGCCGCTGCCCAGCCGACAGCGTGCTGCCCTTCTCGATCACAGGCTCGTCGATGCCGTGCGGCAGGCTTTGAAACATTTCCGTTGCGCCTACTTCGCGCAGCGCCGCCTCGACCCGTTCCCGGGTGACGGACGGATCATCCAACGATACGTTGGATGCGATCGTCCCTGTGAACAGGAACGGGTCTTGCAGCACGATGCCCATATGCTGCCTAAGCAGCTGTTTGGGCATCTCGCGCACATCGCGGCCGTCGACCGTGATGCGGCCCTTATTCACATCGTAGAAGCGGAACAGCAAATTCAAGATGGAGCTTTTGCCCGAGCCGGTGTGCCCGACTAGCGCAACGGTCTGCCCTTGTTTGGCTTCGAAAGTGATGTCCTTCAGAACATCTTCACCTTCTTTGTAAGCAAAACGAACCTGCTCAAACTTCACGTTACCCAGATAGCGCTCCGATTTCTCAGTCGCCACGTGAATGCCCTGCTCATCCAACAATTCAAATACACGATCAGCCGACACAATGGCCCGTTCCAGGTTAGGCAGCTGATTCACTATCCCCACCATAGGGTGGAACATGCGGTTCAAGTAATCGACGAATGCGTAAAGAACACCAACCGTGATTAACGAATGTATGGAGCTTCCGCCGACATACCAAATGAGACCGAAGAAGAACAAATTCCGCACAACGTTCATTAGGTTATGGGAGGTCAGCGAGTTGAGGCTGAGCAATTTGTTTTGATAATGCGTGTATTCATCGTTCAATTGCTCGAATTCTTGCGTCGTCTCTTTTTGCCTGCGGAAAGCTTGAATGATCGTCATCCCTTGAATCGCCTCATTGATCATTCCGTTGATGGAACCGATCCGTTCACGAATTTCATGATTGTAGTGAGAGGCATATTTGCGGTAAACAATAATCCACACGTAGAGCAGAGGAAGCACCGGCAGCGTGAACAAAGCTAAACGATAATCTAGGATAAACAACGCTACAATAATACCCACGATATAAATCGTACCTGTAAAAAAGTTCGCTAACACCTGAACGTACAGGTCTTTGACAGACTCCGTATCGTTTGTGATCCGTGAAACAATTTTACCTGCTGGCTGATTGTCAAAATAATTGATCGGCAGACGCTGAATTTGCGCAAACACATCGCTCCGCATGCGCTGAATGATCCGATTCGCCGCAGACTGCAGCAGATACCGCTGACCATAGGTAAAACCAGCGCCAATAAGAATTAACACGAAGTATAGACCCGCCAGCTTCATTAAACTGAAAAATTCAGGTTCATAGAACGTGTACAGTTCCTGTACGCTGAGCTTTTTAGCCGGATACTCCGCTTGCTCCGTTCCCTGCGTAATCGTTAACTTTCCATCTTCTGTCAACTTGCGGACACCGTCAAAGACAAGCGGCTGATCCACCCACACAAATTGGGTGCCCACCTGCAGAATCCGAATCTCCTGCCCCTTCGGCTCCCCTACTGCGTAATGATCGCTCCTTTTGTAAAAGCTTCCGTTCATCGGAACCGCGTTCTCCGTTTTCGTCGCCGATACGGTCTCGAACCACGGCTTCTCAATGCCGAGGATGTGCGTGTCAATCATCTTCTTGGCGATGAAAGGACCTGCCAGCTCCGTCGCAACGGCGACAGATAAGCACAGCAGCGCAATCAGCAGAGGTTTTTTAAACAATGCTGCATATTGATATAATCGCTTACTTGTTTGTTTCATTAGGGTTTTCACCTTCTTCTCATGAGATCATCTATTTGTCCGTTCAACTTCAGCCAACCTGTTGTTCTTCTAACTGCTGACGGTCATACTGCTCTTTATACCAGCCACCGAGCGCCAGAAGTTCCTCATGTGTGCCTTCTTCCACGATATACCCTTCATCGAGCACGATAATTCGATCAGCGTGTTGAACCGCAGACAAGCGGTGCGTTGTGATGAGTGTCGTTTTGCCGGCGCGCTCAGAGCGAATACCGCGGATGATTTCGGCTTCTGTCTTGGCGTCCACAGCAGATAGCGCGTCATCCAGCATGAGAATTTCAGGATCCACATAAAGTGCCCGCGCGATAGATACGCGCTGTTTCTGACCACCGGATAGTGCCACGCCTTTCTCACCAACCAAGGTTTCCAAGCCTTCCGGCAGGAACTGGACGTCCTTGCGGAAAGCGGCCAGCTCAAGCGCTTGAATAAGCTGCTCTTCCGTGCCTTGGCTGGCGCCGAACATAATGTTCTCCTTCACCGTTTTGGAGAAAAGAATCGGCTCCTGTGGAACATACCCGATCCACCCATGCACGGTGTCGATCGTCAACTGCTCAATCGGTGTATCCGAGAGGGCGATCGTGCCTTTCCCTAGCGGATATTCACGCAGCAGCTGTTTGAGCAGTGTTGTTTTGCCGCTTCCTGTTCGGCCTACAATGCCGAGCGTCTGACCGCGCTTCAGGTCAAAGGAGATATTGACGAGATTGTCAATGGAAGAGGACGGATAGCGGAAAGTTACTTCATTGAAGTTAATCGAATTCGGCAGCAGCATGGTTGTTGCATTCGCTTCGTCTGTGACATCTGGTTTATAACCTAGCGTCTCATTCACCCGATCCAAGGAGGCATTACCGCGCTGCATGATGTTCATGAGCTCCCCGATTGCGAACATCGGCCAAATCAGCATGCCAAGGAACGTATTGAAAGATACGAGCTCCCCAAGCGTTAATTCACTATGAAACACCATGTATCCGCCGTAGCATAACCCTATTAAATAGGAGATACCGACAAGAATTTTGACCGTCGGTTCGAAAAGAGCGTCGATAAGAGCAACTGCAATATTTTTGCGAAAGACATCGTCTGTCATCGTTTTAAAGCTTTGTTCGCTAGCTTTTTCTTGTACAAAAGCACGTATGACGCGCACGCCGGCGATCGTTTCAAGCACCCGGTCATTCATTTGGCCGAAAGCATCCTGAGCGAGAATGAACCTCTCGTGGATGCGTCCCCCGTAGATTGTGATCGCAGCCGCCATAAAAGGCAGCGGAAGGATTGAAGCAAGCGTCAGCTTCCAGCTAATGAAGAAGCCCATCATGCTGAGTATGGTCAGCATGAACAACGTTGAGTCTACGAAAGTCAGAATCCCAAAACCTGCTGTAGTCGACACCGCCTGCAGATCGTTCGTGGCTCTAGCCATGAGATCGCCGGTACGGTTCCGTTCATAAAACGTTGGCGTCATGCGCAGCAGCTGCCGCATCAAACGGGAGCGAAGCACACGCTCCAGAACAAAAGCGCCCCCGAACAGTTGATACAGCCAAACATATGACAATCCATAGCCGGCTACAATTAACGCTCCCCAGAAGGCGAGCAGCTGGAACAGCTTGTTGCCTGTTAAAGTCCCCATGTGTATACCATCAATCGCGTAGCCAATCAGCTTCGGAGGTATCACATCAATAATCCCGACGATAATGAGCAGCCCAATCGCTAGCGTATATCGCTTCCAATTCATGCGGAAGAACCAGCCTAATTTTTTCAATACGATAAACATCGATTTCATCACTCCTTTACTTTACTTATCCACGCAAAAAGGCACACCGCACGCAGCGATATGCCTTTTCAAAAACAGAAAAGCGCTCGTTACGAACTTCTTCGTAACCCGCGCTTTCTTCATCAGCGTATGTGAAGGGGTTGCAGCAGCCGAACAAACACCATTAAGGCGCTTGGGTATCGGCTAACAGGCGGGTTACTCCGTATGAATTTGTATGTTCAAAATCTCTGTGCTTAAGATGTGCATTTGGATCTAGAATCAACATAATCATCTTGAAACCCTCCTTCTCTATCGCAAACCTGCTTGCGTCCTTTTTCATTTCCAAAAGTTGTATAACTGCGCTTACAGAGGTGATCTTAACACCCTTTTCAAGCCTCTGTCAATCGGAGAAAAAGACTATAAAAGAACTATCTTGCCCCGTCTATTTCGGATCAGAATAGTTGCATTTTTCCCCTTATGCAATTGTCACACATGTTTCAAAATCTCGCGGCATATTCATAGCATAAGAGTTCATATCGCGCAGGGGAGTGGATGGGCATGGTCGATCAAGTGTTTGCATTGTTAGGATGGATTGCCGCATTCGGAGTCGTCATTGGAGGCGTCGTTGCACTCGTTGCCCGGTTTGTTTCGCGCGATTCGACGCAGTACGATATGGTCTTTTTGTGGGATAATCGGTTTACGTTGGAGGAGTTAGAGCTGGACGAGCCAGTATGAGGAGGATAACCGTTTTTAGGCAAAATAAAGGGCTATCTCAAAAGGTCTGAATAGACCCGATGGATAGCCCTTTGTTTATTGAGTGTGAACTATGATCCGTTATTCTAAGCAAATGCAGCCATTTGGCAGATTAAGAGGAACTATGGTCCTTTATTTTGCCGATTACTGAGCATATGCAGGTAAGCCTGGGCCGATAAGACCCTGTAGTTACCCTCACTATAAAAAAAGCATCCACTCTGGCTTAGATAGCGGACTTCAGTTCCCTTTCAAGTTGTTTGCGTAGACTTTTATTTATTGGAAGGAGCAGCTGATGTCGTTGGTGACGCCGTAGGCCCTTTAGCTCCTTGAGCTCCAGTGCCCTGTTCACTCAGCGCACCCTGTCCACCTGGCGCTTGTCCACTTCCGCCAGCTGGTGCCATGGCAGGTGCATTCATGGGTCTATGTACCATTTGACCGCCAAGATGACCTGTGTAACTGACAAGGATTACTGCCGCTAATGAGCCGATCAAATACATCGGATTGCGTCCGGCGTCTTTCTTTTTCCAAATGAGCAAGCCCACACGGATAACCGCAAGAACAATCGCAGCAATCATCGTCAATCTCGCATAGAACTCATGAGGAACAACTAGAGGATTACGCCATGGGGACGGGCCTGTCATGACAGCCGCAACCGCGCCAAGCGCACCTACAACAAGGCAAAGCATACCGGCAGAGTGCCACTCCCGTTTTTTCATGATCATCGCAATCATATCAAAAACAAAACTGAAAATAAGAAGTGCGATAGGGACATGAGTAACTATGAAGTGTAGATTTTTCAAGATATAATCCATTAATCTCTCTCCTCACTCATCTAATTTATCTACACTACAAAGTGTAGTGTTAAATAAATGGAAAGTCAAGCCATGCCAATCAGGGCTCTAAATGAGCCCCATCAGCAGGATAAAGACCAACAGAGATATCGCTATACGAATACGCGGCAACGGTAGAAACAAGGTCATTTGCGGGTCGAGAATATGCTTGATTCGAACATTCATTGATGTTTCAGCAAAGGAGGCGTGAGATAAGGATAGATTCGGTGTCGGTGCTTGTTGTTTGAGTAGTTTGAGGAGAGCGCTGCCTAAATCCGCAGGATGGTTCATTTGACCAATAGCGTACTTGTCTGCTCTAAGTTCAATCATAATGGGGTATTTCTCAGCCATCCATGTAAATACCGGGAGGTACCAGAGCGCCTTAGAGATGACGGAAAGCAGGAAAATAGCAAGTGGATCGCGATGCTTCATATGGCATTTTTCATGTTCGATTACGGCATGAAGCTCTGTAGGATCCAACATGTCAAGCAAACCGGTTGATAGAATAATTTGCGGCTTCCGAAATCCTATCGTCATCGCTGTTGGAGCTTTGGAAGAAATAATTCGCAGTTGATGCTCATCAAGCTGATAAATGCCGCGGTAATGCAAGGTGAGCGCAGCATCCTGATGTCTGTCAACTAGCCTCTTCGCTTTCATGGCTTGGAAAGCTTGCCGCACCACCAACAAAAGGACAGCGCTAAGGGTATAAAGGATCAAAACATTTACCAAATTAAATGCAATGGGTGCAGGTATATGAAGGTTTTTAAATAAGATGACGCACAAATCAAAGATGTTATAGCGTGCATTCCATTTGAAGAGATGCTGTCCTACAAAAAGCAGCATTTGTCCCAAGACAAGCCCCGACAAGGCTAAAGAAGCAGCATACAGCCATTTCAATCGCTTTTCCATCATCGTTATCGATCCTTTTTCATTTCTTTAATTTTTTGCTCCAGTTGGTCGAGCAGTCCGGGATCTACTTTATCCAGTGCATCCACCATGTGAGTCACCGCTAAGGAGCCGAACTCTTCAATCAGATCAAGCGTGAGCTCTTTGGACTGAGTTTCCATGAATGCTTCTCTGGTAACAACTGGCTTGTACTGGTACGAACGGGCAACCGCCTTTTTCTGCAAAATACCTTTGTCCACCAAGCGGTTCATGACAGTCATGACGGTGTTGAAATTGATCGCTTTAGCCTCCTTATCGAGCTTCAGTTGGACGTCTTTAATCGTCATTTCCTCGGTGCTGTTCCACAGAATCTCCATGATTTTGGCTTCTAAGGGACCGAAAAAACGGTTAAGCCCGCTTCCTTCATATTTAAAATTTTGCATTTTCATGATAGGCACACTCCTTACACTACAAATTGTAGTAGGAGTCGTACAGTGAAGTCAAGATATGCTGTTAAAGAGTCGTGTTTTCACTTTACATAACGTTAAAAAAGATCTATAATACTTACATATAGTAAGTAATTAAATAATTTAAAGTGAAGGAGCGATTCCTATGCTTACACAAGTATTTTCGGCTGACCAACAGGGGGTTGGCGCATTTGACGGCGGCAAATTTATCGAGCAGCGTGCCATCAGCTTTCCAAGAGAGAAAACGGCTGTAGATCGTGTAGGTCCCTTATTTTACTGGGCATGGGGCAAATCTACCGATGTTTCAGAGATCGACATGCACCCGCATAAAGCGTTCGAAATTGTCACTTATGTGATTGAAGGTCTCGTGGAACACCGCGATTCTCTCGGCTCTCTAGAGACTGTATCCAGCGGCGGCGCTCAAGTCATTCAAGCCGGATCCGGCGTCTCTCACGCGGAAGCATTCCGCACCTCGGGGACTGAAGCCATGCAAATCTGGTTCGAGCCTCATCTTAGTCAATCGGTGAAGAAGCCTGCCACCTACAATCAATACGAACATGAGCAATTCCCTGCCGTTCAACAGGATGGCGTGACGGTGAAAAACGTTATTGGCAGAAACACTCCGATTCACCTAGATACAGATGCCAACATGTTCGACTGGAGCCTTGAGCCGGGTGCATCGTTCACCTACACGCTTGATCCGAAGCGTCAACTTGCTTTTCTTGTTATCCGAGGACAAGGCAGCAGTGAAGCCGCCGCGGATGGCAAAGGGCCTCAGGCTTTGTCCCACAAGGATTTTGTCGTTGTCCAAAATGACAAACAAGCGGACGAGGCTCTGTTGTTGAAGGCAGATAGCGAGCATGGTCTGCGCATCATCGCGATTGAGGTGCCGGAAGATCCGGGGTACGCATTGTACCATAAATAACACGGGAATTTGAAGTTGAGAGATCAGAGTCAACATATAGAGGGACTATTCGACGATCAGGAATGATTTGGCGGGTGGCCTCTTTTGGCTTGGCTGGGGCGAAAGGGTAGCTGGGGTAGATTGGTAGATTGGTGGCTTGAGTAGATTGGGTGGCTTGGGTGGCTTGGGTGGCTTGGTAGATTGGGTGACTGGGGTAGCTGGTGTGTGCTTGAGTAGATTGGGTGACTGGGGTAGCTGGTGTGTGCTTGAGTAGATTGGGTGACTGGGGTGGCTTGGGTGGCTAGGTAGATTGGGTGACTGGAGTAGCTGGAGCGCTGGATTGGCGAGGTGTGACTAGTGTACGGTGAGCAGTGAGCGAAAAACCACCTGAATGGGAACTACGATCCCTTATTCTTCGAGTAAACGCACAATCGGCTAGTGGAAGGGAACTAAGATCCGCTATTTTAGCCTTTCGCCACCAAATATGCCCATTTCAAAGAAAATAAGATCCTATAGTTCCGTCTAACCCTAGAAACTGCCCATTTAGCCGAAATAGCGCCCTGTAGTTCCCCCTAACCCAGCCTAGATCCATCTCCTCCTCCCTCACACAAGCGATTAGTTGCACAAAAAACAAAGGAGCTAACCCCCAAGTAGCTGAACTACTTACGGGATAGCCCCTTTCATTTTATTCCAGCGACTGAAGCCTAGCTTCGTCCTCGCTGAGCGATTCAGCAGCTTGCTGTACGGCCGGCGCGTCGGATTGATCAGTTGCCTGATCTAGTGAGTTCTCGGCTTTGCCAATGGCATTCCGAGCCTCTTGCAGCGTTTGAGGTGTCGGATGGGACAGAGCATGATTCACCGCTTGATGGACATTGTCGGCTGAATTTTGTGCTGAAGAAATAGGATTCTGTGACTGTAGACTTGAATCGGTCTTGGTCATCGCTTAAAATGAGCCTCCTTAAATTGAAATCGTTACAAGGGCTATATTGAGGCAATTGGACACATTTTATACCCTGTATTTCATTTCAACCTGGTCGGAAGCATTCCGTCTTTTGAAAACCACAAATATGCTGTAGGCCAGACTTGCCCCTAAAACGTTCAAAATCAAATCATCCACATCCATGCTCCCCACTTTGAGCAGCATCTGCAGCAATTCCAAGCCTACCAGCGGACAACCAAAAAGCAGTAGAAACGCCCTGTACCGCCTCGCCGCCCTAAACAAATACGGCAGCATCCATCCGTACGGCATGAAGACACCTACATTGCCAAATAAATTGATAACCCACGTCCGCGTTGGAAATAGATCGGCATGCCGGATATACATCCCAATGGTCCTGAATGGAACTACATTGTAGTTATAGTCGAAATGTCCCCCGCTGCGCCCGAAACCCACAAACATCCAATACAGCAAACAACTCGTGTAGCCGATAAAAAGCAACCACACAAGCTGCCGGACAAACTTCTTCCTCATTTGTTCACCGTATCCAAGAACTTGAGAGAGGCAAAAGCTTTATTCAACCGAGCTTCATTAGCCTCCGTTCGAACGGCTTCGTCCATACGCAGCGTAACGGTATAGGAAATCTGATTTTGACTGAAAATGTACGTTGTTTCCTTATAAGGAACTTTGGCACTGACATACTTAACTTCGTATTTCTTCGCCTTCACAGCACCTAGTACAGTGGTCTCCTCATCCGTATAGGCATATTCACTATCGCTATCATGACTCTTCTTCTGCGCAGCGTCTTCTTCTTTTATCCTATCTTCATAAGAAGTTTTGGTATCAGCGTCGATCGTCAAGTAGCCCCCAGTGAACAGGAAGGATTTGCTCACCTGATCTTTGTTGTCATATGACTTGCTGCTTGTCCACATTTCTGGAATTTGCAGCGTGTATTTATACTTCTCATTCTTATAGGTAATGGTACGATTCGGATCGATCAGCTCGTCCAGATCTTGAATGAAACCAAGTTCTTGATCCATGTTGTCTTTATCCACTTCGATCGTGGAGGTCAAGGTGTGCATGAGATCATCCAACTCAGCCCCCTCTTCATCCTGCGGATAGCTGACTTCGAGTTCGTACTTATACTTATCCTTAATGAAAAAGAGGGAATATCCCGCGGTCCACTTGTTGCCGAGTGTTTCTGCATGAGCTGTCTTTAAAGCAGGAACGCCAGCCAAAGTAAGCTCCTCAGGATCGGCGATCTTACGATATTTCTGCACATATTGCGCTTCAAGCTGCTTGCGTTCACGATCAGACCACGCGGCTAGCGTATCGCCGGAAGAAGCCGAGGTAACATGGACTTGAAGCGATTCGGAATAATCCGCATTAAAGAAGGATGAACTTCCGGAATAACTGCTTTTCTGCCAGCTGGAGGGCAGTGCAAAGGATAAGCCGTACTCATTCGTATAGTTGGTGTTGCCATTAGAATAAATCGAAATATCCTTAAGCGATTCATCCTGCGCATTAAAGGAAAGTTTGAAGGAATCAAGCAGATCATTATAGCTATTTTGTTTAAAATCGTTGTTATAGTGATCTTTCGTTACAAATAATTGCACTTTGTATAAGCGTCCTTGGTGAAGGTAACCGCGGGTTTGAAGATAGCCCTCGTCCCCGGAGCGGCCGACAATCTTGGCAAACGGACTGCCTTCGCGCTTCACGTATTGACGTTCCAGAATGGTGGATGGCGTCAAATCGTCATAGTCGTCCTCTTCACTGCCGGTCAATTTGTTCAAAAGCGCCGACGGAGATAGCTCATCGCTCTCGTTATCAACTTGGATGGATAGGGAGAACTCCCCTTTGGCATCCATGAAGCTAACCGAATCTCCCTCCTCCGACTGATGCCCTTTCACTAAGCCTGCCGGGTATTTCATCGACCATCCGAAATGACTGTCGCCGATCTTTGTTTTACCGCGGTCAGCGTCCAAATCAAACCCCTCTGCGTCTTCCTTCCACTTCGTTTCGGGATGGAGCACTTCACCCAGCGTGACAGACTTCGTTACGGCTGCCCCCTCTGACTGAAAGGTAATATCCACTTTCTCATCCGGCAAATACTTCTTAATGGCCTCATTGTAATCGACCAGCGTCTTCACTTTGTTCGCACCGATGGAAACTACCAGATCATCCTGCTCAATACCGGCTGCTGCCGCTGGTGAATCCGGGTCGACATAGGCAACCCGAAGGCCTGTGGAGCTAGGTAAGCCAACGACGGCCTCCCAGCTTTCTTCAAGCTCCAGCCCCAAATAAGGGCGTTTCACTTTCCCGTACAATTGAAAATGCTTCAACACATATTTGACGGTGTCCACCGGAATGGCAAAGCCAAGATTTTCAACCCCGAAATCGGCATATTTCATTGTATTAATACCGATAACTTCACCTTTCATGTTAATCAAAGCGCCCCCGCTGTTGCCAGGATTGATCGCCGCATCGGTCTGAATGAGCTGATATTGCGAGCTCACCGAGCGGTCAAGGCCACTGACGATCCCTACTGTAACGGAATTTCGCAAAGCGAAGGAAATCGGCGTCCCAATAGCCGCGACGGTTTCTCCCACTTTAATGTCCGAGGAAGAAGCGAACGTCGCGGGCGACAGGCCTGAGGCCTCGATTTTGACCAAAGCCAAGTCGCTCTCCTCATCGATATTCGTTGCATGCCCGTTATACGTAGTGCCGTCTGATGTGACGACTACGATATTTTTCATATCTTTGACAACATGCGCATTCGTCACGATGACGCCATTGGATTCGACGATCACGCCTGTACCGTGTGCAAGATTAAACCGATTTTTCTCTAATGCTTTATCTGAATCGTAGGATGGTTTGCCGATAATCGCAACAACGGATGGTGAAGCTTTGTCGATCACCTTAGGAACC
The DNA here is from genome assembly GCF_059692135.1 of Paenibacillus sp. J22R160. Lineage (NCBI taxonomy): Bacteria > Bacillati > Bacillota > Bacilli > Caryophanales > Paenibacillaceae > Paenibacillus > Paenibacillus sp. J22R160. Next base: position 34,293 of record NZ_JCAUAU010000017.1, on the reverse strand, counting down.
TCGGCATTGATTTCGGCTGCATACGAACGCGAAGGCCCCTGCAGGGAAACAAGCAAGAAGGCTGCCAGTAACGCTGTTGCCCCTTTTTTAGCAACTGTATTCCAATTCCCCATGACAGTCTTCCTCTCTTAACAATATATGACAGTAGCTAGAATCTAGCATATTTGTGATAGAGAGACAATACAAATTTTCCCACATAAAAGGGGCTTTATCGACATTCCGTTATGCGCTGCGGGTGGGTGTAAACGGTTAATTGATCCCTTCGGATGAAACCAACGACTGTAATCCCTAGATCCTGCGCTAATCTAAGCGCCAAGTCCGTTGGGGCAGATTTCGACAGCAAAATGCCGACTCCGATTTTGGCAGCCTTAAGAACAACCTCGGAAGAGACCCTCCCGCTAAAAGCAATCACCTTATCTCGAACGGATATTCGCCCCCTGAGCAAGTGACCGTAAATTTTATCCAAAGCATTATGCCGACCGATATCGGACCTGCTCAAGAGAAGCTCATCCGCTGTGCACAGCGCTGCATTATGCAGCCCACCCGTAGCTCGAAAGTCCGCCGACTGCTCCTGCATCAGGTTCATAAGATGAAAACATTGCTGAACGGTAATCTGAAGATTTGTGCGAACCGTTTTGGCCGTACGGGCGTCATTGTGAAAATAAAACTGACGGCTTTTGCCGCAGCAGGAGCCGATGAATCGTTTGGACACCATCTGCCGGCTTAGCTGGTGCAGATGCCGCAGCTTCACATGTGCGAAGCCGCGTTCCACCTCCAATGTGAGCGACTCGATCTGATCGACGAATCGAATCAGACCCTCGGAAGCAAGAAAGCCGGTAACCAAATCAACCGTATCCGTTGGTGTGTACACCAGCGTTGCGAATTCCTCGCCATCCACCTTGATCGTTAACGGTGTCTCTGTCGCGATGGTGTCCTCTTGAGGGAGAATCTCCGTGCCGTTATAACGATAAATGTTCCACGTTGTCGTTGAAGAAAGCCCGGACTCTGCTGACTTTGCAGACCCCGCATGGCCAACAGATTCAACCTGTTCCTGCTCGTTATCCATCGTCTTCTTCACCCCGCTTCGATCTCCAGCTCTTCAATCCGTTTCTCGACGTATCGTGTGTCTTTGTGGGCATGGTACGTTTCTGCCTTCTCCACGATAACCGTTGTATTGTATTCGGGGATGCCGGCATGCGGCTCATAAACGCCTTTCGGGATCAAGCTGTTCCCTTCCGGCCAATGGACTTCAATATTACCGGTTTTGATCTCGGCAAATTTGACCCGGCCGTGCATGCTGCCGAACCGGTTGTAGACCACTATCGCCTCCCCTTCACTTAGCGCAAGGGGCGCCGCATCCCCGGGATGGATCAGCACATCGTAGCGATCCGCTTCATTGAACGGATCGATGTCGCTGTAGATCATCGAATTGAACTGCTTGCCGCGCCGTGTCGTCACGGCAAAATGCCCCTCCGCCTTCCGCAGCTGCGGAAGCTCGATCGGCAGCAGCGCGCCGCGGCCATCCGGCGTCGGACAGACGCCGTCCTCGCACAGCCACGCGCCGCCGTATTGAAACACATCACCGCGCTCACGCAGGTGCTGAATGCCGTTGTAGCTTGGCGCGGCCAGAGCAATCTCCTCGCGAATGGCTTCGGCGCTGCCACAGCCGAGATGCTGAGCGGCTGCCTCGGGCTTCACGCGGCGGGCCAGATCGGCATAGATCGCCCACTCCGCGCGGGCCTCGCCGATCCGCGGGCCGGCGATCTCGGGCGAGAAGTACACCATCCGTTCCGTCGAGGTGGACGTGCCTCCCCCGGGCTGCTCGTAGCGCGTCATCGCGGGCAGCACCACCACAGCCTCCCGCGCATCCAGCAGCGTGGAGGTGTTCAGGATGATGTCCTGGTGAACACGGATATCAACAGCCGTTAGGGCTTCACGGACGAACGCCGGGTGAGGCATCGTCTCCAGGAAGTTGCCTCCGGATGTGTAAAACAGCCGAAGCTTCCGCTCCTGTTCCTCGGGCAGGAGCGCGTTCTCCAGGGTGACACCGACGATGTCACCCTGCCAGCTCGGCAGCGCGAAGCCCCAGAGCTGCTCGATGCGGCTGCGGTCGGCGGCGCTGCTCATGTCGCCGCCGGGCAAGGAGAAGGGGTCCGCGCCCATTTCGCCGGAGCCCTGCACGCCGCTGTGGCCGCGGATGGGCATCAGCCCGCAGTGCTCGCGGCCGAGAAAGCCCCGCAGGAGGGCGAGATTCGCCACCTGCGAGATGTTGTCCGTGCCGAAGCGGTGCTGTGTGAGCCCCATGCTCCACACGAAAACCGCGGAGGCGGCACGCGCCAGCAGCTGTGCGAACTCGCGCATGCGTTCGCGGGAAAGCCCGGACGACTGCTCCAGCGTCGTCCAGTCCTGCTGCGCCACGTGGGCGCGCAGCTGCTCGTAGCCGTTCGTGTGCGCCTGCACGAACGCATGGTCGATGGCGGAGCCGGGCACGGCCTCCTCCATCTCGAACCATTCCTTCATGACGCCGTTCATGAAGGCAATGTCTCCGCCGATGTTCACTTGGTACACATCGTCGGCGAGTTTGGTCCCGAATAGCGCGGATTCGGGAATGGAAGGGATCCAGTACTGCTCCATGGAGGGCTCGTAGTACGGGTTAATGACAATGATCTTCGTCCCTTTGCGCTTGGCCGCATACATATACTTCGTCGAGACCGGCTGATTGTTAGCGGCCACACTGCCCCAGAACACAAGGACGTCCGTCCCGATCCAGTCCTTGTAATTACATGTTGAAGCACCGACGCCGACGGAGCGCTTCAAGGCCGTCTTCGACGGCGAGTGACAGATGCGCGAGGCATTGTCGATGTTGTTCGTGCCTAGCAGCCTCGCCACCTTGGCCGCTGCATAATACGACTCGTTCGTGATCCCTCTAGCCGTCAGATAGAAGGCCATCCCCTTCGGGTCAATCGCCCGCGCCTTCGCCGCGATGGTGTCCAGCGCCTCATCCCATGTGACGCGGCTGAATGTCCGCTCCCCGTGCCGGCGTATGAGCGGATAGGGAATACGACCGAGCTGCCTTAGCTCCGTGCTGCTCATGCGGCTCAGCTCGTCGATATCCGCATGGAGCAGCTCCTCGCGGATTGCCGGCATCGTATTCAGCCGAAGCACGTTCAGCCGTGTCGTGCAGAGGTGCGGTCCCGCCAGCGTCTGGTCGTACAGCCCTGACACACCCAGTGCACACCCGTCGCACACCCCTTGTGTCAATATCCGATAGGCATAAGGGAGATTATCTCGATTCTGCCAGGCAATCTTAGCTGTTTCCCGAATATGCTGCGGCTTCACTTTGCCCAGCCCGAACGGTACTTTGCTGACCCACAGCTTCGGATCAGGCTTTGCGGGCAGCTTGATTGGCCCGGTGTGCTTCGTTTTTCCCATGATAAGCAGCTCCTCTATTGTGTTATCGGATTGGTATGATGCAAAAAACCACCGCAAAACACGCCCTGCAAACCTCCTTTTCAAGAAAGTCACAAGCGATGTTCTACAGTGGTTAGTCTCCGGCAGGTTCGCTACCAAGTGCCATGCACTTTTGTTATGTATATGTCATTCTTAGCTAATCTTGCCTCGGGAGGTATGCTTGCCTTTGCGTTTGAGTCTGTATTGGCGGACGTTTTGTGGTGCCCATGTATGGAAGTCACGCTCCCAAACTGCAAAAAGTACATCAAATTTAGGCTGACTACGTATTATTTACATTGAATCCTGCAAAAAGTACATCAAAATTGGAGCCAACGCTCTATTTGTGGCTACAATCCGTATTTTTGCTGTATATAATACACGATTCACTCTCAAAATCGCAAAATTGCGATGTTTTGCTGCACTTTTTACATGATTGTACAGGTTCAGCTTTAGCAGGCCTGGGGTCTGTGTTTGCGGTCTGGTGTCTGGTGTCTGCGCTCTGCGGTCTGCCGTCTGCCGTCTGCCGTCTGCCGTCTGCGCTCTGCGGTCTGCGCTCTGCCGTCTGGTGTCTGCGCTCTGCAGTCTGCCGTCTGCCGTCTGCCGTCTGCCGTCTGCCGTCTGCGCTCTGCGGTCTGCTCTCTGCCCGTCTGCGCTCTGGTGTCTGCGCTCTGCGCTCTGCCGTCTGCCGTCTGCCGTCTGCGCTCTGCGGTCTGCTCTCTGCCCGTCTGCGCTCTGGTGTCTGCGCTCTGCAGTCTGCCGTCTGCCGTCTGCGCTCTGCGGTCTGGTGTCTGCTCTCTGCAGTCTGCAGTCTGCGGTCTGCCGTCTGCCGTCTGCGGTCTGCCGTCTGCCGTCTGCCGTCTGCGGTCTGCCGTCTGCCGTCTGCGGTCTGCGCTCTGCCTTCTGCGGTCTGCGCTCTGCGCTCTGCGGTCTGCCGTCTGCGCTCTGCGCTCTGCGGTCTGCCGTCTGCGCTCTGCGCTCTGCTCTCTGCCGTCTGCGGTCTGTGCTCTGCGCTCTGCGCTCTGCGCTCTGCCGTCTGCCCTCTGCGCTCTGCGGTCTGCGCTCTGCCGTCTACGCTCTGCGGTCCGCAGTCTGACAAGGTTCCTCATGACAGATCACGGCCTACTTCCCGCCAAACTTCCTCTCCAGATCCTGATCAAAAACGAATACCGACATCCCCAAATCCTGCTCAATGTCGATGTCAACGAACAGTTGGACGAATTTCGCGCCTAGCAGCTCCTCCATCTCCACAGGGGGATGATCACGATACATCTCTTTGACCATTTCCGTGCGAGCCGTGCGGAGCATTTGTCTGCCATCGCCCGTCTTCGCCATAAACTTCTCCACCGGTGATAGGTTGCCAGCCATCTCGCAGATCGCCCAGCACTTGCAAAAAGTCGTCGTCACACGCTCCGGCCCTTTGCCCATATGCCTTTTGCGATAAGCCTTGACCAGGTTACTGAATTCGGCCTCCATTCGGTTCATTCGGCCAGCCACCTTTATGTTTGCTCCTTCAATCATAGCAAGAAAGCGCATACCTGACTAGAGGGAGGCTACGCGCACGGGGGGCCACTCCCCCGTTAGTCGTGCTCCTCTTCATCCCATCTGCGGGAGTACGCCTTCCGCGTTACCCAGAACGTTGCTCCAAGTATGATAACAAGGGCAATTACGCCCAAAATAATAGCAGCGGTCATTCCTTCCACTCTCCTTTTATACCTTATCTATACAATACCTGAAAAGCGTGGAGCCGTGCAAAGAGCATTTTACAAGGCAGGAAGAAGTGAAATCGTGTATTGACAGGATTGAGCTGCGTATCTAAGATATTAATTAGTCACCTAACAAAAGGGAGGATATAACGTTGTCGCGTCACCCTAATCAAGAATCTCTCACACATATGATGTCTCATTTGCTGAAAATGCACCGCCGTACGATTGATCAAATCATTCATCCGTATGACGTTTATCCCGGGCAACCGCCTTTGCTCCTTGCCTTGTCCGCCGAAGACGGACTCAGTCAGCGCGAGCTTGCCGCGCGCATTCACAATAAGCCCGCAACATTAACGGTTATGGTTGACCGCATGGAGAAAACAGGCCTTGTAGAACGCCGGCCTGACCCTACGGATCAGCGAGTTACACGCGTTTATTTAACCGATAAAGGCAGGGAAGTCACCATCCATGTCAAGCAAGCCATTAAGGCGACGGATGAGTTGACCTTTTCGCATTTTCTGCCTGAGGAAATCCTCTTATTTCGCCGTCTGCTGCTTCAAATGCAGGAGAATCTGCGCCCGAAAGAGGAAGAAAATTAGTTAGCCACCAAACAAAAGAAAGGATTTCTTGCGATGTGGAAACTGCGATCATTTGTTAAACCTTATTGGCTGATCACCTTGCTTGCCCCCTTGTTGATGGTGATGGAGGTCTGGATGGATCTAACTCAGCCCCGCCTGATGGCGGCCATTGTGAATCACGGCGTTGCGGATGGTAATCTCGCACTGGTTTGGTCGACGGGCTTGCGCATGTTAGGCGTTGCCTTCATCGGCCTTGTCGGCGGGGTGGGCTGTACGTTTTTTACAGTGAAAGCTGCACAGAACTTCGGCGCTGACCTGCGGCTCAGCGTATTTGAGAAGGTGCAGTCCTTCTCGTTCCGGCAGTTGGATACTTTTTCAACCGGATCGCTGATAACTCGCTTGACCGGCGATGTGATGCAAATGCTGAACATCCTTCAAATTCTACTGCGTCAATTCGTACGCGAGGCTTCGCTGCTTATTGGCAGCATCATAATGGCGATTGTGATTTCGCCGCGGCTTTCTTTGATTTTGCTGGCCGTCGTCCCGATTCAATTCCTTATTTTATATGTGCTGATGAAACGATCTACACCGCTCTTTCGGTTGATGCAGGCGAGGCTCGATCGCGTTAACACCGTTATGCAGGAAAGCACCTCAGGCATTCGGGTGATCAAAGCTTTCGTGCGTGCCGCTTTCGAGCGAACCCGTTTCGGCAAAGCCAACACTGCCCTGCTGGACGCAAGTCTTAGCTCCGCCCGCGCCCTGGCTACAAGCGGACCGCTGATGACATTAATTTTGAACATAAGTATTGTTGCGGTTCTATGGTTCGGCGGCGGACAGACCTGGAGCGGCTCTATGGCAATTGGCGACTTGGCCGCTTTTATCATCTATATCACTCAAGTACTCTTTTCGCTGGTTTCAATCAGCAATACGCTGATGAATATTTCCCGCGCCGAAGTTTCTGCTGAGCGAATCCGTGAAGTATTGGATACCGAACCTGATATGAATGAACCCGTGCAGGAGAGGAATGAAGATGGAGTACAAATGGAGATGAATTCACCTATGCTAGGCTGTGAGTTGGAATTTGAGCATGTCTCCTTCGTGTATGATTCGGCTCCCGACCAGCCTGTCCTCGAAGACATCTCTTTCAAGGCGCTGCCAGGCCAAACGATCGGGATTCTTGGAGCGACCGGCTCCGGTAAATCCACGCTTGTCAGCTTGATCCCACGGCTCTATGACGCAACAAAAGGCCGCATTCTTTTGGGCGGCGTTGATATTAAAGAGATACCCGTCGAACAGCTGCGCAGCCAAATTGGATTCGTCCTGCAGCAGTCTATCTTGTTTAGCGGTACGATACGCGAGAACCTTCTTTTCGGCAGGCCCGGGGCCTCTAAGGCCGAGATCGAAGCAGCCGCCAAGGCAGCGGAAGCGGATAGCTTCATTCGCCAGCTGCCTGAGGGATACGAGGCGAAGCTGGGACAGCGCGGCGTGAATCTGTCCGGCGGTCAAAAACAGCGCATAGCGATTGCCCGAGCTCTGCTCCTGCGCTCGCCGCTCCTTGTGCTGGATGACAGCACCAGCGCCATTGATCTTGGCACGGAGAAGCGCATCCAGCGTTCCCTACAGCACTTGATGGCCGGCAGCACGCGCATCATTATCGCGCAGCGCGTCTCATCGGTGCTGCACGCCGATCAAATTCTTGTTCTCGATGAAGGACGCATCGCCGCACGCGGAACACATGAGGAGCTGCTGACGACAAGCGCCATCTATCAAGACATTTACCGCTCGCAGCAAGGAAAGGAGACTGCCCTTCATGGCTAAAAAGCAGACACCGCCGCGCGCCCGACATATCGGTGCGACCCTCCTGCGCATGTGGGGTTATCTTCAGCATCAACGTACAGGGCTGCTCACTGTTATTATCCTTACGGTCCTCGGCAGCGGACTTGCACTGCTCGGGCCTTATTTGATAGGCGTCGCCATTGATGATTACATCGTACCTCGTGACAGCAGCGGCTTGCTTGGACTCTGTCTCCTTTTGCTTGGCTGTTATTTGTTCAGCGGAGCGGCTACATGGATTCAATCGTATGTCATGGCGGGGGTATCTCAGCGGACGGTATGGGAAATGAGGCAGGATCTGTTTCGCCACCTCCACAAGCTGCCGATTAGTTATTTTGACAAAACCTCTCACGGTGAGCTTATGAGTCGCACGACGAATGACGTCGATAATGTAGCAACTACGCTCAGTCAAAATTTAACGCAGATCATTACAAGTATCGTGATGATTGCCGGTTCTTTTATCATGATGATTACTTTGAATATCTGGCTTACTCTCATTACGTTGATTACGGTTCCAATCGTTCTATTCACAACGAAGCAGATTACGAGGCATACCCAGCGCCTGTTCAAAGAACAGCAGCAGCGGCTCGGCGAGCTCAATGGCTTAATTGAGGAAACCATTTCTGGTCAAAAGGTCGTCAAAACGTTTCGCCGTGAAGCCGCGACAGTTCGCCAGCTGGGTACGATTAACAAGCAGCTCCGCACTGCCGGTACAGGCGCTCAGCAGCTATCGGGAATGATGGGACCTAGTATGAATATGATCAATCATTTCAGCTTCATCATGCTGGCTGCCATTGGCGGCTGGATGGTGCTCAAAGGTTGGACGATGGTTGGCGTTGTGATCAGCTTCCTCAACTATTCCAGGCAGTTCAGCCGCCCCATCAACGATCTCGCGAATCAGTATAATATGATTCAGTCCGGTATCGCGGGGGCCGAGCGTGTGTTTGAAGTGATGGATCGCGAGACGGAATACGATTCAGCGGCGAATGCTGTAGAGCTAAAGGAGGTTAAGGGCGAGGTTGTCTTTCAAAACGTCTCCTTCCGCTATACCGACGATGTGCCTACGCTAAACGATGTTACGTTCGTCGCGGAGCCCGGCGATTTGATCGCTTTAGTTGGCCCGACGGGCGCCGGCAAAACGACGATCATCAACCTGCTGACCCGCTTCTACGATGTCGGCGAAGGCTCCATCACCATCGACGGCCGCGATATTCGCAGCCTCGATAAGGACAGTCTGCGCAGCCGCCTCGGCATCGTGCTGCAGGATGTGTACCTTTTCTCGGATACGATCCGAGAAAATATCCGCTTCGGCCGTCTGGACGCGACGGACGAAGAAGTGGAAACCGCCGCGAGGCTTGCCAACGCGGACGGGTTCATTCGCAAGCTGCCTAACGGCTATGACGCCATGTTGACCGCCGGAGGCGGCAACCTGAGTCAGGGCCAGCGGCAGCTGCTCACGATCGCGCGGGCGATTCTCGCCGACCCCGCGATTCTCGTGCTCGACGAGGCGACGAGCTCCGTCGACACGCGCACGGAACTGCACATCCAGCAGGCGATGGGCGTTCTGATGAAAGGGCGAACGAGCTTCGTGATCGCCCACCGGCTTAGCACGATTCGCGAAGCGAGTGCGATTCTGGTGATCCACGGCGGCGAGATCGTGGAACGGGGCACGCATGAGGAGCTGCTTGCGCTCCGCGGGCATTATTATGACTTGTATGCTAATCAATTCAGCCAGGTTAGCTCGCTTTGATAGGTAAAGCCTTCCTTGCGGGGAAGGCTTTTTTGTGTTTTGGAGTGTGTCCCTTTCCATGCTCCATGCTCGAGGTTACGCTCAGTAGCAGCAATACATGGAAAATCTACCGTTATTCTGCGCTATTTGGTCGCAGGAAGGTGATTAACAGTAGAAACTCCATCTAAATCGGAGGTAGCTACCCGAAATCGGCTATATGTGCAGTTATTAACGGTAGAAAATGGAGTTAATTGCTAAAAAGTCGCTCAGTAGCGGAAAGTAACAGGAGAAATCGGCGTTAATTACAAGTAACCTATCTACTTAGGTGCCTCGCTTCAGTTTTGCGCTACTTAGGTGCCTCGCTTCAGTTTTGCGCCACTTAGGTGCCTCGCTTCAGTTTTGCGCTACTCAGTTGCCTCGCTTCAGTTTGCGCTACTCAGGTGCCCCGCTTCAGTTTTGCGCTACTCAGATGCCCCTCCAGGTTGCCCCCCATTTAGGCGAGTTAGCAGCATTAGATGGAAATTTACCGTTATTTCGCGTCATTTGATCAAGGATGTTTTTGGAAAATCAAACTCGGGCACCCTACCCTAACGCGAATTACCTTCAGCCGTAGTTATGCATCTTAAATCTTAGTTATATCTACACCCTACAGGATTCAGGTACTCTTAGAGATGTAAACACAGTCATTTCTAAGTACATGGGAGGTCACATATTAGATGAAAAAATCACTCAAGCAATGGATTGGTGTTGGCACAATAGCTGTAATGGCAGTAGCGGTATTAGCGGGCTGCGGCAATACAGCAAACACGGCACAGCCATCTACTGCGCCAAGCGCCGGTGCAGCTGCAACCGCTAACGCGAAGCCATACGCAGGTAAAACGATCTCGCTCGTAACGGCCAACCACCCTTGGGCAGATGCCATTAAGCCCTTACTGCCGGATTTTGAGAAGGAAACAGGCATTAAAGTGAATGTCGAAAGCTTTTTCGAGGATCAGCTCACGCAGAAGCTGACGGTTCAATTCACATCTGGCTCTGCAACGCCTGACGTTTTCATGTACCGTCCGCTTCAGGAAGGCAAGCTTTTCTACAAGAACGGTTGGGTACAACCTTTGGATGACTATGCTCAAAAAGCGAAGGATTACGATTTTAACGATTTCTCCAAATCAGCTATCGGCTCCACAACGGTCGAGTCCAAATTAGCGGGCATTCCGATTATTACGGAGCAAGAGATTTTGTACTACCGCAAGGACTTGCTGCAAAAGGCAGGCATCGCCGTACCGAAAACGTTAGATGAGCTTAATGCTGCGGTGAAAAAACTGCACGATCCGAAAAACGAGATGTACGGATTCGTCGCAAGGGGCCAGCGTTCTCCTCTTGTAACGCAGGTCTCGTCCTTCCTGTACTCGGAAGGTGCGGACTTCACGACAGGCGAGAAAGCCAGCATCAATACGCCTGAAGCGATTAAGGCCTTTACGACCTACGGCACGCTGCTTAAAGATTACGCACCTCCAGGTGTGCTTAACATGTCCTGGCCGCAGGCCTTTGGTATTTTCGCACAAGGAAAAGTCGCTTTCCTGACGGATGCTAACTCCTTGTACCAGAACGCAACGGATCCAGCCAAATCCAAAGTAGCGGATCAAGTCGGATTCGCTGTATTCCCTGGCGGCAAAGCGGGCTCCAAGCCTTACAGCATCACATCTTGGGGACTTGCTATGAATGCCAAATCCGGCAATAAAGATGCGACTTGGGCCTTCATCCAATGGGCAACAAGCAAAGATGTTGTGTTGAAAACACAGCAAAAAGGCAACCCTGGCGCCCGTGCTTCGGTATGGGATAAACCAGAAGGCACGACCGGATTCCCTGCGGAGCTAGTTCCGATCATCAAGGAAAGCGCCAAAACGGGTGTTGACCACGACCGTCCAACGGTTATCAGTGTAGGTGAAGCCCGTGATGCAGTTGGCGAAATCGTGCAAAAAGTGATGTCCGGCGAAACCAACATAGGGCCGGTTGCAGATAAAGCTAATCAAGCGCTGCAAACAATTATCGATAAAGACAAAACGAGATAAATAGGCGTTTGAGGGTGAAAAGGGTCATCTGATGACCCTTTTTCCTTTCATACAGCTCCTTCCTATACGAACCATCAGAAAGGGTGACTTCAGGTGCAATACAGCTGGTTTAACCGCAACTTAAAATGGATCTACACGCTTCCTGCCGTCATCTTCGTCCTGCTGATGATGCTGTTTCCAATCATCTACACGGTCCGCATCAGCTTCTACGAATGGAGCATGTCCGCTACGTCGCCTCCCCTATGGGTGGGCTTAGCTAACTACACGGCCTTATTAAAAGACGAGCGCTTCTGGCATGCAGCAGGCTCGACGTTTTATTTTACCTTTGCAGCACTCGCTTTGGAGGTTATCCTTGGCATCGCCATCGCTTTACTCCTATCCAGAGAATTTCACGGGAAGAATCTCGTCAAAACGGTTTTCCTGCTCCCGATGGTCGCAACACCCGTTGCCATGGGCTTGGTCTGGATGCTGATTTATGAGCCGACAATCGGCGTTGCCAACATGATGCTCAAATCGTTAGGACTCGAACCGCTGCTATGGCTGGCTTCTCCCAGTCAAGTCATTCCGTCCCTGGTCATCGTAGATGTCTGGGAATGGACGCCGATGATCGCGCTCATCATTATGGCCGGGCTCGCTACACTGCCAACAGATCCTTATGAAGCCGCTGATGTAGACGGCGCAAGCACATGGAGAAAGTTCGTTTCGATCACACTTCCGCTTTTAAGACCAACAATAATCGTGGCAGCTATGCTTCGTTTAATCGATGTTTTGAAAACATTCGATATCATCTACGCTACAACCCAAGGCGGACCGAACTTCGCTTCGGAGACGCTCAATCTTTACGGCTATGTACTCGGCTTCCAATACTTTAAGCTCGGTATGGCATCGTCCCTGCTTGTCATTTTCTTCGCGTTGGTGATGGGCCTCACGTTATTTATGATCTGGATGCGTAAACGAATGGAGGGAGCCACTTCATGAAGAAAAAAAGAGGTTCACGGTTCCTGCAAACCCTGCTCACCTTCCTTGTGCTCATCGTATTTGCATTCCCGTTTGTCTGGATGCTGCTCGCCTCCTTTAAAACACAATCGCAAATTTTGTCGACAGGCCAATTGTTTATTTTCAAACCGACTTTTCACAACTATGTCAGCGTATTCAAGGAATACGATTTCATGAAATTCATCTGGAACAGCTTCCTCGTTGCTTTCGGCTCGACGCTGCTTTCCCTTATCCTAGGCCTTCCGGCCGCTTATGCCATTGCAAGGCATCACCTTCACAAGCTCGGGCTTCTCATTCTAGTCGCGAGGATCATCCCAGGGATTACGTTCCTGATCCCTTGGTTTATTTTATTCTCCAAAATCCATCTGGTGGACACGTATACCGCACTCATTTTAAGTCATATGCTCGTCGGTCTGCCTTTCATTATCTGGATTATGATCTCCTTCTTCGAGGCGCTGCCGACGGAAATTGAGGAATCCGGCCTTATTGACGGCTGTACGCATCATCAGGTTTTCTTGCGGATTATTCTGCCGATCTCCGGGCCTGGTGTCATCACGGCATCTCTGCTTTCTTTTATCTTCTCGTGGAACAATTTCATGTTCTCTGTCATCCTTGCGGGGGACAAAACGAAGACGCTGCCGATCGCCGTATTCAACTTCATGTCTTATTCGGAAATCAACTGGGGCGCTCTTATGGCTGCAGCATGCATCATTACGCTTCCGGTACTAATCATCGCCTTAGTCTCACAGCGCTATGTTGTCAGCGGACTTTCCGCAGGTGCTGTTAAAGGTTAATCCTGAAGGGTTACCCCTGAATGCAACTACGAGAGAGGTTCCATTCATTTGGAGGACTTCTCTCGTAGGCGTATACTCTAAGTTATAACGCTTAGATGACCCGGAAGGTGATTTGACATGCCCTATAAACTTAATATTTTTAGCAAAATCTTAATCATGTTGATCTTATTGCTCATTCCTATCGTGCTGCTGTACAGCTATACGAACCGGATTACGAACAACGTTGTGCAGGATCAGATCCAATCGTCGAATTTAAATCAGCTCTCCTTCTTCATGCATCAGCTGGATGCAGATGTGGAGCGGCTTGCCATGTCCCCCGTCATTCTCGGGAGCGATCCTTATATGAGGGAATATATCAATCGCAGCGATTCACCCGACTATGATGTGCTGAAAGAGCAGTCGCGTATGATTCAAAAGCTTAGCTTGCAAAGTGTCTCAAGCGGCTGGGTAAATGAACTCACGGTTGCTATCCCCAAGGGGAAGCAGGTGCTTTCCTCCAGTATTTTCGTCAACGGCACTGATGTATGGCCTTGGCATCGAGCCATTCAACGCACTTGGACGTTTGAGGTACGGGAAGGCGACAAAGGGATTGGATCGTTCATCCGAGAGATTAGCGAGCCGATTCGCGCACAGACGGTAGATCAAGCAAATGTGCTCTATCAAGTAAGGTTCAGCGTTCAAAACATGGTGAATCTGATGGACGTGTACAAGCAGGACAAACGAAGCGATCCCTTTTTGGTGGATGGCAGGAACGCCTTGATTGTGAACAGCTCTTCCAACCAGCAGATTACGAATGTAATTCGAGAGCGGCTTGCCCTAGATGCGGACCTTCCCAACTCCGGTCAAATCCAGTTTGAGATCAATCGCCAGCAGTATTTGATTAGCTATGTGAAGTCCACACAGCTAGGTTGGTATTTAGTGGATTATGTGCCAGTTGAGAAAATACTCTCGCCCATTACCATGACGCGTAATTTGTTCTACATCACTATTGGGCTTCTACTCGTTATGAGCGTGCTAGCTTCTTTCATGCTGTACCGGAATGTGCAAATCCCGATTGGTAAAATGATGCAAAGTGTGCAAAAGGTGAAGCGCGGTGATTTATCTGCCCGCATCCACTACAAGGCCAAGAATGAATTTGATTTTCTCATTCAACGTTTCAATGAAATGGCCGAACAAATTCAAGTGCTGGTCGAAGATGTTTATGCCGAGAAAATCCGGTCCCGCGAGGCGACCTTGAAGCAGCTGCAATCGCAAATTCATCCGCACTTTCTGTATAACTCCTTGTTTTTCATTATCAATTCAGCCGAGATGGAGGACAAAGAGTCTGTCGTGGCTATGGCGCAAAATTTGGCCGAATTCTACCGCTATACGACCAGGGTTGAGAAGCAAGCCGTTAAGCTGGCAGACGAGCTCGACTTGGTCGGCCACTACTTGAATATTCAGCACCTGCGCATCCATCGTCTGAAATATGATATCTCGGTTCCCGCGAACATGCTGGAAGAATGGGTTCCCCGGCTGATCCTTCAGCCATTGGTAGAGAACGCTATCCTCCATGGCATCGAACGCAGCGTGGAAGGCGACCGTATCACCATAACCGGTGAGCAGGATGAGAGCTGGAACCGCGTCATTGTTGAAGATAACGGCGCGGGGCTTAACGAGGCGGGACTAGCTAGGCTGCTGGAACAGCTGCATTCACCGATGTCGGATGATATTGGCTGCGGCACTTGGAATGTCCACCACCGGCTGTATTACCAATTCGGAGAAGGATCAGGGCTTACTTTCTTTCCCGGTGAAAAAGGAGGCTTGAAGGCTGTGTTAACTTGGAAGCGCTGTGCGCAGATGAACCTTCCAGAAGCTGACGGGGAGAGCAAACGATGATTCAACTTTTGATCGTCGATGACGAGGCTCATGTTGTAGATCGGCTTCATGCCACCATTGACTGGGCATCCCTTGGGATTGAACAGGTGTTCAAAGCTTACTCAGGCAAAGAGGCGTTAGAGCTGCTCGAGCAATTCTCCATCGATATCGTCCTTACCGACATTCAGATGCCGGGGATATCCGGCCTGCAGCTTATTGCGGAAATTAACCGCAGATGGCAGAAAACAAAATGCATTCTCTTATCGGGTTACTCCGATTTCAACTATGCCAAGGAAGCGATTCTCCAAGGAACCGAAGACTATTTGCTAAAGCCTGTTACCGAACAGGATTTGCTAGCTGCTGTCGGTCGGGTCATGGAGAAGCTTCAGAACGAGTGGCAGGAAGTTTTTTCTAAGCAACGTCTTAGCTATACGGTCAAAGAGAACCTCCCTTTGCTGCGCGGCAACTTACTGAGCGACCTCCTCCAAGGGCGCAAGCTCTCTGAGCAATCCCTGCGGGACAAAATGCAGATGCTGGAGCTTCCGGATTTCCAAGAGCACCCCTGCGTGCTGATGATGATTCGGCTGGAGTCGGATTTTCTGGAGTACGATATGAGCCACCTATCTCTTATGGAATATGCCATCAGCAACATGGTCGAGGAGTTGTTTGCGGAGAAATTTGATAGCTGGCATACGAAGGATGCTCATGATTATTTGATTTTTGTGATGAAAAAGAAGCCGTTGACTGCGGATCAAGAGGACTCCTCTTGGCTCGAACGAACCGCCTCTGTGCTGCAATCTGCTGTAAAAAACTATTTAAAAGGGAAAATCTCCATTCTGCTAAGCAGTTGGGGACCATTTCCCAGTGAAATTACAACTCTGTACAACGCCTCTTTGAGCGCTTTTCGCAAACAAATTGGCAGCGAACATGAGCTGTTGATACGGCTCGGGGATGAATCTGTCCAGCCAGAGCTCTCAGCGCTCCAAAGACTGTATGAACCGCCTACGCTCAATCATCTTCTGGAAGCCGCCCGTTGGGAGGATACCGAGGATAAGCTGACTCTGATTTTCGACGAAATGGAGGCGAAATTCTCCGAATCGCAGGAGCATTTGCTGGAGGTTTACTTCTCTGTAGCGTCTGCCTTTGCCTATATTGCTCATAAAAATGGCCGGCCTCTGCACCAGCTCATTGGCGGTGATTACGACCGGATGACCGAAGGCATCCCCTTTCGTACGGTCAACCAGCTGCGCGAATGGACGATTCGTTCCTTGCATCGGATGAGGGAAGACATGGATCAGGAGCGGAAAAACAGCAGAGTCACCCTGATTAATGACATCAGATCCTTTATCGATCAGCATCTGGCCAGTGACGTTTCGCTGCAATCCATTGCCGATCATGTCTTTTTGCATCCCGTGTACGTGTCTAAAATCTATAAGCTGGAAACCGGCGATAACCTCAGCGATTATGTCAACCGCGTCCGGATGGATCGCGCCGCCTATTTGCTGAAGAACGGTCACGATAAAATATACGAAATTGCTACACAGCTCGGGTACCAACGTCCCCACTCCTTCAATCATGCTTTCAAAAAGCATTACGGCATGACCCCACAGGAGTATCGCGATCAATATTCTTAGAAACGGAGGTGTGGTGAATGAGCTCAGATGTTTTGCAGCAGCTAATAAAATCTAAAGTCATTGCGATTATTCGCGGCATTGAGTCCGCGCAGGCACAGCCTCTGTTTGAGGCGCTTGCTGCCGGCGGTATCGAGCTGGCAGAAGTGACACTGAATACGCCGAATGCGCTGCAGATCATCCAGATGATGCGCAAAGAGTATGATGGCCGCATGGTGATTGGTGCCGGAACCGTGCTGAACGCCGCATATGCGGATGAAGCGATTAGGGCCGGCGCACAGTTCCTGATTTCCCCGAATGTGGATCAGGGTATGATTGAAAAGGCTTTGGCTAGCGGCGTGCTTCCGATTCCAGGAGCCTTTACCCCGACTGAAATTGTTCAAGCTATGAACTTCGGCGCATCGACCGTGAAATTATTCCCCTGCTCTAGCCTTGGCCCTTCTTATCTGAAGGAGATAAAAGGGCCGCTGAACGATGTGAACCTCCTCGCTGTTGGCGGGATCACGAAGGACAATGCTGCCGCTTATCTCGAAGCAGGCGCTTTTTCTATCGGCGTAGGAGGAAGTTTGGTTTCAATTAGCGAAATCCAAAGAGAGAATTATAAAGCGATTACACTATATGCCGAGCAGCTCATGGCGGCAGTAAACCAGTAAGACATTCTAAGTTATGGGAGAGGAAATAGACCATGAAGATTACGAAGTTAGAACTGTTTAAGGTGCCGCCAAGATGGTTGTTTTTGAAAATCGAAACCGATGAAGGCATTACTGGATGGGGCGAGCCGATCGTTGAGGGGAAAGCGGATACCGTCGCAGCCGCTGTCATGGAAATGAGCGAACAAATCATCGGCAAAGATCCGATGCGGATCGAAGACATGTTTCAGGTGCTGTACCGCGGCGGTTTCTATCGCGGAGGGCCTATCCTGACAAGCGCGATCTCCGGGATCGAGCAAGCGCTTTGGGATATTAAGGGGAAATTCTACAATGCCCCTATTTATGATTTGCTAGGCGGTGCGTGCCGTGAGCGCACACGCGTTTATTCATGGATAGGCGGCGACCGTCCGAGCGACGTCGGGCTGGCGGCCAAACAGCAGGTGGCCGCGGGCTTTACAGCCGTGAAGATGAACGCCACGGAGGAAATGCATTACATCGACTCGCTCAGCAAGGTGGACGAGGCTATCGCTCGCATTGCCGCTGTCCGCGAGGCTGTCGGCCGAGATGTTGGTATCGGCATCGACTTCCACGGTCGCATCCATAAGTCCATGGCCAAAATCCTCGTCAAAGAACTGGAGCCTTACCGTCCGATGTTCATTGAAGAGCCTGTCTTGCCGGAGAATAATGAAGCGCTTAAAGAGATCGCGCGCCATACCTCATGCCCGATCGCAACCGGCGAGCGTATGTACACGCGCTGGGGCTTCAAGGATCTGTTGGCGCAAGGATATGTGGACATTATCCAGCCCGATCTTTCCCATGCTGGAGGCATTCTGGAGACCCGCAAAATCGCCGCGATGGCAGAAGCCTACGACGTTGCGGTTGCGCCGCATTGCCCGTTAGGCCCTATCGCTCTGGCATCCTGCTTGCAGCTTGACACCTGCTCCCCGAACGCTTTCATACAGGAGCAAAGCTTGGGTATCCATTATAATCAGGGCAGCGACCTGCTCGATTATTTGAAGGATCCGGCGGTGTTCCAATATGAAGACGGCTTCGTCAAAAATCTAACCGCTCCGGGTCTCGGCATCGAAATCAACGAGGAGAAAGTTCGTGAGATGGCCGCTATCGGGCACAATTGGAAGAATCCCGTTTGGCGCCAAGCGGATGGTACGGTGGCTGAGTGGTAGGCCCTTTCCAAAGCTAAGGTTGAACGTTGCGTGAGAGAAAAAAATAGGCACATATCGAAAAAGGAGCCGCGCAAAGTTTGCGGGCTCCTTTTTTATATATTGCTTGGAAGTGTTATTTCAACTCTGCAATGAATCTCTCTACTTCACCATTTGGTGTAGTCACCAATTCGTAGACTCTGATGGACACATTATTTTTAATTTGGTCTTGGGACAAGTTGCTGAAGCTCAGCGATTGAGTACCGCTCACCAAACGATTTGTTCCGGTGAAAGGGAAGGAACTCGAGCCCAATGAACTTCCAGTACCATCAACCAATTCAAATTTCAATTTGGAGAAGTTATTATCTACAAGGACTTCAGGATCACGTGTAATGTCCATATCTAAACTTAATTTATACATATAAGATATGGCCGGAGTCGTCATAGTCAGTTGAGATAATGTCCAGCTTTTGATGTTCAACTTGAATGGATATAAAGATATATTGTTATGATCATTATCGCTTTGCGTGCTGACAGTATAGCTGGCAATCGTAGATTTATAAGTAGAAGAACCATTAGCCGATTGTCCTTGTGCGGCCCCTGACAGGACTCCCTGCACATTCAATATATACTGTTCACTTTGGTCAGTCGATGGAATGGTATAGCCATAGCTAACTACGACTCCTGTTCCGGGAGCAATATCCGAAGTGCCCATGGTTTGACGGCTTCCTGTGTAGGTGTGGCCATCTTTCCCTGCTAATTCCGCGGCAAAAGCCGGTACTGGAATTGGCTTATCGCCTTTATTGATCAGTTTGAACTTAGCAAGGCCCGTTTTATTTCCGGTTTCTTCGTTATTCGTTACATGCAATTCTTCCAGTGAGACAGCCAGATTGGGATTGATGAACTCATTGCCTTGCTCGAATACCATCGGTGTACCAAAGGTATAATTGCCTCCAGATGGGACTGTGCTTGTATCTGTTCCTCCATTAGCTGGAAGTCCGAATCCGATGCGACCTGTGTAATATTGAATCGGTGTTGTCTGGCCTTGTTTCAAGAAGCTTTCAGGCGTAAGAACATAGAAAGCATTCAACTTCGCATTCGTATCCGCGGTAATCGCAAAATGAATATATTTCTGCTCGCCGGCATTGAGACTTATCGGGGATTCTTCAACTCTTTTACCAATAAAAGATTGCCCATCCGATTTCCCGCTGAGCGTAAAGTCTGGAACGGTTTCTGCATAACTACCTGCATTCTGGACTTTAACCTGTACGATATAGGTTGGTGATTGCCCAGTGAACTGCTTGGACAAACTCGTAGCGGAATATTTCAGAGATGAAGTCACACCTGGAATGGTGAAGGTGGCTCCCCACCCTCCCAAGAGAGCAGAGTCCTTAATGACAGCATCATTACCGCGCCATACAATCGAATTAACGGGAGAATCTGCAAGCAGCGTCTCCTGCTTAGGATATACTTTTTGATTCACATCGATCCAAAGGATATCTGTCAAATTCACGTCCGACTTTACATTGATATCGGTCATATAGCTAAGCGTCACATCGCTCTGCGGCAAAATCGAACGAGCATTGCTTGCGCTTGGCAATAGCGTATAGTCCGTGCCGTCTGCCGTTTTGACACGGAGTTCATAATCGGGAATCCGTATCGTCGAATTGGACGAATTGGTCAGCTTAACGACAGTTCCGACTCTCCAACCATCTGTTGTTTTTTCCTGCAGGACACTCTTGACTTGAGCCTGTGAACCACCTGGGAGACTGTAAGCTTTCAAATCCTCAGCATGGATTTCTGTATGCTGGCCGGAGGACGAATTCCCCCCGTTAGCTGCAAATTGCTGCTTCGCTGCATAAGAAGAAGTAACCAACAGATCGCGCGTCGCAGGTTGGATTCCCCCGAATGTACCGTCAGCCTGGTTCCCTAACAAGTTCAATTGAATAGCCAAAGCCGCATAGCCTTTGGCCCAACTCGAAACAGTGCTATCATTTACCGCTGCAGTCCCTTTAGCTTCAGCATCCTTGTTCAGTCCCCGAATTAGGAATGCGGCTAGCTGTTCTTTTGTAACTTCACCTGCTGGGTTGTATGTGCCTTGACCGAAGCCCTCGGTAAGGTTAGCAGCTTTCAGCGCTTCGATGTAAGGCAGGGCATAGCCGTTAGCCGGATCTGTAGGGCTCACATCGCTGAAACTAGATACCTGTAAAGAAGAATCTACCTTCAATCCGAAGATTAGAGCTGCCACTTTGGCGAATTGCGCACGGTTCATTTTATCATGAAGGCCAAAAACGCCATTACTTACTCCATCAAAGATACCTGCGGAAATCATCGCATCAAACTTCGATTTGGTCCCCGCATCAAGCTGATTTAAATCACTGAAATCCGCAGAGGATTTAGGGGCAGTCGCACCTAGAGCTACAGATGAAAACAAAGTAAGGGCCATAGCTGTGCTCACGATAACGGATAAATTTTTCTTCATTTTGTACTCCTCTCAAAAGCTAGATGTTGAAATAGGATAGATATCAATTACTTTTTAACTTCGGTTGGCGCTTTTTTTCTTTGGATAAAGAAAAGGACGAAAGGAATACATATGAAAGCAGGAATCGCAGAAATATAGAAAGTGTCAGCGATTGACCTGACCAATGACTCTTTTTGCATAAACCCAGCTAGATAAGTAGCCGCAGTTCCTGAGGCTGTTGTCATATCCACCGACCAGGAATAAATCGAGCCTGAAAGCATGGATATCGTACTATTTGCTGTAACTGAATCAACCGGTACACTATCGCTGATGTGTTGATAGTGAGTAATTTGACGGTTGCTCATAAGCGCCGTAAACATGGCAATCCCTAGGGAACCAGCAACCTGACGAACTACGTTGGATAGCGGCGAGGCGTTGCCGACCTGCTGTGGAGATACCGCACGCATTCCCGCAGTGGTCAGTGGCATCATACAAAGCCCGATTCCAATACCGCGGATCGTTAATATGGTATTTAACCAATGGTTAGGCGTATCCGTCGTGAGATGGTGCAGATCGAGTGTAGTGACACCCAGGATGGTGAGACCCGTGATACACAAGGGGACAATCCCGAATTTATCCGCCAGTTTTCCACTGATCGGCATCATTAGTGCCATCGCAATGGACTGAGGCATCATCACAAGGCCGGTCTGCATCGCGGAGAGCCCCTGAATATTTTGCAAATATAACGGAGTCAAGAACGTGCCGCCCATCATCCCCATCATGACCAAGCTCCCCGCAATGACACTAATGGCAAATTTTAAATTTTTAAAAAGCTTCAAGTCAAGCACTGGCTGCTCGACTCCGAGCTCCACCCAGATCAGCAGCAGCAAGCTGAAGAACGCAATAAACAGCAAACTAATGATGAATAAAGAAGTCCATCCTTGCTGCTGCCCTTTACTTAGCGCCAAAAGCAAACTTCCGAAGAAGAGCATGGACAGAATGGCCCCGGTTAAGTCGAATTTCAATCCTTGTCTTCTCGGAGATTCTTTCAGCAGGACCTTTCCAAGTATGACGGCAAGAATCCCAATAGGTACATTAATGAAAAAGAGTAATCTCCAGCTGTAATTCTGGATGAGATATCCACCAAACGTCGGCCCGAGTGCTGGAGCACACATTGCTGCTACCCCCCACAAGCCAATGGCCGTACCGGTTTTCTCACGGGGAAACGTGGTATAAATAATTGACATCCCGATTGGCATAATAAATCCACCGGCAAATCCTTGTATGATCCGGAACAAGATCATCGTACTAGAGCTCCAAGCCAAACCGCAAACCACGGAAAACAAGGTAAACCCGGCTACAGAGTAGATAAATATATTTTTATTTCCGAATTTGGCACCCAGAAAGCCGCTCATCGGAATAACCATCGCAGATGCCAAGGTATATCCCGTAATGACCCACTGCATCGTATTGATATCGGAGCCAAATACAGCAACGAATTTGTTCATGGCTACATTCATTAAGCTGCTGTTCAAAACGGCAACGAAGGTACCCATGACGATGGCGATAAGCGACAGCCACATTTTGCCGGAGCCTTCTGATTCTTGTTGTTTAACTGCCGATGCATCGGCCATAGCTGCGCCTCCTATTCGGCTTTTACCTTCGTACCTTCAACAACCTTATCTGCAGGATTCACGACAATTTGTTCATTAGCTTTTAGTTTATCGGTAGGCAGCACGTACAACCAATCCTGGTTTTTCTCCTCCGTTTTTACTTCAACGAGGTGGGCTGTATTGTCGTTTACTGTGAACAAATAGTCTTTTTGATCTTTTTTAATAACGGCGCTTTTCGGAACTTCCAAACGGCTCTCCTGAGCTGCGTTCAGTTTAACTTCTGCCACCATGCCTGCAAATAGTAAACCATCTTTATTGTCAACCTTCACTTTGACAGGGAAGGTATTGCTGTTTGCATTAGCAACTGGGCTTACGAAAGATATCTCACCTTTAAAAGTTTGATTCGGCAAGTTTTGAATCGTAACGTCGACCTGCATGCCCGCCTTCACTTGCGTGATTTGGCTATCGGATACGCTAAGTTCCACCTGAACTTGATCCATATTCACAAGAGAGAGGATCTGCACACCAGGTTGAGCAAGTTCACCCACCGAAATGCCTTTTTTAACAATAAGTCCATCTATTGGCGCCGTAATCGTGGCATTGCTCAATCCGCTGTTAGCAAGCTCTAATCCTGCATTCAAACGATCAACATCCGCTTGAAGCGCTGAAATGGTGTTATCCGTTGGCCCGACTTTGGCCAACTGCAGCTTAGCCTCTGCTCCTTGCAGCTGGGCTTGGGCCGCTTTTTGCGCACCCTGTGCTTGTTCAGAGCCTGCTTTCGCCTTCTCATAATCAAGTGTTCCTTTATCCAAATCCTCTTGAGTCACACCGGAATTGCTGTCGTATGCATTTCTTAAACGATTATAAGTGCTTGTAGCCAGGTCTAATCCTGCTTTGGCTTGCTCCATAGCCGCGGTAGCTTGTTGATACGCCCCTTGAGCTGCGTTGACGGCGCTTTGCAGTCCCTGAATTTCCTGGGAACGGGCACCGGCTTTCGTATCCACAAGTTTCGCTTGCGCCGCAAGAAGACCAGATTCAGCTTGCTTCACTTGTTGCGTCAGATCACTTGTTTCCAGTTGAACCAGCACATCGCCTTGTTTGACTTTACTGCCTTCTTGTACATTTACGCTGGCAACTTTACCAGCCACTTTGGATACTATTTTAATATCCTGATCGGGAATAACTTTCCCGCTTAAGCCTGCAGATGCAGGTTGTCCCACTTTGATAACTTGGATCGGAACGGCTGTAGAATCCACTTGTCCTGAAACTTTGGCGCCACATCCAGGAAGGATTGCAATGGCCGCAAATATGAGAATCGCTGGAACGATTAATTGATTTCTTTTACTCATCGTCGACTAACTCCTCTTCTTTTAGTTGCCCTTCAAATGAATTTTGATCGAAGTACTAATTCCGGGTGATAAATCAAGCCCTTGATTATCATCGATCGAGATTTTGATAGGGATACGTTGGGTTACTTTCGTAAAATTCCCGCTGGTATTGGTAGAAGGAAGCAGCGAAAAGGTCGACGCAGTGGCCTTACTAATCTCTTTCACTTTGCCTAGCAGCACTTTGCCTGGAATATTATCCAAATTGATTTCTACGACTTCGCCTTCCTTGACCTTATGGATCTCTGTTTCCTCGACATTAGCAGATACATACAATTTGTTCGTATCTACAACCATCGCTACGGTTTGCCCCGGTGAGGAGACTTCTCCGGCTTTAACCAGTGTTTTAATGACAGTTCCTTCAATTGGTGACCGCAGTGCCGCTTGATCAAGGCTGCTTGTGGGCAAATTATTGTTGTCTTGCTGCCCAATAATCTGATCAGCCAGAACATGATCCCCTTCATTAACCTGCAGCGAAGTCACTTTTCCGGTAATTCGCGGCATTACTTTGTAGATGTCTCCGGCAAGTCTGGAATCATCCGTTGAAAGATAGTTTTGGCCTTCATACCAAAAATAACCGCCGATTCCTCCACCGACGATGACCAAAGCTGTCAATATGATATACAACATTACTTTACGCTTCATAATTTCTCCTCAACCTTCTTTTCCAGATGTCTTGTAATCAAATCGAAAGAATGATAAATGGTTACTAATTCTTCTTCTGAGAATCCATTTAAAAATTTAGAATAATTGCTTTCTTGAAATAAGGAATTTTCTTCAAACCTTGCCAGCTTTTTCTCTGACATATAAATCCAAGTCACGCGGCGATCTACTTCGTCTTTCACACGTTCAATCCAACCATCGCGTTCAAGCCGATCAATGATTCCCGAGACGGTACTGTATGATAAATCAACGGCGTCGACAATCTGCCCGATCGTCTTCGGCTCCCTCTTAATTTGATGCAACGTCATGAATTGGGGAGGTGTTAAACCCAAACAATGAATCCTTCTAGCTAATGAATCTTTATGGTATCTCGTCAATTGCCTCAAAAGTCTAGCAATGTTCGTCTCCAGATACATCCACACACCTCATTTCGTACAAATAAATTTGAAGAGCCGACATTGACTCCCTCAAAAACAAGTTGTATCATCAAACTACATTGTTGTATTATACAACTTTAAAAGTGGTTGTCAACAATCCAAATCTACCCTCATGTCAGATTCAAAATTAGAGTGGGGTATGTTACCATAGGTCATATAGCTAATGAGGTGAAGCAGTATGAAAATAGATGCATTGGAAATCATAGAACTTGAAATGGCCATATTTGTTCGGCGCCTCACATCCTTGTCATCTGACAAAAAATTCGGAAATATCGATCGATCGGCTTATCTTTTGCTGCACCAAATATCGGCTCATGGCTGCGCTGGCGTAAAAGCCTTAGCGGATATATTCCAATTGGACATCTCCACTGTCAGTAGACAAGCAGCTTCATTAGAACAGAAAGAATACGTGTACAGAATCCCTGATCCACAAGACCGAAGAGCATACACCTTACAAATAACGGATTTGGGCAAACATGAATTAGATGAGTATAAAAAGGCAAGATCGGTCAGACTCAAAGAAGTGTTAAAAGAGTGGTCAGATGACGAATGCCAAACATTCGCACAATTATTAAGAAAATTTAATCTCTCGATCAATGAAATACGCGCAAAAGAACCCAACAAATCCTAGTTGGGCCAAATAAAATAAGAGGTCACCAGAAAGCTCCGGTGACCTCTTATTTTGCGAAGATTTAAAAGCTTCAATCAAACATATCCATTTGCTGAGGTGGCGATGGCAACTCTTTTTGCTCCATACCCAAAAGATTCATCATTTGCAAAGCATTAGAAGCAGCATCCCCGCCAGAATTGTTGTTAAAAATCACACAAACCTCGTCTGATTCTTTCTCGAGCTTCACCAGATACTCTTTCCACTCAAGCAATTCATCTTCCTTGTAGCGATAGAGGTATCGCACTTCTCGCCAATTCGTAGTTCCGCTCGATGTCCAACCAGAAGTATTTCTGCCATGAAAACGAACAATGGTTAATGCTTCATTGGTTGGTCTTAAAACGATCGGAATCGATCCAGGAAATACTTGAGGCTCATCGCAGATACTATGAATCCAGCCTTCTTCAACCATATAGGAGATTGTTTTATCTGCCATTTCAGCACTAAACCAACTTTGATGACGAAATTCAAGGGCTACTGGAATATCACCCATTCTTTCCTTTGTTAATCGCAACAGTTTAACATTCTCACGATTGCAATCAAACCAAGGAGGGTACTGGAAAAGAACTGCTTTTAATTTACTAGCTTCAATAACCGGCTGTATAGATTCAATAAAATTCCGAAACATTTCTTCTGTTTCTGCATCGGAATAATGCTGCCGCGTATGTCCGGTCATGCCCTGATAAGCTTTTATCAAAAATGAAAAGTTATTTGAAGTGTCTGAAACCCACCTATGATATAAACTGTCTTTATGAATGGCGTAATACGAGCTATCTACCTCAACAACTGAAAAATATTTATTGTATTCTTTTAGCTTTTCTTGCGGTCTGACTCCAGTTTTATATAATTCGTCATGGTCTCCCCAACCAGCAAGCCCGATTGCTATCATATCTCCACCACTCTTTAAAAAGTTATTACTCCTACTATATTTTATCGGCATATATTTATAAATCGAAACTTTCAAATGAGGTGATTTTCCATAAATTAAAAATGATTATAAATTAATAATGATATAATCATATTAAGTTATTTTAAGGGACGGTGAAGCCAGGAGGTGCTACGGAAATGGTTTCCTTTGATGCTGAAAGTCTTACTCGTGGTGGTCATTTTGTATTTCGCCAATAGAAGCTTAGCGCTAAAGCCCGCGGACTTGGTAACCTATCTGATGGATGCAGATTACCGTTTTTATGTGTCTATGGTCCTTTTCACCGTATTTTTAATGCTGCAAGCGGGTATCTGGGTGCTCATTGTTAATACCGTTGGAGCAAAAACCAGCAATCATACAAGTCTAGATTTATTATCAGGTTTGCTTATTTTTATTAACTCGCAATTCGCTAAGTACATACCTGGCGGCTTCTGGAACTATGCGGGCCGCATCGTACTCGCGACTAGGGCAGGTGTATCGCTTGCTGCACAGTTAGCAGCTATTGTTTACGAAAACGTTCTCTTGGTGTCCGCGGCGCTTTCGTATGCCCTTCTACTTGCTTTTAGCCTTGACGTTGTGTCAGTTCCTATTTCCATATTCATTGCTGCTATTGCGGGCACGGTATTTATATATTATTCGAATATAACAACTTGGATAGGCCGAGTATTCGTCCAAGTCTCTGGGTGGAAGTTGCTCCTAAGGCTGCTACAGCGAATGACTAATTCAGCCTACTCCCCATCGAATAAAAGTTCGGGAGCCACCTTGTCTCGCAAACAATTTTTCGGTTATTTTATTTGTTTTCTAGGCAGCCATTTCGTGATGGGGGTCGCTTTCTGGATGTTGTCAAACAGCTTCGGAGCCGGCCAAATTAGCGTTTTCTATGCGGCTGGTACTTTCGCCACCTCTTGGCTGCTCGGATTGTTGAGTCCGCTTCCCGGTGGGCTTGGTGTTAGAGAGGGCTTCTTGGTTTACTTTTTATCGCATAAACTAGGTGCGGAGGCCGCATTGCACATTTCGATCATAGCACGGTTATGGAACATGATGGCTGAAATTACATTCTGGACCTTAATTCAAATGGCCTACAGACTAGCTCGAAAGGTGAGAAGCTATGAATCGTAAAAAAGTCGTACTTGTTGCTGGTGTTTTCCCTCCTGGAATTGGTGGCATGCAAAGTTATTACTATAACCTTTCCAAGCATACGAAACATGATATTACCGTTCTTGCTCCTGAGTATCCGGGCAGTGAAGCCTTCGATGGCAAACAATCCTTTCGGACAGTGCGTGGGGCATTCATGCGCAATGAGCGCGCACACATTTTGAGCTGGGGGCGACTTTTCCGTCATGTGAGAAAAATGATGGTGGTGGAAGAACCTGATGTTACCGTCTACGGATATGTGCTTATCGGTTTCATCGGTCTGCTGTTTCGAGTATTCGGAAAGCGCCGTTATGTGATTTCCACGCATGGCATGGATATGCTGATGTTTCGTCGGTTCTTCGGCTTAAATCAGATCGTCAAGCTAATATTAGTTCATGCCGACGGTGTACTGACCAATAGTATTTTTACCCAAAAACTGGTAGAAAGTTATGGAGTCAATCCTTCTCGTATTAGTCTTGTGCATCCTGGCGTGGAGGCCGAGTTTGATCAGAGTCCTGCAAATGTAGAGTTGATAGGGCGGCATGGACTTGAAGATAAGTACGTCATTTTATCTGTGGGCCGACTTGTCGAGAGGAAAGGACAGGACCGCGTCATTGAGGCCATGCCCGAAATCCTCAAGCAGATTCCCAATGCTGTGTATGTGATTATCGGGGATGGTCCCGACCGTGCACGACTCGAACAGCTTGTACGGGTGAACGGTGTTGCGGATGCGGTTAAGTTCATTGGCAGTATCCGTGGAAGTGAAATTATGAATGAGTATTACAGTTTGGCAAACCAGTTTATTATGGTGTGCCGAGAGCTGGAGAAGGGGGATGCCGAAGGGTTCGGAATCGTCTACTTGGAAGCAGCCTCGGCAGGAGTGCCTGTTATAGCCGGAAGGTCCGGCGGGGCTTTGGAAGCGGTGCTTGATGGGGTGACGGGGCTGCTCGTTGATCCAGATTCACATGCCGAAATTGTAGAGAGTATCGTCCTTTTGGCAAAAGATCAGGCGATTAGAGAGCGTTTAGTAACAGATGGCTATAAACGTGCGAAGATAGAGTTCCAGTATGAAGTGCTCGCAGAGACGTTTGATCAATACGTGGAAGAGCTGTGCGCAACCCCTCGGCCCAACAGCAAGTTCGTCAGGAAACAGCCTCGTATGAAGCAGGATATGCGTTAGAGGTTACAAAAAAGGCTAGAAATCACCTCAGGTGGCTTCTAGCCTTTTTTATGGTTTAGAACAACTAAGGCTTCTAAAACGAAACATAAAACATTTTCATCCAAAACACCGTCAACAACGCAGAAAAACCATACGCTAACAGCGGTTTTACAGAAAACAGTTTGAGCATAGGAAACATGATGATATTAAAAATGATCGACCATCCTAAGGACCAACCGTATTGGTACTCAATTCGACCCGTCAGAGAGTACATGTACTCTACCCCGCCATAGATCAACACCCACTGGACATAGTGAAAAAAGACCTTCAGCCGGCCTTGCGGGTAATTCGTCAGAAACAGCAAAGCTGTAGCCGGGAAAATGATAAAGGTATATAACAATTCCGTCAGACTTGTATCCCCGAACCAGTCCGGAGTCAACGTCCAGAGCATACGCTCAGCGCATAAATAATTGTATAATAAATTACCTATAGCGAAGTACATCATCGTAGGTTGATACTTCTGCCAGTTCCGCCAATCGCCCCATCGATACGACGCCCAAATAATGAAAATAGCCACAAATAAATGCATAAACAACATGTCTCCTTCTCGCGTTGTATCTATTATACAAATAATTTACAATTATATACAAATAAGTTAACGCTATAGGGGGCCTTCACATGACTGATCATACGGATAAAATCCTCAGCCGCCGCGACCTCAACCGAGCCCTCCTGGCCCGGCAGTTCCTGCTGCGGCGATCGGACATGCCCGTCCTCGCGGCAGTCCGGCACCTAGTCGGGCTGCAGGCACAAGCCCCCAACCCACCCTACGTGGGGTTGTGGACCCGCCTGCAAAGCTTTCACCATGAGCAGCTGTCGCAGCTCATCCT
Source organism: Paenibacillus sp. J22R160 (assembly GCF_059692135.1). Classification (NCBI taxonomy): domain Bacteria; kingdom Bacillati; phylum Bacillota; class Bacilli; order Caryophanales; family Paenibacillaceae; genus Paenibacillus; species Paenibacillus sp. J22R160. The sequence goes on along the minus strand of NZ_JCAUAU010000017.1, from coordinate 4,512 downwards.
AGATCGAAGCATCGTGCGCATCGCCATGATGCGCTCGACGATCCACCTCGTCACGGCAGACGACTGCGTGACGCTGCGCCCGATCCTGCAAGCCGTGCAGGATCGCGGCTTGCAAGGCGCGTTCGGCAAGAAGCTTGCCGAACTAGACCTGGATGCGCTCGCCGCGGCCGGGCGAGCGCTGCTCGAGGCGCAGCCGCTCACGCTAGGTGAGCTCGGCAAGCGCCTCGAAGCCCAGTGGCCGCAGCGCGACGCCACGGCCTTGGCGCAAGCGGTGCGCTGCCGCTTGCCGCTGGTTCAGGTGCCTCCGCGAGGCATCTGGGGCGCCTCCGGGCAGGCGGCCCATACCACCGCGGAGGCGTGGCTTGGCTGCGCGCTAGCGGAGGAGGCCAGCGCGGACGCCATGTTGCTGCGCTACTTGGCGGCATTTGGGCCTGCATCCGTGAAGGATATGCAGGTGTGGTCCGGGCTGACTCGGCTGCGCGAGGTCGTGGAGCGGCTGCGCCCCAGCCTGCTCACCTTCCGCGACGAGCAGGGGAATGAGCTGTTCGACCTGCCGGAGGCGCCGCGGCCGGACGCTAGCCCCCCTGCTCCCCCTCGCTTCTTGGGGGAGTTCGACAACATGCTGCTCTCCTACGATGATCGCTCGCGCATCATGGCGGAGGAGGTGAAGCAGCGTGTGTTTACTGACAACGGCATCATACGCGCCGCGCTGCTTGTTGACGGTTTCGTCAGTGGCATTTGGTCTATCGCGATGCATAAACGAAAAGCGGCCGTGTTGACGGTCACGTTATTCCGGGAGATATCCGACGCTGAGCGCGCTGATGTTGAAGCGGAAGCGGAGGGGCTCTTCGCCTTTCATTTTCCTGAGGCTGAATCCACGGAAATCCACTATAACTAAAAAAGGCTGCCTCAAAAGGTCAGAAACCACCTTTGAGACAGCCCCTCTGGGCTATGTGAGTGAGTATTAAACGAGTAGGAACTATGGTCCTCTATTTTCCAACAAACGGGTGATTCTTCAAGTTGATGGGAACTACGTTCCGCTATTCGATCAAATTCGGCCTACATGCGAGTTATTTGGGCCAAATAGTGCCCTGTAGTTCCGTCTCACCCTGAAAAGAGCCCAATTGGCTCAATTAAGACCCTGTAGTTCCCCTAGCTAGCTAGTATTCTCCTGTGGCCTATTTCGCTGCTTTTTCAGCCCATTTCGCTTTCAGTGCGCTTTCCACTTCCGCAAAAATTTGATCCGCTGTTTTACCATCCGTAGAGATACCCAGTTTCTCAGCTCTTTTATTTAATGCTGTGGATTTTTTCGCATCTTTGCCTGCTTTGAGCGCAGCACGAATCTCTTTCGCTGTTTTGCCGTCCGTTGCAATGCCCGCTGCAGTTGCTTTTTCTTGCAGTTTAGTCAATTCCGCTGCTTTCAACGCTGCTTTGATCTCTTTATTCGTCTTGCCTTCTGTGCTAATGCCGAGTTTAGTCGCTTTCGCTTGCAGTTTCGTTTGTACTGCCGCTTTCAGCGCCTCTCTCAACTCTTTATTCGTTTTCCCATCCGCGCTAATGCCGAGCTTAGTCGCTTTCGCTTGCAATTTTACCTGAACGGCTGCTTGGATGTCCGCTTTGAGCTGATCTGGAGTTTTGCCTTCTGTACTAATACCCAATTTTGCTGCGGCTTTATTCAAGCGCTCTGTGTTTTGAGCGGTATTTGCCGTTTTCAGTTCAGCTTTGATCTGTTTGTTCGTTTTACCGTCCGTCGATATGCCAAAAGCTTGTGCTTTATCCTGTAATAATTGCTTGATCGGATGAAATGTGCTGCTCTGCGATTCCGCTGCGAAAGCCGCCACCGGAACAGTTAATGCGATTGCACCTACCAAAGCTAATCCTGTTAATTTTTTCAACATAAGTATCACTCCTCGATTGGTCTATGGTTATGTTTACCTTACAAACCCTATCTTAGCGGATAATTATGTCATAAGTTTGTCATGGCGCTAAGCTTGTACAGTTGGCAAAAATATTTTAAAAACCGTCCCCGCCCCAAGCTTCGATTCGACGCGAATGGAGCCTCCATGGGCATCAATGATATGTTTACAGATCGTCAATCCGAGACCGGCGCCGGAGCGATTGCGGCTTTCATCCGCTTTATAGAAGCGATCAAACAGATGCGGCAGCTTCTCAGGCGCGATCCCCTGACCGTTATCCCAGACTTCGATCCAGCGCTCATTTCTGACCGCTTTCACCCGAATTCCCGCCTCTGACCCAACTGGGATATGATTAATCGCGTTATCCAGCAAATTGATGAAAACCTGCCTCAGCCGATCGGCATCCCCTTGCACCCTATACGGCATCTCGGCCTCCGAGCTCAGTTCGATCTGCTTGGACTTGGCTTTCATCTTCAGCTGCGTGACCACATGAGCAATGACATCGGATACGTCCATAGGTTGAAAACTCAACTTCACCTGCTTCTCCTCAAAAGAAGACAGCTCCATCAAATCATCCACCAAACTGCTCAGTCGCAGCGTCTCTTGGAGAGACACTTGAATGAACTCCTTGGCATCCTCCGGCTCTACGACACCGTCCGTTATCCCCTGCAGGGAGGCCCGAATCGTCGTCAGCGGTGTCCGCAGCTCATGTGAAATCTCAGAGAGAAACCTTTTGCGCCCCTCTTCAACCTTCTGCAGCTTGCCAGCCATACGATTCAACGATCCCGACAGCGATGCAATCTCGTCCTTTCCTCGAACAGGGACCCTTCCGCTAAAATCCCCCAAAGCCAGCGCCTCGGCTGTCTTACTCATGAGCTGAATCGGCTTCACAAAATGCCGCGAGACAAAGTACAGCACAGCCATCGCCAGCAGCGCAACCGACACCGCCGAGACATAGATCGCCCGATTAATATCGTTGATTGTCCCTTGAATATTCATAATAGGTGTATATAGAAAAATAGCCCCAACCACGCGGTTCTCCAACATGACAGGGCGACCGACAATCAACATTTTCACCGTACTATTTTGGGCAAAATTGCTCCGTACCGTCACCTGATTCCCTGCCAGCACCTTGTCCAGCCATTCCTTGCGTGCCGGGGACTCGCCGATAGACTGGATTTTATCCACATTTACTTTTGGATGCTTAATCAGAGCGACGCGAACGTTGGACGATTTCTCTATGGCGCTTATTTGCTTACGGAAATCCTTCAGCAAGGTGGAACCATCGAATAGCTCCTTCGCTAGCTCGTCGACTTGTTCAACTTTTTCCAACAAGAGCGTTTCACTGCGGTCATACGTCTTCTGTTTCATGGAATAGCCTATGGTCCCTGAAATAGCAAGAATGGACACAACTGTAATGGACATGTAAATAAATAATAGCTTGCGATAAAAAGAGTTCAGCATGACTCCGGCCCCTCGAACTTGTAGCCAATCCCCCATACCGTTCGGATGTTCCAATCTACTTTTCTTTCCGTATGTGCCGTTAGCTTCTGTCTTAGACGTTTGATGTATAAGTCAACAACACGGTCCTCCCCCTCGAAATCCCATCCCCATATCTTGGCGATGAGATCTTCGCGGGTGAATACTTGATTCGGATTGCGCACGAAAAACAGGAGGAGCTCGTACTCTTTTTTGGGCAAAGCGACCAGTTGACCCTCAACGGTGACATCGTGGGACAAGGCGTCTACACGCAGACTGCCGACTTCATACATATTTGAGGGAGCTGCCGCTTCCGTTCGAATCAGTGTTCTACGGAGTATCGTGGTCACGCGGGCGACCAGCTCGTTCGGGTCAAAAGGCTTGACCAAGTAATCGTCTGCGCCCATTTGCAAGCCTTCAATCCGCTCATCCACGTGAGCTCTGGCTGTCAGCATCAGAATCGGTACGTCGCTCATCGCGCGAATCTTCTGGCATACGGACCAGCCGTCCCGCTTCGGCAGCATAATATCCAGCACGATGAAGTCGGGCTGCAGCTCTTCGAACTGCGTGAGCGCTTGCTCGCCGTCATTTGCGGTCACCACCGCATAGCCGCTTTTTTCTAAATATAGCTTCGTAATGCGGCAAATATTTAAATCGTCATCTACCACCAAAACGGTTTTCACAAGGCACACTCCCCTGAACTTAGAATCTATGACACCATCATACTGGATATTTGTGAACAAAAAATTTATTAATCGTGGAAATACGGGATGACTCCTGGCGAGGCTTGGTTCATGTGCTCTGCATTTCTTCCTTCCCCGTGCGGTTTCCTCGCTCAAGACGGCCTTTTGAGCCGTTTCGCTTCGCTACCGCCACCTTCTTGGCGCTGAGACGGCCTTTTCGGATCTCTCACGCCAACATCCAGCCTTCACGTATGGCTTTCTCATTCGAGACGGCCTTTTGGGTCCTCTCGCTTCACTATTGCCACCTTCTCGGCGCTGAGACAGCCTTTTCGGATCTCTCACGCCAACATCCAGCCTTCACGTATGGCTTTCTCATTCGAGACGGCCTTTTGGGTCCTCTCGCTTCACTATTGCCACCTTCTCGGCGCTGAGAC